>JAATFG010000002.1 GCA_015655355.1 Lysobacterales bacterium
GGTCGTGCGTTTCGGCAATTCGCCCAGCAGTTCGGCGGGAATGGCGAAGTTGAGGTTCTCGCCGCCGTCGTCGATCCAGCCGGTGATGCCGAGCAGGTTGCCGCGCGCATCGAACAGGCCGCCGCCGCTGGAACCGGAGGAAATCGCCGCGGTGGTCTGGATGTAGGTGGTGCCCGCGTCTTCGCGCAGCGCGGCGATGATGCCTTGCGCGAACGACAGCGAGCGTCCCGCCGGCGAGCCGAGCGTGTAGACCACGTCGCCGACTTCGGCATCGGATTGCAGCGCGATCTTTGCCGGTTGCGCCGGCAGCTTCGGCACGTCCAGCGTGCACAGGTCGCGCGTGCGGTCGACCTCGCGCAGGCTGGCCTTGTACTTCGCGTCGTCGAAGAACACGTACGGCGTGGCCGCTTCGCGGTCGATCAGCACGTGGCAATTGCTTGCGACCACGTTCGGCGCGATCACCACGCCGCTGCCCTGGTCGAGGAACAGGTCGCCGGCGATGTCGGCATCGGACTTGTAGGTGTGGATTTCGACCACGTGCCGCGAGGCCAGCTTGAACACCTGTGCCGGTGTCGGCGCGCGCGAGGCCGAGGGCAGGGCGAAGCCCAGCAGCGCGGCAAGCGGAATGCCGGTCAGCGCGATGATCTTCCAGTTCATGCGAGCGCCGCCGGGCGCCTCAATACAACACGCGCGTGCGCAGCGTGCCGTTGATCGCGGCCAGCGCTTCGCGCAGGGCGCTGGTCTGTTCCTCGTCGGCGGTGACGTCGATCACCACGTAGCCGAGCTTCGGGTCGGTGCGCAGGTACTGGCCGTCGATGTTGATGTTGTGCGCGCGGAACACGTCGTTGATCGCCGACAGCACGCCCGGCACGTTGCGGTGGATGTGCAGGATGCGGCGGCTGCCGTCGTGGCCGGGCAGGGTGACTTCGGGGAAGTTCACCGCCGACAGCGTGCTGCCGTTGTCGCTGTAGCGAACCAGCTTGGCCGCCACTTCGATGCCGATGTTCTCCTGCGCTTCCTCGGTGCTGCCGCCGACGTGCGGGGTGAGGATGACATTGTCCAGCCCGCGCAGCGGGGAGACGAATTCGTCGCCGTTGCCCTTCGGTTAGAGCGGGAACACGTCGACCGCGGCGCCGCCGAGGTGGTTCGACTTGAGCGCGGGTGCGAGCGCATCGATGTCGACCACCGTGCCGCGCGAGGCGTTGATCAGGTGCGCGCCTTGCTTCATCGCCGCGATTTCCGCCGCACCGATCAGGTTCCTGGTCGAAGCCAGTTCCGGCACGTGCAGCGTCACCACGTCGCTGGCTTGCAGCAATTCGTGCAGCGATTCGACCGCGCGCGCGTTGCCCAGCGACAGCTAGGTTTCGACGTCGAAGAACACCACGTTCATGCCCAGCGATTCGGCGAGCACGCCGACCTGGGTGCCGATGTGGCCGTAGCCGACGATGCCGAGGGTCTTGCCGCGCGCTTCGCGGCTGCCGGCCGCCGACTTCGACCAGCCGCCGGCGTGGCACTGGATCGATTTGGACTGCACGCCGCGCAGCAGCATGATGGTTTCGGCGATCACCAGTTCGGCAACCGAGCGCGTGTTCGAGTACGGCGCGTTGAACACCGGGATGCCGGCCAGTTCGGCGGTGTCGAGATCGACCTGATTGGTGCCGATGCAGAAGCAGCCGATCGCGATCGTGCGCCGCGCCTGCGCCAGCACGTCGGCGGTCAGTTGCGTGCGCGAGCGGATGCCGACGATGTGCGCGTCGGCGATCTTCGCCTTCAGCACGTCTTCCGGCAGCGCCTTCGGATGGAGTTCGATCTGGGTGTAGCCGGCGGCCTTGAAGGTTTCGACCGCGGTCTGGCTGACGCCTTCGAGCAACAGGACCTTGATGTCTTCCTTCGGGAACGAGGTCTTTTTCGACATGGGAGCCGCCGGGCGAGCGTGGGTAGCGAGGGAGCCGTGCATTCTAGCCGTTCGGCCCATCGGCGGCGGCGTTGGTTGCCCGCGAAAGGGTGGCGAAGGCGAGCTGGCCACCCGGCGGCGGCTGGTACAATCCGTGCCCCGCACTTCGCCGCCTTTCCCATGAGCGACCGCCTCGCTTCGCTGCAACAGGCCGTGCCCGGCCTGCGCCTGAAAACCGACGCCGCCGACCTCGAACACTATGGCCGCGACTGGACCCGGCGCTGGACGCCGGCGCCGCTGGCGATCGCGTTGCCGGGCAGCGTCGAGGAAGTGCAGGCCGTCGTGCGCTGGGCGAATGACAACGACGTGGCCATCGTGCCGTCCGGCGGTCGCACGGGTTTGAGTGGCGGCGCGGTCGCCGCGAATGGCGAGCTGGTGTTGTCGCTGGAACGCATGAACAAGGCGTTGTCCTTCGATCGCATCGACCGCTTGATGACGGTGCAGGCCGGCATGCCGCTGCAAGCCGTGCACAACGCGGCGAAGGAACACGGGCTGATCTATCCGGTCGATTTCGCCGCACGCGGTTCGTGCAGCATCGGTGGCAACATCGCGACCAACGCCGGCGGCATCCGCGTGATCCGCTACGGCAACACCCGCGAGTGGGTCGCGGGATTGAAGGTTGTCGCCGGCAACGGCGAATTGCTCGAACTCAACCGCGGCCTGGTCAAGAATTCCAGCGGCTACGACCTGCGCAACCTGTTCATCGGTGCCGAGGGCACGCTCGGCATCGTCGTCGAAGCCACGCTCAAGCTTGCCGATCCGCCGCCGCCCGGCAACGTGATGCTGCTGGCGCTGCCGAGCTTCGAGGTCTTGATGCAGGTGTTCGCCGCGTTCCGCGAACGCCTGCAACTGGAAGCCTTCGAGTTCTTCACCGACAAGGCGCTGGCGCACGTGCTCGCGCATGGCGCGCAAAAGCCGTTCGACGAGGTTTATCCGTATTACGTCGTCACCGAATACGCATCGAACAGCGAGGCGAACGAAGCGGCGGCGCTGGCCGCGTTCGAGTACGGGATGGAACAGGGCTGGATCCTTGATGGCGTGATTTCGCAATCCGATGCGCAGGCGCAACAGCTGTGGCGCTTGCGCGAAGGCATCACCGAATCCATCGCCAGATACAAGCCCTACAAGAACGACGTGTCGGTGCGTATCTCGCAGATGCCGGCATTCCTCGATGCCTCGCAGGAATTGATCGGCGAAAACTATCCCGATTTCGAGGTGATCTGGTTCGGCCATATCGGCGACGGCAACCTGCACATCAACGTGCTCAAGCCGGACGACTGGAACGATGCGGATTTCATCGCCGCGTGCGAGAAGGTGACCAAGCTGCTGGCGCAGACCCTGCACGATTTCGGCGGCAGCATTTCCGCCGAACACGGCATCGGCCTGGTCAAGAAGCCTTACCTGTCCAGCACGCGCAGCGACGCCGAAGTGGCGATGTTCAAGGGCATCAAGCGCGCGCTTGATCCGAAGGGCTTGATGAATCCGGGCAAGGTGTTCGATTGAAGAAAAGGCCGCTTTCGCGGCCTTTTTCGATGAAGCGGCATCATTGTGGACCAGCGACGATGGCGCGCTTATTCCGTGGCGCGACCGCCGAACTCGCCGGTGTCGGTGTTGACCAGGATGCGTTCGCCGTTGCCGATGTACTCGGGCACCATGATCTCGATGCCGGTGTTGAGCTTGGCCGGCTTCGGGCGCTTGGTCGCGGTGCCGCCCTTGAGTTCCGGCGGGGTTTCGATCACTTCCAGGGTCACGTACTGCGGCAACTGGATCGCCACCGGCTGCTCGTCGATCACCTGCACGTAGATGCCGGTGAGGCCGTCGGTGATGTAGCCGGCGTCGTCGCCGATCACGGCGGCGTCGAGCTGGTACGGCGTGTAGTCCTCGTCGTCGAGGAACACGAACGCATCGCCGTCCTTGTACGAGAACGTGGCCTGGCGGCGCAGCAGTTCCACTTCGGTCAGGCTGTCGTCGGCGTCGAAGCTTGCATCGAGCTTGCTGCCGCCGGGCACCGAATACATCGTGAAGCGGAAGCGCACGTTGCCGCCGCGGCCCTGCGGGCTGCTGCGGTCGATGTCGCGGATCTGGTATACGCCGCCGTTGTATTCGACGACATTGCCTTTCTTGATGTCAAAAGCCTTCATTGGATTTTCTTGGTTGAGGGTGGAGTTATTTCGGGGCCAACCGCGTCGCGCCGTCGAGGCGGATGGTCTCGCCGTTGAGGTAGCGGTTCTGCAGGATGAAGCCGACCATCGCCGCGAATTCGTCCGGCTGGCCGAGCCGCGACGGGAACGGGATCGACGCGGCCAGCGATTGCTGCACCGCTTCGCTCATGCCATCGACCATCGGCGTCCAGAACACGCCCGGCGCGATGGTCATGACGCGAATGCCGAAGCGCGCCAGTTCGCGCGCCATCGGCAAGGTCATGCCGACCACGCCGCCTTTCGACGCCGAATACGCGGCCTGGCCGATCTGGCCTTCGTATGCGGCCACTGATGCGGTGTTGACGATCACGCCGCGCTCGCCGTCGATGCCGGCGGCGTTGTGCTGCATCGCGTCGGCCGCGGCCTTGGCCACGTTGAAGCTGCCGACCAGGTTGACCAGCACGGTGCCGCGGAAATTCGCCAGCGGCATCGGCGCCTCTTTGCCGAGCACGCGACCGGCGCCGAGGATGCCGGCGCAATTCACCGCGACGTTGAGGCCGCCGAGGAATTCCCGCGCTTGCGCGATGCTGGCCGCGACCGTGGCTTCGTCGGTGACGTCGGTCCTGAAATAGCGCGCGTTGCCCGCGCCGAGTTCGGCGACGGCGGCAGCGCCCTTGTCGTCGTTGACGTCGAACAGCGCGGCCTTGCCGCCGTTGTCGATGATGTGTCTGGCCACGGCGAAACCGAGGCCGGAAACGCCGCCGGTGACGACGGCGCGGACGTCTTGCAGTTGCATGGTCTTCCTCCCGAAGAATCCGCGGATTCTACCGCGCCGGAGCGCCTGGCTCGCGCCGCGTCACAAGTCGAGCAGGTACCAGAGGTCGCAGCCGCCGTGGCCGGTCGCGCCCAGCGGCGCGGACAGGCGCACGAACCCGCTGCGTTCGTACAGGCGCATGGCAGCAATCATGCCGGTGAGGGTTTCGATGTAGCACTGCGCGTAACCGAAACCGCGTGCGGCATCGAGGCACTGCGCCATCAGCGCGGCGCCGGCGCCGAGGCCGCGCGCCTGCGCCAGGAAATACATCTTGCGCAATTCGCAGATCGCTCCATCGTCGCCGGCGAGTTGTGCAACGCCGCCGCCGCCGAGCACCTCGCCATCGCGTTCGACCACGAAATACGCGCTGCGCGGCGCCGAATACGCGCGGCTGAGCCAATCCACTTCCGGATCCTTGATCGCGAAGCCGTCGCCGCTGGCGCCGAATTCCGGCATGACGGTGCGGATGATGGAGGCCATGCGCGCGTCGTCGCGCGGCGTGATCGGGCGAATCGTGAAGCTGGTGGACATGGAAGCCGGAGCGCGAGGAGAACCCGCGCATTGTCTCACGCCGCCGCCAGCGCTTTGGCCACCTTGCTGCCGGTCTCGCGGCCGAGCAGGTTCGCCAGCCAGCGCCCGGTGGCGGCCAGCGCGGGCAGGTCGATGCCGGTGTCGAAACCCATGCCGTGCAGCAGGTACGCGACGTCCTCGCTGGCGACGTTGCCGCTCGCGCCCTTCGCATACGGGCAGCCGCCAGTGCCGGAAACGGCGGCATCGACCACGCGCACGCCTTCTTCGAGGCACGCGGCGATGTTGGCCAGCGCCTGGCCGTAGGTGTCGTGGAAATGCACGGCGACCGCGCCGATCGGGATCGCGCCGGCGACCGCGCGCAGCATTTCGCGTGCCTTGCGCGGCGTGCCGACGCCGATGGTGTCACCGAGCGAAATCTCGTAGCAACCCAGTTCGTGCAAACGCATCGCGACGTGGACGACGTCGGCAACGGGAACATGGCCCTGGTAAGGACAGCCGAGCACGGTCGAGACGTAGCCGCGCACCTTCACGCCATCGTGTTGCGCGCGCCGCAGCACCGGCTTGAAGCGCTCGATGCTTTCGTCGATGCCGGCGTTGATGTTCTTGCGGTTGAAGGCTTCGCTCGCTGCGGTGAACACCGCGATTTCCTGCGCGCCGGCAGCCAGCGCGCGTTCGTAGCCCTGTTCGTTCGGCACCAGCACCGGATACGAAACGCCCGGTTTTTTCGTGATGCCGGCGAACACTTCGGCCGCGTCGGCCAGTTGCGGAATCCATTTCGGGCTGACGAAACTGGTCGCCTCGATGCTGCGCAGGCCGGTTTGCGTCAGGCGATCGATCAGTTCGATCTTGGCCGCGGTCGGGACGATGGCCTTCTCGTTTTGCAGTCCGTCGCGTGGCGCGACTTCGACGATGCGGACGAAATCAGCGGGCATCACGGGCCTCCCATCGAGACGGTTCGATTGCAGGGAAGGGCAATCATGTTTGCGTCCAGCCCGGCTTGCGCTTTTCGAGGAAGGCGGCGATGCCTTCCTGGCCTTCGGTCGAAACGCGCAGGCGCGCGATCAGGTCGGCGTTGGCCCGGTCGAGCGCTTCGCCATCGTTCGCCGCCACCACGTCGCGGACCAGTTTTTTCGCCGCCGCCGCCGCCAGCGGGCCGGCGCGCAGGAGCAGGCCGACCTGTTTTTCGATGGCGGCGTCGAGCGCATCGGCGGCAACGACTTCGTGCACCAGGCCGATGCGCCGCGCGGTATGCGCATCGAAACTTTCCGCAGTGGCGAACCAGCGCCGCGCTTCGCGTGCACCGATAGCGGCGATGACGTGCGGCGCGATCGTCGCCGGCAGCAAGCCAAGCCGGGCTTCGCTCAGGCCGAACTTCGCCTGGTCGCTGGCGATGGCGATGTCGCAGCAGGCGACCAGGCCGACACCGCCGCCGAAGGCCGCGCCGTGCACGCGCGCGACGGTTGGTTTCGGCAATTCGGCCAGCGCGCGCAGGACCCGGGCGAGGGCGAGCGCGTCGGCGTGGTTCTCCGCTTCGCTGGCGCGGGCCTGGTTGCGCATCCAGTCGAGGTCGGCGCCGGCGCAGAAGCTGGTGCCTTCGCCTTCGAGCACCACCACGCGGGTTTGCGCATCGGCGGCGATGGCGTGCAAGGCGCCGCTCAGCTCGGCGATCAGCGCGGCGTCGAAGGCGTTGTGCACCGCCGGGCGGTTCAGGCGCAGTCGGCAGACCGCGTGCTCGCGGTGCAGGGACAGGGATTCCGGCATGGAGGTTTCGGCCTTGGGAAGCTGCGTTCGATGCCGCCGATGATAACGAGGGCCGCTGCCCGGCCTTGTTGCGACGCGGGGGTGCTAGAATGAGAACTGTTCCCATTTTCCCTTCGAGTTGTCGAGTGACCCTGGCCGAACTGCCTCGCCGCACCCGCGGCATCGTCGACTCCGTGCAGGATCACGGCCCGAATGACGTCATCGCGCGTCGCTTGCGCGAACTGGGTTTCGTCGCCGGCGAGCTGGTCGAAGTGGTCACCGTCGGGCCGGTCGGCGCGGAGCCGATTCTGGTCCAGGTCGGTTTCACCCGTTTTGCCTTGCGCCGCAGCGAAGCGGCGCGGGTCCTGCTTCGCAACGAAGTGACGCGAGGTGCTGCATGAGTGGCGACAATCTGCGTTTGGCCCTGGTCGGCAATCCGAATTGCGGCAAGACCGCGCTGTTCAACCAGCTCACCGGCAGCCGGCAGAAGGTGGCGAACTATGCCGGCGTCACCGTCGAGCGCAAGGAAGGCCGCCTGCTGGCGCCGTCCGGCCGCAGCTACGCGCTGCTGGATTTGCCCGGCGCGTACAGCCTGAGCGCGGCCAGCCTCGACGAAGCGGTGACGCGCGACGTGATCCGCGGCTTCTATCCCGGCGAAACCGCGCCGGACGTGCTGGTTTGCGTGGTCGATGCGACCAATCTGCGCCTGCACTTGCGCTTCGCGCTGGAAGTGCGCGAACTCGGCAAGCCGATGATCGTCGCGGTCAACATGATGGACGCCGCGCGCCGCCGCGGCATCGCCATCGATCTGCCGAAGTTGCAGGACGAACTCGGCGTGCCGGTGGTCGAAACCGTCGCGGTGCAGCGTCATGGTGCCCGGCAGTTGGTCGAACGCATCGACGCGCTCGCGCAGGCGCCGCAGGCGCCGAGCAAGGCGTTGGGGGAGAGGGATATCCACGAAGAGACGCGCAAGCTGCTTGCCGCGACGGTGACGATGCCGACGCGCACCGCGAAGATCGACGACGCGCTCGACCGCTGGCTGCTGCATCCGGTGTTCGGCCTGATCGCGCTGGCGGTGGTGATGTTCTTCGTGTTTCAGGCCGTGTATGCGTGGGCCGCGCCGCTGATGGATGCCATCGACGCCGGCTTCAAGTGGCTGGGCGCGTACGTCGGCGTGCTGCTGCCGCAGGGTCCGCTCAACAGCCTGCTGGTCGACGGCGTGATCGCCGGCACCGGCAGCGTGGTGGTGTTCCTGCCGCAGATCCTGATCCTGTTCGCCTTCATCCTGTCGCTGGAGGAAAGCGGCTACCTGCCGCGCGCGGCGTTCCTGCTCGACCGGATGATGGCGTCGGCCGGGCTGTCCGGGCGTTCGTTCATTCCGCTGCTGTCGAGCTTTGCCTGCGCGGTGCCGGGGATCATGTCCACGCGCAGCATCCAGGACCCGCGCGATCGCCTGACCACGATCCTCGTCGCGCCGCTGATGACCTGTTCGGCGCGCTTGCCGGTGTACGCGCTGCTGATCGGCGCGTTCATCCCGAAGCGGACCGTGTGGGGCATGTTCAGCCAGCAGGGCCTGGTGCTGTTCGCGCTGTACGCCGCGGGCATCGCCAGCGCGCTGGTGGTGTCGTTCGTGATGAAGAAATGGCGGCGCGACAAGGGCGAGCACATGCTGTTGATGGAGCTGCCGTCGTACCGCGTGCCGCACCTGCGCGACCTGGCGATCGGCTTGTGGGAACGCGCGGCGATCTTCCTCAAGCGCGTCGGCGGCATCATCCTCGCGCTGACGATCCTGCTGTGGTTCCTGCTCTCGTTCCCGCACGCGCCGGCGGGCGCGACCGGCCCGGCGATCGACTACAGCTTCGCCGGGCGCATCGGCCATGCGCTGACTTGGGTGTTCGCGCCGGTGGGCTTCAACTGGCAAATTTGCATCGCGCTGATTCCGGGCCTGGCCGCGCGCGAAGTCGTGGTCGCGTCGCTGGCCACGGTGTACGCGCTGTCGGTCAGCGACGATGCCGCTGCGCAAGCGCTGTCGCCGCTGATCGCGCACGGCTGGTCGCTGGCGACCGCGCTGTCGCTGCTGGTCTGGTTCATCTACGCGCCGGGCTGCATCTCGACCCTGGCGACGATCAAGCGCGAAACCAATTCGTGGCAGAAGGTGGCGATCGCCGCCGGTTACCTGTTCGCGCTGGCCTACGTCGCTGCGTGCGCGACGTATCATGTCGCCGTGTGGTTGGGCGCCGGTTGAGACGGCGCATCGAGGAGAAGTCCGATGAACGCTTCGCTATTGCTGCAATACATCGTCATTGCCGTCGTGGTGCTGGCCAGCGCTGGCGTCGTCGCGCAGAAGCAGTTTCCTGCCGGCGTGCGCAGGCTGCGCATCGCGCTCGCCATTCCGCTGGTACGCGAAAACCAGCCGCATTGGCTGCGCAGCCTCGGCAAGAAGATCGCGCCGGTGAAGGCCGCGGCGGCATGCGGCGACCCCGGTTGCGACGGCTGCGGCAAGTAGCAGGATCGTGATCAACCCGCGTCGATTCGGTGGGTGGAACGAGATTGCGCGCCGTGTGCCTCAGCCGGCATCCGCCGGCAGCCATGCGCGGAACTGGCCGCTGCAATGGAGCAGGGCCATAAGGTACAGCATGCCGTCGTAATAGCGCTGCCGGCCGTCGGGAATCGGCCGCTGCCACAGCGCGCGCATGAATTGCAGGCGGCGCGGATCGTCGGCGGCGAGTGAAGCGGTCGCGTTCATCGCCACCAGCCCGGTGGTCTGGCCGCCGCCGAGTGGCTTTCCGTCCAGCGAATACAGGCTGACGTAAGCGTCCATGCCCTGCGCGGCGAAGAACGCCTGCAGCCGGTTGCTGCGCTCGACTTCGCGCGGGTCGGCGGCCCACCACGACCAGTCCACCGACCAGTTCATCGCGCTGCGCCAGGCGTCGTAGCGGAAATCGGCCGATTCCGGCCGCCACGGCGCGGCCCACGGGGTCGCGTCGAAGTTGCCATAGTCCGGCGTCAACGCGGTGCGCGGATTCGCTGCGGCAGCGAAATAATTTCGGCTGGCGCGGGCGGCGGCCTTCCAGAACGCGCGATCTTGCTTCGGGCCGACCCGCGCCCAGGCTTCGTAGAACGCCGGCAACTGGTACGAGGCATCGGTGTGTTGCGCATTGGCGAGGTCGGGGGTGAAGCGCACCAGCCGGGTGTCGAGGTCGAACAGGTTGGCCGCGGTCATCGTGCCGTGCGTGGTCGCGCCGGTGATCGGCTTGCGGTGCAGCACGTCGGTCAGCAAGCGATCGGCCTGCGCGCGATAGGCATGAATGCCGTCGCCATCGCCCCAGCGCGCCGCGGCGAAATACAGCGCGGCGGCGAAGTATTGCTCGCCGTCGGGCGCGGGCATCTCGTCGTTGGGCGTGCCGTCGGTGCGCATCGACCAGGCGAAGTAGCCATGCGCCGGATGCGCCGGGTCGGCGCGGTACATGAAGGTCATGGCCCAGTTCCAGAGCGCGTCGAACTCGCGCTTCCGGTTCATCTGCACCGCGATCATCATCCCGTAGGACATGCCTTCGGAACGCACGTCGCCGCTGTTGACGTCGTGGATGTACGCCAGCGCGCCGTTCGCGTTGGTGCCGGCGTCGTAATAGACCGCCTGCCGTGCCGGGTCGCCGTGGAAGAGCTGGTTGAACGCGGCGTCGATCTTCGCCTGGACTTCATCCGCGCCGTAGCCGGCTTCGGCGAACAGGTTCGGATAGACGCCGCTGGCGATCGCGCCGGCGGGCGTTTCGGCGGCGGCGCGGGCGCACAGGCCGAGGGTGAGAAACAGAAATGCGCAGAAGCGCATGGCATTGGCGTGCATGGTCCGGTGTCGTGTCGAGGCCGCGCGCGACGATAGCAGATGCGCTGCTTGCAACATGCTTGCGTCAGCCGTGCCAGCGCAGGGTTTCGACCAGCAGCGTCATCGCGCGCGAATGCTGGCGGCGGTTCGGGTAATACAGGTGGTAGCCGGTGAACGGCGGGCACCAGTCTTCCAGCACGCTTTGCAGACGTCCGGCATCGAGGTGGGCGCGCACCATGTTCTCGGGCAGGAAGGCCAGGCCGAAGCCGGCCAGGGTGGCCTGCAGGATCGGGGTGATGCTGTTGAACACCAATGGTCCGTCCACCTGTACATGCAGTTCGCGCCGGCCTTTCTGCAACTCCCATGCATACAGGCCGCCACGGGTGGGCAGGCGCAGGTTGATGCAATCGTGTTCGGCCAGCGCCTGTGGAGTTTTCGGTGCGGTGTGTCTGGCGAAATACGCCGGCGCGCCGACGATCAGGAAGCGTTCGTCCGGGGCGATGCGCACCGCGATCATGTCCCGCGCCACCTGGTCACCGTAGCGGATACCGGCGTCGAAGCGCTCGGCGACGATGTCGATCAGGCGGTAGTCGATGCTGACTTCGACCTTGATTTCCGGGTATTGCCGTTGCAACTGGGTGAGCTTCGGCCACAGCAAGGCCTGCAGTGCGTGCTCGCTGCAGGTGATGCGCAGGCTGCCGGCGGGGCGGTCGTGCATGTCGCGCAATGCGGTGAGCTCCGCGTCGATTTCGTCGAAGCGCGGGGCGACGTTGCGCAGCAGGCGTTCGCCGGCTTCGGTAGGCGACACGCTGCGCGTGGTGCGCGTGAGCAGGCGCACGCCAAGCCGCGTTTCCAGCGCGCGCAGTGTGTGGCTCAGCGCCGAAGGCGACACGCCCAGTTGCGCGGCGGCACGGGTGAAGCTGCGTTCGCGCGCCACCGCGATGAAGGCTTGCAGGTCGTTGAGGTTCTCGCGCGGCATTGTTGAGCAGGATTCATGGGTGAATCCCGATTGTAGCGGCTAGTCGCCCGCGCCGACCCGGCGCAAACTGCACGCCGGCCTGTCGCGGAAGGAAGAACCGAATGCCCCACGTCATCGTCAAATTGTGGCCCGGCAAGTCCGAGGCGCAGAAACGCAAGCTGGCCGATGCCATCTGCCGGAGCGTGATGGCCGAGCTCGGCAACAGCGAAGCGTCCGTTTCCATCGCGTTCGAGGAAGTCGAATCGCAGGACTGGGCCGAGCAGGTCTATCGACCGGACATCGTCGCCAACGCGGACAGGCTCTACAAGAAACCCGGCTACACGATGTGAGCCGGCGAAACCCGCATTCCATGCATGTATCCGGAGAAAACGAAATGCAGAAACGCACACTTGGCAACAGCGGCCTGGAAGTCTCGACGCTCGGCTTCGGCTGCATGGGCCTGAACTTTGCCTTCGGCCCCGGGTTGGCGAAGGCCGATGCCGTTGCATTGCTGCGCGCCGCGGTCGAACGCGGGGTGACCTTCTTCGACACCGCCGAAGCCTACGGGCCGTTCACCAACGAGGAAATCGTCGGTGAAGCCTTGGCGCCGTTGCGCAAGGACGTGGTCATCGCCACCAAGTTCGGCTTCGACGAATTCGATCCGCGGACCGGGCGTTTTTCCGCGTTGAACAGCAAGCCGGAGCACATCCGCGCCGTCGCCGAGGCGTCGCTCAAGCGCCTGAAGACCGACGTGATCGATCTGTTCTACCAGCATCGGGTCGATCCGGACGTGCCGATGGAAGACGTCGCCGGCACGGTCAAGGAGTTGATCGCCGAAGGCAAGGTGCGCCATTTCGGCTTGTCCGAAGCCGGCGTGCAGGCGATCCGCCGCGCGCACGCGGTGCAGCCGGTGACCGCGCTGCAGAGCGAATACTCGCTGTGGTGGCGCGAGCCGGAAGGCGAAATCCTGCCGGTGCTGGAAGAACTCGGCATCGGCTTCGTGCCGTTCTCGCCGCTGGGTCGCGGCTTTTTGACCGGGGCGATCGACGCGAACACCAGGTTCGCCGATGGCGATTTCCGCAATACGTTGCCGCGCTTCGAGCAGGACGCGTTGAAGGCGAATCTCGCCTTGGTCGAGGTGCTGAAGCAGATCGCGGCGAAGAAGGGCGCGACGCCGGCGCAGGTGTCGCTGGCGTGGTTGCTGTCGCGCAAGCCGTGGATCGTGCCGATCCCGGGCACGACCAAATTGCATCGCCTCGAAGAAAACCTCGGTGCCGCGACGCTCGAATTGGGCGCGGCGGAACTTGCGGAAATCGAGCGCGCGCTGGCGCAGATCGAAATCCAGGGCGCGCGCTACAACGAAGCCACGCAGAAATTCATCAACCGCTGAATTCCGGAGAAGGAAAAGAAACGCATGAAAACCATTGGTTATGCAGCCCAGTCCGCCACCGTGCCGCTGGCACCGTTCACGTTCGAGCGGCGCGAATTGCGCGCCAACGACGTGGCGATGGAAGTGCTCTATTGCGGCATCTGCCACACCGACCTGCACCAGTCGCGCAACGACTGGGGCTGGAGCATCTATCCGGTCGTGCCCGGCCACGAGATCGTCGGCCGCGTCATCGCGGTCGGTGCGGAGGTGAAGAAATACGAGGTCGGCGACCACGTCGCGGTCGGCTGCATGGTCGACAGTTGCCAGGAATGCGACCAGTGCAGGAAGGGCGAGGAACAACTGTGCCGCCACGGCAACACGCAGACCTACAACGCGCATGACCGCATCGACGGCAGCATCACCTACGGCGGCTACTCGAAGCATCTGGTGGTGCGCGAGGAATTCGCCCTGCGCGTGCCGGATGGCCTGGATCTGTCGCGCGCCGCGCCGTTGCTGTGCGCCGGCATCACCACGTATTCGCCGTTGCGCACGTGGAATGTCGGTCCCGGTTCGCGCGTCGGCGTGCTCGGCCTGGGCGGCCTCGGCCACATGGCGGTGAAACTGGCGGTCGGCCTGGGCGCGCACGTCACCGTGATCGGCCGCACCGATGCGAAAGCGGCGGATGCGAAGCAGCTCGGCGCCGATGCCTTCCTCGTCTCGTCCGATGCCGAGGCGATGGCGCAAGCGGCCAGCAGCCTCGACCTGATCATCGATACGGTACCGGTCAAGCACGACCTCAACCCGTACGTGCCGCTGCTGGACGTCGATGGCACGCTGGTCATCGTCGGCCAGATCGGTCCGCTGGCCGAACCGAGCACGGTGCCGCTGCTGATGGGTCGCCGCCGCATTGCCGGTTCGCCGATCGGCGGCATCGCCGAAACCCAGGAAATGCTGGATTTCTGCGCGCGCAAGAACATCCTGCCGGATTGCGAAATGATCCGCATGGACGAAATCAACCACGCCTTCGAGCGCATGGAAAAGAGCGACGTGCGCTATCGCTTCGTCATCGACATGGCCTCGCTGGCCGCCTGAAAGACAATTTGGAGAACGCAATGAGCGAAAACATCGCAGGCAAGGTCATCGTCATCACCGGCGCGAGCAGCGGCCTTGGCGAAGCCTCGGCACGGCTGCTGGCGTCGAAGGGTGCGAAGCTGGTGCTTGGCGCGCGGCGCAAGGAACGGCTCGATGCGCTGGCGCAGGAACTCGGCGGTGACGTGCTCGCCGTCGCCTGCGACGTCGCCAAGCGCGGCGAGGTGCAGGCGCTGGTCGACGCGGCCATCGCCAGGTTCGGCCGCATCGACGTGCTGCTCAACAACGCCGGCTTGATGCCGCTGTCGCCGCTGGAGCTGCGCCTGGTCGACGACTGGGACCGCATGATCGACGTCAACATCAAGGGCGTGCTGTACGGCATCGACGCGGCGCTGCCGCAGATGCGGAAGCAGAAGTCCGGGCACTTCATCAACGTCGCTTCGGTCGCCGGGCACAAGGTGCGCCCGAGCAGCACCGTGTATTCGGCGACCAAGCACGCGGTGCGGGTGATTTCCGAAGGCCTGCGCCAGGAAGTGAAGGCGTACAACATCCGCACCACGATCATCTCGCCCGGGCTGGTCGCCACCGAACTGGCCGACAGCGTCACCGACCCGAACGTGCGCCAGGTGGTCGCCGAGAACTACCGCAGGACCGCGATTCCCGCCGATTCGTTCGCGCGCATGGTCGCCTTCGCGATCGAGCAGCCGGAAGACGTGGACGTCAACGAAATCCTGTTCCGGCCGACGGCACAGGAATACTGAGGCACGATTTGTCGAGGCATGAAAACGCCCGGGAAGCCGGGCGTTTTTCGTTGAAGCGGGGAATCAGTTGCGGCGGAAACGCCCTTTCAGATCGTCGCGCTGGACCATTTCCACCGCCAGCGCGAAGCTGCGGCTTTCGCCCGGTTGCATCGCGCCGACGCCGAGCACTTGGCGTTTCACTTCGGTGCCGCGCTCGTCGCGGATGACCATGACCACGGTGTATTCGTAAGGGCCGCCGTCGTCGGGATGGCGCACCGTGCCTTCGACTTGCAACGGCGTGGCGACAGGTTGGGCGCGGAACGTGGTGATCGCGCCTTGGTCGAAGCGCAGGTGGTGCTTGCACGACGGGCACACCGCCGCGCTTTCGAGGATCACGGTCTTGCAATGCGGGCAGACGCGGGTTGCGCCCGCGTTGCCCGGGCGCGGCACGCTCATGCGTCTTTCTTCTCACCCCAGCCGAAATCGACCTGGCCGCGCAGCTTGGCGCCGCTGGCGACGGTGACGGTGCTGGCCTTGATGTCACCGACCACCGAACCGGAGGCGAGCACGTCCACCTGCGTGGCCGAATCGATATTGCCTTCCAGCTCGCCGGCGATGCTGACCTTCTTGGCCTTGACGCTGCCGGTCACTTTCGCACCGAGCTCGATGGTCAGGTCGCCCTGCACGTTGACGTCGCCCTTGAACTTGCCGGCGATGCGGACGTGGCCGCTGCCTTCGATCTTGCCTTCGATGGCGAGGTCGGCGGAGATCAGCGATTCCTTGCCCAGGGCCTTCGTCTGCGCCGCAGGCACCGCGGCCAGTGGCGCGGTTGCCGCCGGCGCGGCGTCGAGCGCGGTCGCCGGCGTGGCGTTCGGTTCCGGCGTGCTGCCGCTCTTGGTGTTGAAGGTGTCTTTCCAGCTGGACATGGGGGAAGTTCTCCGGGGTTGGATTTCGTCACGGGAAATGTCGACTATGGCCGCGTGATTGTAAGTATCACGTGAGGAAATGGCCTGCGGAAATTAAGGAAAACCGAATGTTTGCGCGATAACGCCAATCCGGTCGCGGTGCGGACAGGCTACATCCTGAACACTCCGAAGCGCGATGGCGGCAACGGTGCGAAGCGCGCCGCGTCCAGGGCCAGCGCCAGCACGCGGCGGGTACCGGTGGGGTCGATGACGCCATCGTCCCACAACCGCGCGGTCGCGTGCCACGGGCTGCCGGCGCGGTCGTACTGGTCGCGGATCGGCTGCTTGAACGCCGCTTCCTCTTCGGCGCTCCAGTCCTTGCCGGCGGCCTCGATGCCCTCGCGCTTGACCGTCGCCAGCACGCTCGCGGCCTGTTCGCCGCCCATCACGCTGATCCGCGCGTTCGGCCACATCCACATCAGGCGCGGATCGTAGGCGCGGCCGCACATCGCGTAGTTGCCGGCGCCGAAACTGCCGCCGATGACCACGGTGAACTTCGGCACGCGCGCGCAGCTCACCGCCGTCACCATCTTCGCGCCGTCCTTGGCGATGCCGGCGTTTTCCACTTTGCGGCCGACCATGAAGCCGGTGATGTTCTGCAAGAACAGCAGCGGGATCCCGCGCTGGTCGCACAGCTCGATGAAGTGCGCGGCCTTCAGCGCGCTTTCCGCGAACAGGATGCCGTTGCTGGCGACGATGCCCAGCGGATGTCCGTTCAAGTGCGCGAAGCCGGTTACCAGGGTTCTGCCGTAGCGCGCCTTGAATTCGTCGAACTCGCTGCCGTCGACCAGACGCGCGATCACTTCGCGCACGTCGAACGGCTGGCGCGTGTCCTGCGGCACGATCGAATACAACTCGTGCGCCGGATGCAGCGGCTCGCGCGGGGTTTCCACCTCCCACGCCGGCGGCGGATTCCAGTTGAAGTTGCGCACGAGGTCGCGCGCGATCCGCAAGGCGTGCGCATCGTCGTCGGCGAGATGATCGGCGACGCCGGAGGTCGCGGTGTGCACCAGCGCGCCGCCGAGCGATTCGGCATCGACGATTTCGCCGGTCGCCGCCTTCACCAGCGGCGGGCCGCCGAGGAAGATCGTGCCCTGGTCCTTGACGATGATGGTCTCGTCGCACATCGCCGGCACGTAGGCGCCGCCGGCGGTGCAGCTTCCCATCACCACCGCAAGCTGCGGAATGCCCTGCGCGGAGAGTTGCGCCTGGTTGAAGAAGATGCGGCCGAAATGCTCGCGGTCGGGAAAGACTTCGTCCTGCAACGGCAGGAACGCGCCGCCGGAATCGACCAGATAGATGCAGGGCAGGCGGTTCTCCTGCGCGATGCGCTGCGCGCGCAGGTGCTTCTTCACCGTCATCGGGAAATAGGTGCCGCCCTTCACCGTCGCATCGTTGGCGACGACCAGCACGCGCTTGCCATGCACCTTGCCGATGCCGGCGATCACGCCCGCGCAGGGCGCGGCGCCGTCGTACATGTCCTCGGCCGCCAGCGGCGCGATTTCGAGGAAGTCGGAATCGTCGTCGAGCAGGCCCTTGATCCGTTCGCGCGGCGGCAGCTTGCCGCGTTCGACGTGCTTGCCGCGCGCCTTCTCGCCGCCGCCTTCGCCGGCACGGGCCAGGCGGCGGTCGAGTTCCTCGACCAGTTCGTGTTGCCAGGCGCTGTTGGCGAGGGCTTGCGGCGATTGCGGATCGAGCCGCGAATGGATGACGGGCATGTCGCACCTGCATGGCGAGGATGGCCGCATCACAACACGAAGCGGCGGCGTGCTCAATCCGCGCTGCGGCATGCGCGCAAAGCGAACGGCGGGAAATGCGGGCACGAAAAAGCCCGGGAAATCCCGGGCTTTTTCTTTGCCGTGTGGCGGATGCGCGATTACTTCTTGATCGCGTCCTTGACTTTGGTCGCGGCATCCTTGGCCTTGCCGGCTGCGTCCTTGGCCTTTTCGGCCGCGTCGGTGAGCTTGTCGCTCGCAGCGGCAACGGTGCTGCTGGCGCTGGCACCGGCTGCATCGACAACCGAACCGGCGGCCGCAGTGACGGAACTGGCGGCGCTGGCAACCGAGCTTGCGGCTTCGGTGGTGGCGCTGGCAGCGGCAGAAACCGCGCCGGCGGCTGCATCGGTGGCGCTGGCGGCCGCCGCGGTCGCGGCGCTGGCCGTGCTGGCTGCAGTGCTGGCGGCGTCTTCGGCCTTCTGGCAAGCCGCCAAGGCGAAGGCGGAAGCAGCAACCAAGGCAACCAGAGCGGTCGGGGTGTTGAACTTCATGTTTTTTTCTCCGAGGGTGGGTGGGCGTTGCAAAGGCACTAGTGACGACATTCGTGCTTTTTTATTGAACCACAAAAAAGGCCACCCGCGTGAGCGGGTGGCCTTTTGCAGCAAGTACCCGGCGCAGTGCGCCGGGCGCCAGCAGCCGGAAATTACTTCGCGGCCGGAGCGGCAGCGGTGGCCGGAGCAGCGGCGCTGGCAGCCGGAGCAGCGGCATCGGCGGCAGCGGCGGCGGCGCTGGCAGCGTCGGCAACGGCAGCAGCCGAGGTCGAGGCAGCCGGAGCGTCGGTGGTGGCCGGAGCGGCAGCGGTGGCCGGGGCGGTCGGAGCGGCGGCATCTTCCTGCTTCGAGCAGGCGGCCACGGCAGCGGCCAGAGCCAGCGCGATCAGAGCCTTGTTGATGGTCATCTTTGCAATTCCTCAGAGGTCGGGTGTGAAAACGCGCGAATACGCGTTGCAAACATGATGACAAGCGCATTTTCGCTGTCAAGCATGTGCGTATTCATTTTCGTGAAAGGCGCGGCAGTCACGCCGTGCCTTGGGCCGCTTCGCGTTGCGCTCAAACCAGTTCAAGCGCGATCGCGGTGGCCTCGCCGCCGCCGATGCACAGGCTGGCGATGCCGCGCTTGCCGCCGCGGGCGCGCAGGGCATGCAGCAGGGTGACCACGATGCGCGCGCCGGACGCGCCGATCGGGTGGCCGAGCGCGCAGGCGCCCCCGTTGACGTTGAGCCTGGCATGGTCGATGCCCAGTTCCTTGATCGGCGCCATCGCGACTACGGCGAAGGCCTCGTTGATCTCGAACAGGTCGACGTCGGCGACCGACCAGCCGACCTTCTTCAGCAACTTGTCGATCGCGCCCAGCGGCGCGGTGGTGAACCACTGCGGCTCCTGCGAATGGGTCGCGTGGCCGACGATCCGCGCCAGCGGGGTGACGCCGCGCCTGGCCGCCTCGTCCGCGCTCAGCAGCACGGTCGCGGCGGCGCCGTCGGAAATGCTCGACGACGACGCGGCGGTGACGGTGCCGTCCTTCTTGAACGCCGGCTTCAGCGTCGGGATCTTGGCGACGTCGGACTTGCCCGGTTGCTCGTCGTCGAGGAATTCGACTTCGCCCTTGCGCGTGCTCACCTTCACGCCGACGATTTCATCCTTGAACGTGCCGCTCTTTTGCGCCGCCTGCGCGCGCCGGACCGATTCGATCGCGAACGCGTCCTGCTGCTCGCGGCTGAAGCCGAACTTCTCCGCGGTGGCTTCGGCGAACACGCCCATCGCCTGGCCGTCGTAGGGATTCACCAGGCCATCCCACGACATGTGGTCGACCAGCTTGGCGTCGCCGAAGCGGATGCCCGTGCGCGAATTCGGAATCAGGTGCGGCGCATTGGTCATCGACTCCATGCCGCCGGCAACGACGATGCTCGCGCTGCCGGCCTTGATCAGATCGTGGCCGAGCATCATCGCCTTCATGCCGGAGCCGCAGACCTTGTTGATCGTGGTCGCGCCGACCGCATCGGGGATGCCCGCCACGCGCATCGCCTGCCGCGCCGGTGCCTGGCCGAGGTTGGCCGGCAGCACGCAACCCATGATCACTTCGGACACGTCGCCGGCGGCGATGCCCGACTGCACCAGCGCGGCCTGGATCGCACTGGCGCCGAGGGTGGGCGTGGGCACGCCGGTGAACTGGCCGAGCATGGAGCCGATGGCGGTGCGTTTGGCGGCGGCGATGACGATGTCGGACATGGCAACTGTTCCCGTGGATTGGATGGCGGTGATTATCGCCTGCACCGGCACTTGCGGGTAAATGGACTTTGGTAACGGTTTGCCGGCGCGCGCTTGGTGTAGATTCAGGCCACTCCACCCGAGACGCCAACGATGACGAGGCCTGCGCGCAGTTCCCGTGGTTTGTTCGCTCTTTCCGCATTGTCCGTTGCGTTGGCCGCCTGCGGCAGCGGTGGCGGGCACAAGTCTTCGCCACCGCCGCCGATCACGCAGGGCTACGCGCCGAGCTTCACGCCGACGGTGCCGATCATCGCGAGCCTGGACGCGCCCCAATCGCGGCCGACGGTGCCGGCCTTGGCTGCGCCGGTCACGTTCACCACCAGCCAGATCCAGAACGGATTGGCACAGGCCTTGATCGACACCGATGCCGCTGGCGCGCTCGGCGCGGGTTTGACCGGCCAGGGCGTCACGATCGGCTTGCTCGACACCGGCGTCGACCATACCCATCCGGCATTGAGCGGGCGGGTGCTGCAGCCGGAATTCATCAACGTCGATTCCGGCAGCAACAACACCAGCGTCGACGATGTCGTCCGCCACGGCACTACGGTGGCGATGCTCGCCGCCGGCAAGCCGGTCAACGCGAGCTTCATCGACAGCAGCGAAAACATCGCCGGCAGCGGCACCTGGGCCGGCGGCGTCGCGCAGGACGCGACGATCGTGTCTTCGCGCATCATCGATGACAGTCCGCCGGCCGACGACGGTTCCGGCCAGGGCAACGAAATCGGCGCCGGGCAGGGCTACGGCGATTATTTCAAACAACTCGATGCGCAACTGGCCGGCGCCGGCGCGAAGATCATCAACAATTCGTGGGGAGGCCTGTATTGGAACGACCCGGCAATGAGCGACGAATTGGCCGGCGCGTGGCGCGACTTCATCGGTGCGCGCGGCGGTTTGATCGTGTTCGCCACCGGCAATGAAGGCGCCGCCAATCCCAGTGACAACGCGATGTTGCCGAGCATGGCCGGTTTGAACGGCGCCACGCCCGGCGCGGATTTGGAGAAAGGCTGGCTGGCGGTGACCGCGGTTGACCCGAACGACACCAGCAAGCTTGACAGCTACGTCGATTCGTCGGGCGCCACCGTGGTGTATCCGAACGCGTGCGGTGCGGCGAAGAATTACTGCCTCGCCGCGCCGGGCACCGTGGTGTTTCCCGATTACACGCAGGACGCGAAGAATATCCTTTCGTTCTGGCAGGGCAGCGGCACTTCGTTCGCCGCGCCGCAGGTGAGTGGCGCGGCCGCGGTGGTGTGGGCGGAATTCCCGTACTTCAGCAACGACGAAGTGCGCCAAACCCTCCTCGGCACCGCCAAGGACATCGGTGCGTTGGGTGTGGACGACGTGTTCGGCTGGGGTCTGCTCGACGTGAGCAAGGCTGCAAACGGCCCAGCCAATTTCGCCTGGGGCGATTTCGACGCGAACGTGCCGGCCGGCACCAATTCGGTGTGGCGAAACCCAATCACCGGCGATGGCGGTCTCATCAAGGATGGCGCCGGCAATTTGAGCCTGACCGAACTGGCCCATTACACGGGCGACACGCAAGTGCTGGCCGGCGGCCTGGATTTGCGCGGCGGCCTGTATCTGTCGAACCTGAAAATCTCCAGTGGCGCGACCGTCTGGGCCAGCGTCGTGCTGGGCAAGGACGTCGACAACAGCGGCCAGCTCTACATCGACGCGAACAATCCGGCCAGCATCACCGGAAATTTCACCCAATCCGCGAGCGGCAACCTCGGCCTGTGGCTGGGCAGCCAGTTGCACGTGTTCGGCACGGCGACGCTGGCCGGCGAGCTGTCCATTCTCGGCGTGAAAAGCGGTTACACCACGACGTCCAAGGAAACGCTGCTGTATTCCAATACCGGCGTCAGCGGCGCGTTCTCCAGCATCGAGGCAGCGCCGAACGTATTCCTCGACGCGTCGCTGTCCTACGACGCCAACGACGTATTCCTCAACATCAACCGCATCGACATCAGCCATGCCGCCACGGCGATGGGACTGGACACGGTTTCGCTGGCATCGGCGGCACGCGTCGAATCGGCGATGCGCCAGATCGATGCGCAACTGGGCAGCGGCAGCGGCGCCATCGGCGCGAGCTTCATCGACGGTGCCGGCAGCATCGAGCAAATCTCCGGCAAGGCGCAGGCGGCCGCTGCGCTGCGCAGCCTGTCCGGCGAACTGCACGCGCGCAGCGATGCGCTGACCTTCGACGACATCGATGCCGGCCGCCGTGCCTTGTCGGCGCATTTCGGCGACCTGCTCGCGCAACCGATGGCGCAAGGCGCGTGGTCGCGGCAACTCGGCGAGCCGGGCCAGGGCGCATTGGGCGGCGATGCGTTCGCGGCGAACGGCTGGATGCTGGGCCAGGACCTGCCGCTGGGCTTCGGCCGTTTCGCCGGCGTCGCCTTCGGCCAGACCGACAGCGACGGCATCCTCGACGCCGGCCGCGACCGCGCGCGCCAGCGGCAGACCTCCGCGCAGTTCTACACCGGCGCGGTGCGTGGCGATGCCTACGCGCTGGTGCAGTTCGGTGCCGGCCAGTACCAGCGCCAGGTACGCCGCGACCTGCAGCTCGGTGATGCGAACCAGGCCGTCGGCAGCGATTACGCCGGGCGCTTCTTCGATGCGACGCTCGAATCCGGCCGGCATTTCGGCAATGCGCTGGCGGCGCTGACGCCGTATGCGGGCGTGGATTACCAGCGTCTGCAGCGCGACGGTTTCACCGAGGAAGGCAGCGCGTTCGGCCTGACCGGCGCCGCGGGCCTGGCCCAGCGCACGCAGGCATTCGCCGGCGTGCGCGCGCAACGCGCATGGGGACATTTCGCGCTGCATGCCTTCGCCGAATGGCAACAGGTACTGGACCAGAGCGGCCTGTATGCCGAGGCGAGCTTCGTCGGCGCCGATGCGTGGTCGCCGCTGTATGCCGAGGGCTTCGACAAATCCGCCGGCCTGTTTGGCATCGGCCTTGATGCAATGGTGTCGCGGCGCGCGTCATTGAGTTTCGGCTACGACCAGCGCTTTGCCTCGTACTTCGACGACCATCAGTGGACGTCGAAGTTCAAGTACGGGTTTTGATCGGAATTTGTGGAGTGGTATAAACAGCGCGTTCCTGTTTCCAACCGAAGGAGATGGCCATGATCCGGTTCAATCGTTTCTGTCCACGGGATTCATCGCGGGTGCCGGTGTCGCGGCGGCAGTTGCCGTCGCATCGACGACGCCACGCGTAGCGCCTTCCGACAGTGCGTATTTCGTTTCCATCGACGAAGTGAAGCAGTCGTTCGTGTTCGGCGATCGCATGGCCGGCAATTACAGCCGCCAAGTGAAGTTGTCCGATGGTTCGATCCGCAAGATCGATTTGCATCCGGTCGTGATGGACGGAGAGCCGTTGGTCGAAGTCAAGGTGGCGAATGCAGGCAAGGATTCGCTCGTGTATCTGAAGCCGAATGGAGCGACCTATCGGGACAGTTTGCTGGTTTCGGTGACGCCCGCGCCGGCAAGTCAGGAAACACGGAGCGCGGCGGGTTCGCGCTGATTCGACTCAGCCGCGACCTTCAAATAGTTCGCGGCCGATCAGCATGCGCCGGATCTCGTTGGTGCCGGCGCCGATCGCATAGAGCTTGGCGTCGCGCAGCAGGCGACCGGTGTCGTAGTCGTTGATGTAGCCGTTGCCGCCGAGGGTCTGGATCGCTTCCAGCGCGACCTGCACCGCCGCTTCGCTCGCATGCAGCAGGCATGCGGCGGACGCGGCGCGCGAGGTGTGGCCCAAGTCGAAATCGCGCGCGACCTGGTACGAGAATGCACGCGCCGATTGCAGCGCCACGTACATGTCGGCCAGCTTCGCCTGCATCAGCTCGAAGGTGCCGATCGCCTTGCCGAACTGCTTGCGTTCGCGTGCGTAGGGCAGGGCGATGTCGAGTGCGGCCTGCATCAGCCCGATCGGCCCGCCGCTGAGGACGAGGCGCTCGCTGTTCAGGCCGGCCATCAACACGCGCACGCCTTCGTGCACTTCGCCGAGCACGTTTTCGGCGGGGATCTCGCAGTTCTCGAACACCAGTTCGCAGGTGTTGCTGCCGCGCATGCCGAGCTTGTCCAGCTTCTGTGCGCCGGAAAAACCCTTGAAGCCGCGCTCGACGATGAAGGCGGTCATGCCGTGCGCGCCGGCGTCCTTCTTCGTGCGCATGTACACGATCAGCACGTCGGCCTCGACGCCGTTGGTGATCCACATCTTGTTGCCGTTCGCGATCCAGGTGTCGCCGCGCAATTCCGCGTGGCACGACATCGAGCCGACCACGTCCGAACCGGCGCCCGGTTCGCTCATCGCCAGCGCGCCGACCGATTCGCCGCTGCACAGCTTCGGCAGGTATTTTTCGTTCTGCGCGGGCGTGCCGTTGAGGTGGAGGTTGTTCGCGCACAGGTTGGAATGCGCGCCGTAGCTCAGGCCGACCGAACCGGACGCGCGCGAGATTTCCTCCATCGCCACCACGTGGGCCAGATAGCCCAGGCCGCTGCCGCCGCAGTCGGGCGCGATGGTGATGCCGAGCAGGCCGTATTCGCCGAGTTTCGGCCACAAGTCCTGCGGGAAGGCGTTGTCGCGGTCGATCTGCGCGGCGCGCGGCGCGATCTCGGCGTCGGCGAACTTGCGCACGGCGTCGCGCAGGGCGTCGAGGTCTTCGCCCAGCGAGGGGGTTTCGATACTGGCTAGTCGCATTCGGCCTCCCAACCTTTGGCGACGGGGAATGCGGCTTCAGCGTTCGCCGCGCAGATGACCGGTGGAACGTGGCGCGGTGCGACCCATCGGCAGCTTCAGCTTGCCGATGGCGGCGATGCGCGCTTCGGCGAGCTTGTCCGCGGCGTATTGCGGAGCGATGTTTTCCCGCTCGGACAGATCGAAGATGCGGCCGATGGTGTGGTAGATGTTGCGCATCTGCCGCATCGCGCGTTCGCGGTTGTAGCCGTCGATTTCCAGCGAGACGTTGATCGTGCCGCCGGCGTTGACCGCGTAGTCCGGCGCGTACAGGATGCCGCGCCTGTGCGCTTCGACGCCGACCACGTGCGACATCTGGTTGTTGGCGGTGCCGCAGATCAGCTTGGCCTTCAGCAGCGGCAAGGTCTGCTCGTTGATCGCGTATTCGAGCGCGCACGGCATGAACACGTCCACCGGCAAATCGTAGATTTCGTCGGGCTTGACCGCGGTGACGCCGTGGTCGTCGACGGCTTGTTCCAGCAGGTCCGGATTGAGGTCGGTGACATAGAGTCTGGCGCCGCGCTCGCGCAGCAGCTTGACCAGTTCCATGCCGATGTGGCCGGCACCCTGGATCGCGTAGCTGTAGCGGCCGATTTCCTCGTTGCCGAACTTGCGTTTCAACGTGGCCATCAGCGCCTGCAGCGCGCCGTAGGCGGTGAACGGCGCCGGATCGCCGCTGCCGCCATGCGCCTGGTGCACGCCGGTGACGTATTCGGTCTCGCGGTAGACGTGCTCGAGGTCGTTGACGGCGATGCCCGCGTCCTCCGCGGCGATGTAGCGGCCGCCGAGCGAATCGACGTGGCGGCCGAGCGCGCGGAACAGCGCCTCGCTCTTGTCGCGCGAAGGGTCGCCCCAGACCACGCACTTGCCGCCGCCGACGTTCAAACCGGCCAGCGCGTTCTTGTAGGTCATGGTCCGGCTCAGGCGCAGCGCGTCGGCGAGCATCGCGTTCTCGTCGGCGTAGTTGCGCATGCGCACGCCGCCCAGCGCCGGGCCGAGCACGGTGTTGTGGATGGCGATGATCGCCTTCAGCCCCGCGTCGGGATTGTTGCAGAACAACACCTGCTCGTGGCCGGAGGTGGCGAGTGTCTCGAAGATCATGTCCTTCGTCCTGAGCATCCTTTCGTCGAAGGCGCATTCTGCCACGTTTGCATCGGCCTACAATCGCGGCAGCCAACACGACTGTCGCGGAGGGCATCATGGGCAGCGTTGCATCGGAGCTTGGAACGGAACGACCCGCGGCGAAAATCGACGCCACGCCACTGCGCTTCGTCACCGCCGCCAGCCTGTTCGACGGGCACGACGCGGCGATCAACATCATGCGCCGGCTGATCCAGGCGCAGGGCTGCGAAGTCATCCACCTTGGCCACAACCGCAGCGTCGAGGACGTGGTGCGTGCCGCGCTGCAGGAAGACGCCGACGCGATCGCGCTGTCGAGCTACCAGGGCGGCCACGTCGAATATTTCAAGTACATGATCGACATGCTGCGCGAACGCGGCGCGGCGCACGTGCGCGTGTTCGGCGGCGGCGGCGGCACGATCACCCCGGAGGAAATCCGCACGCTGGAAGCCTATGGCGTCGAGCGCCTCTACCATCCCAACGACGGCATGAAGCTGGGCCTGGTCGAGATGATCGGCGACGTCGTGCAGCGCGCCGACGCCGCGCGCGTGGCGCACGAGGCGCGCGCGCAGCCTCAGGCCAGCATCGCCGACGAGCTCGCGCTGGGCCACGCGTTGTCGCTGATCGAGGATGGCGTGCATGGCGAAGCCGAACTGTCGCGCCTGCGCAAGGAATGGCAACTGGCGGGCGGGAAAACGCCGGTCATCGGCTTGACCGGCACCGGTGGCGCGGGCAAATCGTCCGTCACCGACGAGTTGTTGAACCGCTTTCTCGCCGCGTTCCCGGACATGCGCATCGCGGTGATCTCGGTCGATCCCACCCGCCGCCGCAGCGGCGGCGCGCTGCTCGGCGACCGCATCCGGATGAATTCCCTGCGCAGCCCGCACGTGTTCATGCGTTCGATGGCCACGCGCCGCCAGCATGCGGCGACCAACACGGTGCTGAAGGATTGCATCGCGCTGCTCAAGGCGCAGGGCTTCGACCTGGTCATCGTCGAGACCGCCGGCATCGGCCAGAGCGATTCGGAAATCGTCGATCTGGTCGACCTGCCGGTCTACGTGATGACCAGCGATTACGGCGCGGCCTCGCAACTGGAAAAGATCGACATGCTCGATTACGCCGAGCTGGTCGTGCTCAACAAGTACGACCGCCGCGGCGCCGAGGACGCGCTGCGCGACGTGCGCAAGCAGTGGCGGCGCAATCGCAATGCGTTCGACGCGAAAGATGAAGATGTGCCGGCGTATCCGACGATTGCCTCGCAATTCAACGATCCGGGCGTGTCGTGGATGTTCGCCAACCTGTGCCGCTTGCTGCGCGAGAAGCACAACGCGGCGTCGCCGCATTGCGATTTCGCGCCGCAACTCGACACCACGCTGAAGGAGCCGCGGGCGACGGTGTTGATTCCCGGCAACCGCACGCGCTATCTCGCCGAAATCGCCGAGCAGGGCCGCTCGATCAATCGCCGCATCGAATCGCAGGCCGAAACGGCCGAGCGCGCGCAGTCGCTGTGGATGGCGTTGAAGGAACTGGACGATGCGCATGTGCCGCCGGCGCTGGAGTTGTACGCGCACGACGGCCTGCCCACGGCCGATGCTTCGCTCAAGACATTGCGCCAGCGCTACAACGACGCGGTGCAATCGCTGGATGCGGACAACTTGCGCCTGCTGCGTGAATGGCCGCAACGGTTGAAGTCCATCGTGGATGACGAAGGCGGCTACGAAGTGCGCGGCAAGACGATTCGCGTCGGGAATTACCGCGAATCGCTGAGCCACCAGAAGATCCCGAAGATCGCCGCGCCGACGTACAGGTCGTGGGGCGAACTGCTGCTGTTCCTCGGCAAGGAGAATTTGCCGGGCAGTTACCCCTACACCGGCGGCGTGTATCCGTACCGGCGCAGCGGCGAAGACCCGATCCGCATGTTCGCCGGCGAAGGCACGCCGGAGCGCACCAATCGCCGCTTCCATTACCTGAGCCTCGGCCAGCCGGCGGTGCGGCTTTCGACCGCGTTCGACAGCGTCACCCTGTACGGCGAAGACCCGGCGCCGCGTCCGGACATCTACGGCAAGATCGGCAACTCCGGGGTCAACATTCCCACGCTGGACGACATGAAGAAGCTGTATTCCGGCTTCGACCTGTGCGCCCCGAATACCAGCGTGTCGATGACGATCAACGGACCGGCGCCGATGATCCTGGCGATGTTCATGAACACCGCGATCGATCAGCAGGTCGAGAAATATCTGAAGTCCGATGCGCAGCGGTGGAGCGATGCGCAAGCGCAGCTCGGCGAAATCTTCAAGGGCAAGCCGCGCCCGCAGTATCACGGCGATTTGCCGCACGGGAATGACGGTCTTGGCCTGGCCCTGCTCGGCGTCAGCGGCGACCAGCTTGTCGATGCGGAGGCTTATGCGCGCATCAAGCGCGACACGCTGGCGAGCGTGCGCGGCACCGTGCAGGCCGACATCCTCAAGGAGGATCAAGCGCAGAACACCTGCATCTTCAGCACCGAATTCGCGCTGCGGATGATGGGTGACATCCAGCAGTATTTCGTCGACAACGGCGTGCGCAATTTCTATTCGGTGAGCATTTCCGGCTACCACATCGCCGAAGCCGGCGCGAACCCGATCTCGCAACTGGCGTTCACCCTGAGCAACGGTTTCACCATCGTCGAGTATTACCTCGCGCGCGGCATGCGTATCGACGATTTCGCGCCGAACCTGTCGTTCTTCTTCAGCAACGGCATGGACCCGGAATACACGGTGATCGGCCGCGTCGCGCGGCGCATCTGGGCGCGGGCGATGCGCGAGCGCTACGGCGCCAACGAGCGCTCGCAAATGCTCAAATACCACGTGCAAACCAGCGGGCGCAGCCTGCACGCGCAGGAAATCCAGTTCAACGACATCCGCAC
>JAATFG010000012.1 GCA_015655355.1 Lysobacterales bacterium
CGGAAGACATCATCTTCGACCCCAACATCTTCGCCATCGCCACCGGCATCGAGGAGCACGACAACTACGCGGTCGATTTCATCGAAGCCACGCGCGTGATCAAATCGACGCTGCCGCATTGCCACGTCAGCGGCGGCGTCAGCAACGTGTCGTTCTCGTTCCGCGGCAATGAAGTGGTGCGCGCGGCGATCCACAGCGTGTTCCTGTACCACGCGATCAAGGCCGGCATGGACATGGGCATCGTCAACGCCGGCGCGCTGCCGATCTACGACGAGCTCGATCCGGAATTGCGCGAACGCGTCGAAGACGTCGTGCTCAACCGGCGCAGGGACGGCACCGAGCGCCTGCTCGAAATCGCCGAGAAATACAGGGGCAAGAAAGGCGAAACCAAGGTCGAGGACGCCGCATGGCGCGCGAAGCCGGTGCGCGAACGCCTCGCCCACGCGCTGGTGCACGGCATCGATGCCTTTGTCGAAACCGACACCGAGGAAGCGCGGCAGCAATCCACGCGCCCGCTCGACGTGATCGAAGGCCCGTTGATGGACGGCATGAACGTCGTCGGCGACCTGTTCGGCGCCGGCAAGATGTTCCTGCCGCAAGTGGTGAAGTCCGCGCGGGTGATGAAGAAGGCGGTCGCGTACCTGCTGCCCTTCATCGAGGAGGAAAAGCTCAGGACCGGCGACGCCGGCAAGAACAACGGCCGCATCATCATGGCCACGGTGAAAGGCGACGTGCACGACATCGGCAAGAACATCGTCGGCGTGGTGCTCGCCTGCAACAACTTCGAGGTAGTCGATCTCGGCGTGATGGTGCCGGCGCAGACCATCCTCGACAAGGCGCGCGAAGTGAACGCCGACATCATCGGCCTGAGCGGTTTGATCACGCCCTCGCTGGAGGAAATGTCGCACGTCGCGCGTGAAATGCAGCGCCAGGGCTTCGAGATTCCGTTGATGATCGGCGGCGCGACCACCTCGCGCGCGCACACCGCGCTGAAGATCGACCCGCATTACAAGGCGCCGACGGTGTGGGTGAAGGACGCCTCGCGCGCGGTCGGCGTTGCCCAATCGCTGATTTCGGCGGATTTGCGCGGAAAATTCGTCGCGGCGAACGATGCCGACTACGCCGAAATCCGCGAACGCCACAAGAACCGCGGCGATGCCAAGCGCCTGGTATCGCTGGAAAAGGCGCGCGCGCAGAAATTCCAGTTCGACTGGAAGAGCTACGCGCCGCCAACGCCGAAGCAGCCGGGCCTGCACGCGTTCGACGATTATCCGCTGGCGGAACTGGTTGAACTGATCGACTGGTCGCCGTTCTTCAATGCGTGGGAACTGGCCGGGAAATTCCCGCAAATCCTCGATGACGACATCGTCGGGGTGCAGGCCCGCGAGTTGTACCGCGATGCGCGTGCGATGCTCGACAGGATCGTCGCCGAGGAATGGCTGACCGCGAAAGCCGTGTTCGGCCTGTGGCCGGCGAACAGCATCGGCGACGACGTGATCGTGCACGCATCGCCGCTGATGAACGGCGATGCGACGACGCTGCATTTCCTGCGCCAGCAGGTGGACAAGCCGGTCGAACGCCCGGATTTCTGCCTCGCCGATTTCATCGCGCCGAAAACCTCGGGCAAGCAGGACTGGATCGGCGCGTTCGCGGTGACGGCGGGCATCGGCATCGATGCGCATGTCGCCCGCTTCGAGGCGGAACACGACTACTACAACGCGATCCTGCTGAAAGCGCTCGCCGACCGTTTGGCCGAGGCGCTGGCCGAGCGTTTGCACCAGCGCGTGCGCACCGAATTCTGGGGCTATGCCGGCAACGAAAATTTGTCCAGCGACGACTTGATCGCGGAGAAATACGCGGGCATCCGCCCTGCCCCGGGCTATCCGGCCTGCCCGGAACACAGCGAGAAGGCGACTCTGTTCGATCTGCTCGACGCGCCACGCAATGCCGCAATCACCCTCACCGAAAGCTACGCGATGCTGCCGACCGCGGCGGTGAGCGGCTATTACTTCAGCCATCCACAGGCGCAATACTTCGTGGTCGGGCGCGTGTCGAAGGAACAGGCCGCCGATTACGCCAAGCGCAAGGGCGTGACGCTGGAACAGGCCGAACGCTGGCTGGCGTCGAACCTCGATTACGATCCGGAGTAAGGCCGTTCGTCATACCGGCGAAAGCCGGTATCCGGCGCCTCGCGATTCCTGGAAAAGTCGCTGGGTTCCGGCTTTCGCCGGAACGACGGCACATGCACAAAGCCCCGGGAAATCCGGGGCTTTTTCGCGTTGCATGCGGCGTTCGATCAGAAGCCGGCGCTGAGGGTGACGAACACCTGGCGCGGCGCGCCGACCTGCAGGGTCTGCGCGGTGCCGTCCGGATCGGCGACGACGAAGCCGGCGCTGTTGATCGTGCCGAAATACTTCTTGTCCAGCAGGTTGGTGACGTTGAACGCCAGCTTCAGGTCGGAAAACTTCCACGCCTTGCCGAAATCGTACGAGGCGCCGAGGTTCGACAGCCAGAAACCGTCCACGCTGCCGACGTCGGTATAGGCGTAGTAGCGCTTGCCGGTGTACGAAGCATCCAGGTCGAGCTCGAACGCGCCGACGCTCCAGCCCAGCGTGCTGCTGAACATCTGCTTCGGCGAATCGATGACGGTCTTGCCGCCGGTGGGCACGATGCTGCCGCCGTCGCTGTAGTCGCTGTCGTAGGTGGTGTCGTTGAACGACAGCGAGTTGCTCCAGCGCAGGCCATCCATGATCTTCCACACCACCAGCGCATCCACGCCCTTGCCGGTGACCGAACCGACGTTGACCCATTGGGTCACGCATTCCGGTCCGGTCTGGATCGCCGAGCACGGGTTGATCGCCAGCAGGCGGTCTTCGTACTTGACGTGGTAGGCGGTCAACGACGCCTGCAGATTCCCGCCGCTGAAGCGATAGCCGAGTTCGACGGTCTTGCTGCGTTCCGGCTTCAGCGAGCTGATTTCGGCGTCGTAGCCGGCCTGCGAGGTGTTGAGCGGACCGTTCAGGCCGCCGAGGTACGCGGCCATGTTGTCCGCATACGTGGCGAAGATTTCATTGTGCGCGTCGAGCTTGAAGGTCGCGCCGACCTGCGGCAGGAAATTGTCCTTGGATTCCAGCGAGCCGGTCAGCAGGGTCTGCTGGATGGCCGGATCGTCCGGCACCGCGGCGTCGATCTTGACGTCGGTGCCCTTGAAGCCGGCTTCGATGTTCAAGCGCCCGTCGAGCAGCTTCAAGGTGTCCTTGACGTAGAACTGGCGCGTGGTGTCGTGGAAGGTCTGGTACCACACGCGCTCGTCGGGGTTCTTCAGGAAGTAATTGTCCGACACCGGCGCGTTGAAGAAATAGAAATTGCGCTGCGCGGAGTTGTCGTTGGTCTCGTGCCAGATGCCGACTTCGAGGTCGTTGATGTCGCCGGCGTTCCAGTTCAACGAGGCGATTTCGCCGGTGCGGTTGATGCCGTATTCGGTGGTGCGCAAGGCGACCAGTTCGTCGTCCGGCCAGGTCGCGTCGCGCCACGGCGACCACCAGTGGCCCTGGCCGCGGTCTTCGTGGTGGTAGACCTGCGCGTGCGCGGTGACGTTGTCGCTCAAGGTGAAATCGCCGAACAGGTTGTAGACCTGGTCGTTGCGCAGGCCGCGGCCGTCGTAGTACGACGCGTCCCACGGATCGGCCAGGCCCTGGTACTTGGCCGGCAGGTCGGCGTAGGAATAACCGTCCTTGATCGACTGGCCGATGGCATTGGCCTCGGCCCAGTCGTGCGAGTTGTCGATGTTCCAGCCGAGCTGGTCGACCATCTGCTTGGACACGTCCTGGTAATCGGTTTCGTTGCGCTCGGAGGTCGTCACCAGCACGCCGATGCGGTTGCCTTCGCCGAAGTCGTACAGCGCCTTGGCGTTGAACTGGGTCTGCTTCTGCGGGCCGACGCCCTTCCACTTGTCGGTGTCCGAGGTCATGCCGGACAGGTACATCGAGAAGCCGTCGTGGTCGCCGGTGTCCAGGCGCGCATAGGTGCGACGGGTGTTGTCGCTGCCGAAGGTCTGCGCGAGCTTCACGCCGAATTCGCTGGACGGATCGTCCGAATAGAACTGCAGCGTACCGCCAAGGTTGCCGCTGGTCGCGGTGCTGACGCCGCCGACGCCTTCGGCCACTTCGGCGCTGCCGAGGTTCTCGGAGATCAGCGCGCGGCTGATGTGCAGGCCGTTGTCGTTGCCGTACATCATGTTGCCCAGCGGAATGCCGTCCAGGGTGAAGCCGAGCTGCGACTGGTTGAAGCCGCGCAGGTGGATGCGGGTGGACCATTCGTAGGCACCGAACGCGTCGGACGACTGGAAGCTCACGCCCGGCAACGCGGACAGCGCCTTCAGCGGGCTGCTGCCCGGCGGCAGCACCGCGACCTGTTCCGGCTGCACGCGCAGCACTTCGTGGGTCTGGCCGACGCCGATGACCGAGACCTTGTCGAGGGTCCTGGCCGAATCGTCGGTGGTGTTGCCGTCGCTTTGCGCCATCGCGGCGGACGCGTACAACGCCGCCGTCACGGCCAAGGCCATGCTGCACTTCTTCATTGCGAAATTCCCGTCGTCAGGTTGAAAGAATTTTCCGAAGGAAAAATTTTCGTTAACCCCGATGACAGGCCATCGCAATTTCTGTTGCAGCCAGAAGACGGCGCGCCTGGTTCTTCGCTTGGCGCGCCGTGTGTACGGGTCCCCGCGGCCCGCTCAAGCCGTGAAATAGCCGGGCTGACCGATGTCGGCGAGCAGGCCGGGCTGGGTCGGCTTCCAGCCGAGACGCTGCTGCGTCAGCGCGCTCGATGCCGGCATGTCCAGTGCGGCGAACGTGGCGAGCCAGCCGAAATGGGCCTCGGCCTGTTCCGGCGGGATCGAAACCGTCGGCACGTCCAGATGGCGCGTGAACACTTCGGCGATGTCGCGCAAAGGCACGCCTTCGTCGCCGACAGCGTGATAGTTGGCGCCCGCGGCGCCTTTCTCCAGCGCGAGCCGATAGACGCGGGCGACGTCCAGCCGATGCCCCGCTGCCCAACGATTGCTGCCGTCGCCAACATACGCGGCAACGCCTTTCTGGCGCGCGACCTCGAACAGATACCCGACGAAACCGGCCTTGCCCTCGCCGCCATGCACTTGCGGCAGGCGCACCACCGTCGCGCGCACGCCGCGTGCGGCGAATGCCAGCCCCGCCTGCTCGGATACGCGCGGCAGGCCATCGCCGGAACGGACGTCCTCTTCCGTCGCAGGGCGTCCCGTCGCGAGCATGGCCGTGCCGGAGGTGACCACGAAGGGCTTGCCCGAACCGGCCAGCACTTCGCCCATCGCCTCGATGGCGCGCTTGTCGATCTGCCCGTTCTCGGCGAATTTCGAGAAATCATGGATGAAGGCCAAGTGGATCACGCCGTCGGCCTGTGCCGCGCCGGCACGCAGGCTGTCGAGGTCTTCGAGCGAACCGCGATGCACGTGCGCGCCGGCCGCGGCGAGCGCGGCGGCGTTCGCGTCCGAACGGGCGAGGCCGACGACCGTGTGGCCGGCGGCGATCAGTTCGCGGGTGACGGCGGTGCCGATGAAACCGGCGGCGCCGGTGACGAATACACGCATTGAAATTCTCCGTGGCAGGACACAGGCTACTGTGTGCCCGTCACGCATCACGCAAAAGCCGTGAGGTCATACGGGTATATCGACTACCCGCCTGATCGGACGATCCGGCGAACAACCGAGGCGCACATGGCGATTGCCACCGACAACCCGCTTGGCAACTACCTGAAGGATCGCCGCGCGCGGCTCGACCCGGCGGCCTTCGGATTTTCCTCGCAGCGCCGGCGCACGCCCGGCCTGCGCCGCGAGGAAGTCGCGCAGCGCGCCAACGTCAGCGCGACGTGGTACACGTGGCTGGAGCAAGGCCGCGGCGGCGCGCCTTCGGCCGATGCGCTCGAACGCATCGCGCAGGCGCTGGTGCTGGGTGATGTCGAACGCGAGCACCTGTTCCTGCTCGCGCAAGGGCGTCCGCCGGAAATCCGCCGCCATGACGCGGAAGGCGTCACCCCGATATTGCAGCGCGTGCTCGATGCGCTGGCACTCAGCCCCGCGCTGGTCAGGACCGCCACCTGGGACGTGCTCGCATGGAACCGCGCCGCCGAGAAGGTGCTGGGCGACTATGCCTCGGTACCGCCGGAACAGCGCAACATCCTGCGCCGCATTTTTCTCGACCCGCGCGCACGCGCGGCGAACCTCGACTGGGAAAGCGTCGCCCGCGGCATAGTGGCCGTGTTCCGCGCCGACGTGGTGCGCAGCGGCGCCTGCGCCGGTGAACGCGCGACCTCGCTGGTCGCCGAATTGAGCGGCGCGAGTCCCGAATTCGCCGCGATGTGGCGCGACAACAAGGACGTGCGCAGCTTCGGAGAGGGCACCAAGCGCCTGCGCCATCCGCTCGCCGGACAGATCGCCTTCGAGTATTCGGCCTTCGCCGTCGATGGCCGGCCCGACCTCGGCATGATCGTCTACAACCCGGCCACGCCGGCCGACATCGAAAAGGTCAAGACGCTGCTCGCCGCAGCGTGATCATCGGACCCTGGCGGTTACCAGACCAGGTCGTCCGGCACCTGGTATTTCGGATCGGAATACGGATCCTCCCCGGCCGGCGCGTTCGGATCGACCTTCAACGCGATGGCTTGCGCGAAGAGTTTTTCCGCTTCGCCCAGCGTCGCCGCAGCGACCAGCAGATAGCGGCCGTTGAGTTGCACCACGCCGAGTTCGCCGGCATTGAGCTGCTTCAACTGCGTTTCGGTGACGTGGATGCGCTTGATCTTGCCGCCATACGGAAAATGGCGGACGAATTCCGCCGCCTCGTCGTTCAGCGCCTTGCCTTGCAGGTAGGTTTCCAGCTTCGCCTTCGCCTCGCGGCGCAGGCGCGCTTCTTCCTGCTTGAGGCGCTCGGCCTCGATGCGTTCTTCCTTTTCCCTTTGCGCGCGCAGGGCGAAGGCCTTGCCCAGATCCATCGCATCGCCACGCGGCTTCTTCCGCGACGCATCGGCCTGCGCCGGTTTGCCGGCGCGTTTCGCCTGCGGCTTGTGCGGGCCTTTGTGCGCGGGCCTGTTTTCGGCCCGGCGGCTTCCATCAGGTTTGGTTTCAGGCTTGGGCGCGGGCTTGAAGCCAAGCCCCAGCAACTGGTCGCGCAAGGAATTCATGGTGCATCACTCACGGGCATAACAGGCAAGCCGCGACGGGCAGCCTGCGGCAAGAATTCAGTAGTGCGGCGGCGGCGGTTCGTCGGCCGGACTGTCGTACAAACCGGCGCGCAGCTTGCTCAGGTCGTCGAGCAGGTGGCGCAGCAAGTTGGCGTTGCGCGCGCTTTCGTCGCGCGCATCGGCCAGGGCTTCGGACAACTCGGAAAGCGCCTGTTCCTGGAAGGTCAGGCGCGTTTCCATTTCGATCAGGCGCTGCTCCAGCGATCGCTCGCGGCCGCCGGCAGCGGCGCCTTCGGACATCATCATCGAGGACATGGGCGTGGTGCCGGCGTCAGGGCTGCACGCCGAGCAGTTCGACGTCGAAGGTCAGCGTCGCGTTCGGCGGGATGCCGCCCTGCGGCTGGCCGTTTTCGCCATACCCCAGGTCGGACGGCACCCAGAAGCGGTACTTGGCGCCGATGCCCATCAACGGGATGCCCTCGGTCCAGCCGGCGATCACGTTGCCCAGCGGGAATTCGGCCGGCTGGCCGCGCTGGTACGAGGAATCGAACACCGCGCCGTTGAGCAGCTTGCCTTCGTAGTTGACGCGCACGGTGCTGCTCGCGCTCGGATGCGCGCCGCTGCCCGGGCGCAGCACCTGGTACTGCAGGCCCGACGGGGTGGTGATCACGCCCGGCACGCTCTTGTTCTTGGCCAGGAACGCGGCGCCCTCGGCGCGGTTCTGGTTGGACAGGTCGGCCTTCTTCTTGCTCATGAACGCCGCCAGCGTGGCCTGCGCTTCATCGTCGCCCAGCAGCAGCTTGCCGCCGCTGAAGCTGGTGCGCAGCGCCTGCAGCAGCACGTTCAGGTCGATGTCGTTCTTCAGCGGCGCCAGCGACGGACCCACCGCGCGGTCGCCGACCATCAGGCCAACCTGCTTGGGATCGACCGCCGGAGGCGCCGAACCCGGCGCCATGCCCTGCATCTGGCCCGAGGCGGCGGCCATGTTCTGGCGCAGCGCGTTGTCGGTGGCGTGGGCCACGTCTTCGCTCTGCAACGGCTTGCCGCCGGCGAAGGCGTTCTGCACCGCGCTCTGGAACGAATTCAAATCGACGTACTTGGCGATCGGCTGGAACGAATGGGCGATGTCCATGCCGATCGCGTAGCTGACCTTGTCCTTGTCGGTGGTCAGCGCGGTCTTGTCGCCCGCCGCCTGCGCCAGCGCATTGCCTGCCACCATTACCGCCACCACTGCGGCCACGCCGCGCACCCAAGACTTCATCACTCGCTCCTGATCGTTGCAGTGTCTAGGCGCGGCATGCCGCCGCGCACGGAATTTCGTTGCCTGCGCGCGGAACCGCCGCGCGCAAGCGTCCATTGTCGCACGAGGCGCCAGCGAGGAAAGCCTTACTTGCGTCCCAGTTCGCGCTCGATCGCCGCGACCAGTTTGGGATCGTTCGGCTGGGTCTTGGCCGGGAACGCGGCCACCACCTTGCCGTCGCGACCGATCAGGTATTTGTGGAAGTTCCAGTCCGGCGCTTCGCCGGTGGCCGCGGTCAATTCCTTGAACAGCGGCGTGGCGTTGTTGCCGATCACGTCGACCTTCTCGAACATCGGGAACTTCACCCCATAGGTGAGCGTGCAGAACTGCTGGATTTCCTGCTCGCTGCCCGGTTCCTGGTCGTGGAAATCGTTGGACGGGAAGCCGAGCACGTCGAAGCCCTGCGTCGCGTATTTCTGCTGCATCGCTTCCAGCCCTTCGTACTGCGGCGTGTTGCCGCACTTGCTGGCGACGTTGACCACCAGCAGCACCTTGCCGGCGTAGGTCTTGTCCAGTTGCACCGGGTCCTTGCCGGCCAGCGGACGGAAGCTGTGGTCGAGCA
>JAATFG010000029.1 GCA_015655355.1 Lysobacterales bacterium
GAAGGAAGTGTCTCAGGACGAAGTGCAGACCATCGTCTTCATCTACGATATGCACACCATGGTCGGCGCCGGCAAGGCCGAAGGCGCGATCGACGCCGGCAACATGTTGAAGCCCGCGCTGGCGCGTGGCGAACTGCATTGCATCGGCGCGACCACGCTCGACGAATACCGCAAGTACGTCGAGAAGGACGCGGCGCTCCAGCGGCGCTTCCAGCCGGTGTTCGTCGGCGAGCCGAGCGTGGAGGACACGATCGCGATCCTGCGTGGCCTGAAGGAAAGATACGCCGTGCACCATGGCGTCGAGATCACCGATCCGGCGGTGGTCGCCGCGGCGACGCTGTCGCATCGCTACATCGCTGATCGTCAACTTCCCGACAAGGCCATCGACCTGATGGACGAAGCGGCCTCGCGCATCCGCATGGAAATCGATTCCAAGCCGGAGGAACTGGATCGCATGGAGCGTCGCCTGATCCAGCTGAAAATCCAGCGCGAAATGCTGAAGAAGGAAAAGGACGAGGCGAGCAGGCAGCGCCTCGCCGACCTGGAGGCGGACATCGGGCAGCTCGAACGCGCATTCGCCGACTTGAACGATGTGTGGAAGGCGGAGAAGGCCGCGTTGCAGGGCGCGACGAAAATCAAGGAGCAAATCGAACAGGCCAAGGCCGAGTTCGAGGCCGCGCAGCGCGCGCAGGATTTCGCGCGCATGAGCGAAATCCAGTACGGCAAGATTCCCGAACTGGAAAAGCAGCTCGCCAGCGCACAAGCCGCCGAGCAGAAGGGCGAATTCAAGCTCGTCCAGGAGAAAGTGACGGCGGAAGAAATCGCCGAAGTCGTTTCGCGCTGGACCGGCATTCCGGTCAACAAGATGCTCGAAGGCGAGCGCGACAAGTTGCTGCGCATGGAACAGGAGTTGCACAAGCGCGTGGTTGGCCAGGACGAAGCGATCAAGGTCGTGTCCGACGCGATCCGGCGTTCGCGCGCCGGCTTGTCCGATCCGTCCAAGCCGACCGGCTCGTTCCTGTTCCTCGGCCCGACCGGCGTCGGCAAGACCGAGCTGTGCAAGGCGCTGGCCGATTTCCTGTTCGATTCGCAGGACGCGATGGTGCGCATCGACATGTCCGAATTCATGGAGAAACACGCGGTGTCGCGCCTGGTCGGCGCGCCTCCGGGCTACGTCGGCTACGAGGAAGGCGGTTATCTGACCGAAGCGGTGCGCCGGCGTCCGTACAGCGTGATCCTGCTCGACGAAGTGGAGAAGGCGCACCCGGACGTGTTCAACATCCTGCTGCAGGTGCTCGACGACGGGCGCCTCACCGATGGCCAGGGGCGCACCGTGGATTTCCGCAACACGGTGATCGTGATGACGAGCAATCTGGGTTCGCAGCAAATCCAGGAGATCGACTATGACACGCCGGAAGCCTACCTGCAGATGAAGGCCGCGGTGATGGGCGTGGTGCAGGCGCATTTCCGCCCGGAATTCGTCAACCGCCTCGACGACATCGTCGTGTTCCATCCGCTGGACAAGGCGCAGATCACCTCGATTGCGCGCATCCAGCTGGTCGGCCTCGACAAGCGCCTGCACGAACGCGGCATCAAGCTGGAGCTGGACGACAGCGCGCTCGCGCTGCTCGGCAACGTCGGTTTCGATCCGGTGTATGGCGCGCGTCCGCTCAAGCGCGCGATCCAGTCGCAACTGGAGAACCCGCTGGCGCAGCGCATCCTCGCCGGCGACTTCGCCAGCGGCGACGTCATCAAGGTCCATGCCCGGCACGGCGAACTGGCGTTCGCCAAGGCGTAGGCATCATTGGCGCGGAAACCGGAACGGGCGCCTTTCGGCGCCCGTTTTTCCGCATCATTGCCGACAGGTCTGGGGCAGGTATCTGTTTTCGATCTCCGACGAGCATTGCCAGGTGTTGCTGCCGGAGTCGAGTTCGAGCCAGATGCGCTTGCCCGTCAACTTCGCGTTGGCTTTATTGCCGAAGGTGATCTGGATGCCGCATTTGCCGGTGTTGTTCATGCGGCCCGTGTCGATGGATTGCACATAGGGTTCGACGTATTCGCCGGGCTGCTTGATGCCGCCCACGCCGTTGGTGGCGCATTCGCTGGTCTGCGCCAGGTATTCGCCGACGACGGGTTCGATTTCGCTGGCGTGCAGCATGCCCGTCGCCACCTGCGCACGGATGATGTAGTCCTGATAGGCGGGAAGTGCAATCGCGGCAAGGATGGCGATCACCGGCACCATCACGAACACGGCGACGACGATCGCGATCAGGCAGCCGTGCAAGCCTTTCTTCTGCAATTCCGGGTGGTCGGTGAAAGCGTGTTGATCGACCACCAGGGTGCCGGCGACGAAATCGTGCAACGCTTGTTTTTTCGCCGTGAACGCGGCGACGAGAAAGCCGATGTAGAGCGTGAGATAGGACAGCGCGGCGGCGAACCAGCGGCCGATGGCATGGCCAAACGTGAGTCGATTGCCGGCGAGGTCGGTGACCTTGATGCCAAGCAGGCGTTTGCCCAGCGTGGCTTGATGGCGCGAGCTTTCCTGCAGCGAGAAATACAGTGCGGCGGCGATCCAATAAAGAGGGTAGAAAACCGCCTCGAAGAGCACGCCCACGAGATTCGCGGCATCGTCGGGCTTGCCGTGGCTGCCGATGCCGAGCCCGATCGCGGCAATCACGGCGACGATGCCCAGTGGAATGCCGAGGATCAGGCCATCGACCCACAGCGCCAACCAGCGGCGAAAGAAGCCCGCATAAACGACTTCGGCCCGTGTTGCGAATGCGGTTGCAGGTGGCGGAGGCGGCGTGGTGTTCTGCGACGCGCCGCAGGCGGGGCACGGCACGGAATCGTCCGAGATCTGGGTTCCACAACTGCGGCAGTACGCCATGCTTATTCCCCGTGCGTGATTTCCCCTTGGATGGCAGGCAGTTTCCGGTTCGCCGGCAAGCGGTGTCAAGAAAGCCGCGAGTGATGCCCATCACGGTTCATCGCAACGACAAACGGGCGCCTTTCGGCGCCCGTTTGTCGTTGCTTGCAGCGAAGCGGAGATTACGCGGTCGCGGCCTTCGGCTTGCTCACCGCGTTGACGATCAATTGCACCAAGATCACCACGATGATGTTCACCACCAGCGCGATCAGGCCGGTGTAGATGCCGACGCCGAACAGCTTGTGCACCGGCTTGGTGCCGTCCATCACCGCGAACGTGGTGCCGAGCGCGAGGCCGACGATCAGGCCGGTCAGCAGCGCCGGGGCGCGGAACCACTTGCCCTTCTCGAACAGGCCGAACGCCAGCGACGGCAGGGTCTGCACGATCCACAGGCCGCCGAGCAACTGCAGGTCGAGCGCGAACTTGGTCGGCAGGAACAGGATGATGATCAGCGCGCCGAACTTGACCAGCAGCGACACCCACTTGGCCACCTTGGCTTCGCCTTCCGGCGAGACCTGCGGGTTGACGTAGGCCTTCCAGAAATTGCGGGTGAACAGGTTGGCCGCGCCGATCGACATCACCGCCGCCGGCACCAGTGCGCCGATCGCGATGGCGGCGAAGGCGAAGCCGACGAACCACTGCGCGTGCGGGAACAGGGCATTGAACAATGCCGGCACCACGTCGTTGTTGCTGGCGACGTGGATGTTCGCCGCATACGCCATGTAGCCGAGCAGGGCGATCAGGCCGAGCAGCACCGTGTACGCCGGCAGGAACACCGCGTTCTTGCGGATGGTGTTCGCGCTCTTCGCGGCGAAGATGCCGGTCAGGGTGTGCGGGTACATGAAGGCGGCCAGCGCCGAACCCAGCGCCAGCGTGGCGTAGGCGACGACCTGCGCGTGCGGCACGGTCAAACCGACCAGCGCCTTCGGATCGGCGGCGAGCTTGCCGCTGTACGCGTCGCGCGCCACGTCGAACACGTGGCTGTAGCCGCCGAGCTTGGCCGGCACCAGCACCACCGCGACCAGCACCACGATGTAGATCATCAGGTCCTTGACGAAGGCGATCAGCGCCGGCGCGCGCAGGCCCGCGACCAGCGTGTACAGCGCAAGGATGATGAAGGCGGCGGCCAGCGGCAGTTCGCCGGTCAGGCCGAGCGCCTTGATGACCACCTGCATGCCGACCAGTTGCAGCGCGATGTACGGCATCGTCGCGACCACGCCGGTGATCGCCACGGCCAATTCCAGCGGGCGCGACTGATAGCGGCCGTAGACGACGTCGCCGGCGGTGACGTGGCCGTTGGCCTGCGCTTCCTTCCACAGGCGCGGCATCAGCACGTAGACGATCGGATAGACGAGGATGGTGTACGGCAACGCGAAGAAGCCGTAGGCGCCGACCGCATACACCAGTGCCGGCACCGCGATCACGGTGTAGGCGGTATAGAAGTCACCGCCGACCAGGAACCAGGTGATCCAGGTGCCGAAGCGGCGGCCACCCAGGCCCCATTCGTCCAGCGCATGGCCCTTGCTGCCGCCGCTCTGCCACTTCGACGCGGCGAAGCCCATCACGGTGACCAGCAGGAAGAAGAACACGAAGACCCACAAGGCGGTCCATTGGATGCCGGTACTCATCATTCATTCCCCTTGGCGTGGTGCTTGCTGTAGAGAATCCACAGGATCAGCGAGGTGATCGGGATCCACAGGAACTGGTACCAGTAGAAGAACGGAAAGCCGAACAGCGTTGGCAATTCGCCGTTGTAGAACGGCACCCAGAGCAGGCCGATGAACGGCACAAGCAGCAGGTATTTCATAGAATTCCCCCAGAGGGCAAACAGGTGGTGGTGCAGAAAACGAACAGCTTCGCCTTGCACGAAGACGGCAGGCGAAGTTCGGCGCATAGGGTCGCCCCCGCCGCATGCATTGGTCAATCCGAAACTGTCCACTTGTGCTGCAACTTTGGTCTAAACGCGGTTATTGGTTTTACCAAAGTGGTGAAAAAACGCGAAAACCATGACTCGCGCTACAGCCAGTGCACCTTCTTCAAATAGCGGTACAGCACGATGCAGGCGACCGCGACCACGGCGATCATCGCGAAGTAGCTGTGCCGGCCGTGCAGTTCGGGCATGTTGGTGAAGTTCATGCCGTACCAGCTGGCCACCAGGGTCGGCACCGCCAGCAGCGCGGCCCAGCCGGCGAGCTTCTTGACCACTTCGCCCTGCGCCAGCGTCACAAGCGACTGGTTCACGCTCATCGCGGTGCCGAGCAGGTCGCGCATCGCGTCGATGCTGTCGTTCACCCGCACGGCGTGGTCGTGCACGTCGCGGAAATACAGCTTCACTTCGTCCGGGATCAGCGGGCTGGTGCTGCGCGAGAGCTGCATCACCACGTCCTGCATCGGCGCCATGCGCTGGCGCATTTCGGTCAGCTCGCGCTTGAGTTCGTACAGGCGGGTGATGATGTCGCGGCGGTAGTCCTCGCTGAAGATGTCCTTTTCCAGTTGCAGCAGCACGTCGTGGAAGTGGCGCACGATCGGCAGGTAGTTGTCGACGATGAAGTCGAGGATCGCGTACAGCCCGTACGATGGCCCGAGCGCGAGCAGCTCCGGTTCGCGCTCGACCCGCGTCCGCGCCGGCGCGTAGGACAGCGCCGCGTTGTGGCGCACGGTGAGCAGGTAGCGCGGGCCGAGGAAGGCCAGCGTTTCGCCATACACGATCTGCTCGTTGACCCTCTGCACGGTCTGTGCGGCGATGAACAGCGAATTGCCGTAGGCCTCGACCTTCGGCCGCTGGTGCGCCAGTTGCGCGTCCTCGATCGCCAGGTCGTGCAGGTGGAATTCCTCCTGCATCTTGTCGAGGATCTCCTCGCTGGGCTGGTACAGGCCGACCCAGATGAAGCTGCCGTCGTCGCGTGCCAGCACGTCGCTGATCGCGTCCAGGGCGATGTCGATGCGCTGGCCTTGCTGCGTGTAGACGCAGCAGTTGATCACGGATTCGGGCAGGTCGGTCGCACGGCTCATGGCCGGGAATGGTGCGCGGCCCGCGCGGTTTCGGCAAGTTGCCGGGCGGCAACAGGCGCGCGGCGGGCCAGCACGCGTGCGAGCGTGGCGTGTCAGTGCTTGTTCAGTGCGCGCGCCAAGGCGGCGTGTACCGGCAGCAGCAGTGCGACCCAGGCGATGTTGTCCTGGTACGGGAACGCGAACGGCAGCCAGTGCAGGAACCAGGCGACGAAAGCGCCGAACGCGACGAGCATGGCGATGTTGCGCGCGAACTTGCCCGTGGCCTTGCCGCGCAGCAGCGCCCATGCCGCCGGCAGCAGCAACAGGCACAGCGGATCGAGCAGCAGCAGATTCTGGTTGCGCCACGCGGCGACGTGTTCGCTGCCCAGCCACAGGAACAGCAGCACGCCACCGAGCACGCCGCACGCGAGCCACAAGCCGAACGCGAAGGCGCCCAGCACGCGCGGATGCTTTTGCCCGAACGCGAGGATCAGCAGCGCGACGGCGACGCCGGCAAACAGCCATGGCCATGCGCGGCGCGGATGCTCCTTCGGTTCCGGCGCCAGTTTCTGCGGCAGGATCCGCACTTCCTGCGCTACCAGCGGGCGGCCGTCGGGATTCTTCGCTTCGCGCAAACTCTCCTGCAGGCGCATCGGGATGAAGGCTTCCTCCCAGCGCGAGAGTTGCGTGTCGGCGAACGGACCGAGGCCGAGGTCGAAGCCGATCCACATCCACCATGCCGGCGAGGCCAGCCGCACCGATTCGCTGCGGTAGGTGTTGCCGCGCGAGCGTCCGGCGAGCTGGTTCTTCAGCGCGCCGCCGAGCGCGTCGTCGATCGCGTCGCGCACGCGGCTGGAGCAGTTGTTGGTGAAGTAGTCGTAGCGGTAGCGCTGGTTCTGCGGCAGGGCGTTGACCGCGAGCGCGTCGGCGAGCTTTTGCGCCTGTTCCGGGCGCAGGTCGAGCCACTGGATCGTCGCGCTGCGGCCGACGTCGCGGTAGTAGCCCAGGTCCTCGTCGAACGGCAGCGCTTCGAGCAGGTACATCATCCTGCCGTGGGCGAAATTGCCGACGAAGCCCGGTTCGCCCGGGTCGAAGAAGCCGAAGTTGTAGTCGGTCGCAACGCCGGTGTCCTCGTCGAGCACGACGATGGCATCGTGGCCGAAGCGCTCGAAGAACACGTCGCCCGGGCCGAACGTCACCACCCCGATGCGCGGCGCGGCATGGGTGATCGTGGCGATGCACAGCAGCGCGAGGACGAGAAGGATTTTCGCGAGGCGCATCAATTATTCTTCCGGCGCCAGCACGGTGACATGGAAGGCATGCACGCGACGCGCGTCGGCGCGGCTCACGCGGAAGGTGAAGCGGCTCAGCGACAACTCCTCGCCGGTTTCCGGCAGGTGGCCGATCGCCGCGGTGACGAGGCCGCCGACGGTGTCGTATTCGTCGTCGTCGAAATCCGCGCCGAAGCGCTCGTTGAAATCGTCGATCGGGGTGAGCGCGTCGACCAGGAACTGGCCGTCGGCCTGCGCCGCGATCAGTTTCGCCTCGTCTTCGAGATCGTCGTGCTCGTCGTCGATCTCGCCGACGATCTGCTCGAGCACGTCCTCGATCGTGACCAGGCCGGCGACGCCGCCGTATTCGTCCACCACGATCGCCATGTGGTTGCGCGACAGGCGGAATTCCTTGAGCAGGACGTTGAGCTTCTTCGATTCGGGGATCAGCACCGCCGGGCGCAGCAGCTCGCGCACCGTGCCGGGGCCGTTGTCGGCGACCACGCCGCGCAGCAAATCCTTCGCCAGCAAAATGCCGAGGATTTCGTCCTTGTCCTCGCCGTGCACCGGGAAGCGCGAATGGCCGGATTCGACCACCTGCTGCATCAGGTCGAGGAACTTGGCTTCGATCGGCAGCACCACCATCTGCGCGCGCGGCACCATCACGTCGCCGACGGTCAGCTCGGAAATCGACAACGCGCCTTCCATCATGCGCAGCGTGTCGGGTGCGATCAGGCCATCGTGCTCGGCGTCGCGCAGGCGCTCGACCACGTCGGCGGAGGAATTGGGTTCGCCGGAAAACGCGGCGCTCAGGCGCTCCAGCCAGCCGCGCCGTTTTTCCTTGTGCGCCGGTTCCTTGTCGGCAAGGCCGTGCGCGTGACTACTGTCGTCTTCTGACATCTCGCGAAAGTGTGGCGGGCACGTGCCCACGGGCGATGGCGGCAGTCTAGCAGATCGATGTTTCAGTGCCCGGAGGCCGGCGCCGCAACACTGCTTGCCGCCGGTGCATCGTCGTCGATCGTGTCGAGGTCGTAGCTGCAACCGGCGAGGGTCTTGCCCGGGTGGGTATCGACGTTGCTGACGTTGAGCACCGCCGAATCGTAGAGCTTCTGCCCCTTGTCGTCGGTCACTTCGTTACCGCGCACTTCCTTGCCGAACATCGCCTTCTGCGGCGTGTCGATCGCGGTTTCCAGTTGCAACCGGTGCGCCAGCGGGCGCGGGTCGGGCAGGTCGAGCACGGCGATGACCGAATCGCTGGTGAAGGCGATGTGCGCGGTCGCGTTGCCGAACACACCGACCGGCGCCGGCAGCGAAAACTCGAACATGTACGGATTGATTTCCGGCAGCGGCGTCCAGCCCGCGGCGACGCTGCTGTGCTTGTCAAGCAAGGTGGCTTTCAACGTCTGGAATTGTTGCAGCGTGCCGCGGCATTCGATCAGCGCGGCGAGGTCGGGCGTTTGCGCGGCCGGTTCCGGCGGTTTCTTCGTTGTGGCGAATACGGGAAACGCGAGGGCGGGCAGTACGATGGCGAGCGTGGCTTGGCGAATCATGGACGTCGGATCTTGCAGGGATGGTTCAAATCGTCATTCCGGCGAAGGCCGGAATCCAGTGCCTTCGCGCTCGGATGTGCGATTCCGTGACGAAAGTCGCTGGGTTCCGGCCTTCGCCGGAACGACAGATGAGGCCTTCATTCGTCGCGAATCGCATACGGATCAGCGATGCCCAACTCGGCGAGGATGTCGCGTTCGAGCTGCTCCATCGCCTCGGCTTCCTTGTCGTCCTCGTGGTCCCAGCCGAGCAGGTGCAATACGCCGTGCACGGTCAGGTGGGCGTAGTGCTGGTTCAAGGCCTTGTCTTGTTCTTTCGCTTCGCGCGCGACGACGGGTGCGCAAATGACCAGGTCGCCGAGCAGCGGCAGCTTGACGCCTTCGGGCAAGCCTTCCGGCAATTCCGCGGGAAAGCTCAGCACGTTGGTCGCGTAATCCTTGCCGCGATAGTGGTGGTTGAGCGAGCGGCCTTCCTTCGCATCGACGATGCGGATGGCCAGGTCGGCTTCGCGGATGCGGCCCTTCAGCGCCGCGGCGACCCATTTGCGGAAGCTAGTCGCCGAAGGAATGCCGGCGCGCGGCAGCGCGTAGCTGACGACGACGTCGAGACGGGTTGGGCCCTTGGTCATTGCTCGTTCTCGCGCTTCTTGCCCGCGTCGCTGGCCTCGTACGCGCGCACGATCTTCGCCACCAGCGGATGGCGCACCACGTCCTTCGCGGTGAAGAAACTGAAGCTGATGCCGTCGACGCCGCGCAGCACGTCGAGCGCATCCTTCAGGCCGGAACGCAGGTTCTTCGGCAGGTCGACCTGGGTCAGGTCGCCGGTGACCACCGCGGTGCTGCCGAAGCCGATGCGGGTCAGGAACATCTTCATCTGCTCGATGGTGGTGTTCTGCGCCTCGTCGAGGATCACGAACGCATCGTTGAGCGTGCGCCCGCGCATGTAGGCCAGCGGCGCGATCTCGATGACGTTCTTTTCCAGCAGTTTCGCCACGCGCTCGACGCCGAGCATTTCGTACAGCGCGTCGTACAGCGGACGCAAATACGGATCGACTTTTTGCGACAGATCGCCCGGCAGAAAACCGAGTTTCTCGCCGGCTTCAACGGCGGGGCGGACGAGGATGATGCGTTGCACGCGCGCTTCGTTCAGCGCTTCGACCGCGCTGGCCACCGCGAGGAACGTCTTGCCGGTGCCGGCCGGGCCGATGCCGAAGTTGATGTCGTGGACGGCGATCGCGTGCAGGTACGCCGCCTGGTTCGGGCCGCGCCCGCGCACGGTGCCGCGCTTGACCTTGATGCTCACTTCCTGCGGTGCGTAGCCCAGGTGGTTGGCTGCGACGTGCTCGACGCCGGCATGGGTGAGGTGCAGGTGGATCTTGTGTTCGTCCAGCGTCTCGGTCTCTGCTTCGAGGTACAGCGCACGCAGCAGTTTTTCGGTCGCGGCGACGGCCTTGTCGTCGCCGCTGACGCGGAAGATGTTGCCGCGGTTGGCGATTTCCACGCCCAGCTTCAATTCGATCTGGCGCAGGTGCGCGTCGAACGGCCCGGCGAGGTTGGCGAGACGTTCGCTGCTCTCCGGATCGAGCACGAATTCGCGATAGGGATTGCTCATTGCGAAAGGATAGCGCCAACCGTCGCGCCGCGCCCTGCGGAAATGCCTCGCTTGCATTTAATTAATTGATGAATTAAATATGATCCATGGCCACGAACAGCAAGCGACGTCCCACGTCACCAGCCGCATCCCCGGGTCCGGCGCAGGCGCAAGGCGCGCGCCCTGCGAAAAAGGCGCCTGCGCCGCGCAAACGCGCGCCCGGCAGGCCCAATACCGACTCTCCGGACCAGCGCGCGCGCCTGCTCGATGCCGCGCTGGCCTGCTATGCGCGCAAGGGCATCGGGGCGACTTCGCTGCGCGACATCGCAAGCGAAGCCGGCGTCACGCCGGCGCTGGTGCACTACTACTTCGGCGATGCCGGGAAGCTGCGCGACAGCGTGATCGCCGAGCGCCTGGTGCCGGCATTCCAGAGTGTCCATGAACCGCTGATGCGGCTCGAAGAGGACGACCTGGCCGCGCTGATCGCCGGCTTCGTCAACGGCGTCTGCCATGCGGTCCAGGCGTATCCGTGGTGGCCGGGACTGTGGGTGCGCGAAGTGCTGAGCGAAGGTGGCGAGCTGCGCGGCCTGCTGGGTTCGCAGGTCGGCAAGGGTTTTGCGCCGGTCATCGCGCAGCGCTTCGCCAAGGCGCAGGCGAAAGGGCTGCTCAATCCCGACCTCGATCCGCGCCTGCTGACCACGTCGTTGATCGGTTTGACCATGTTCCCCGCGGCCGGCGCGGCGATCTGGCGGAAGCTCTTCGACGCCGAGGACCTCGGCATGGAAGACGTGCGCCGCCATGCGCTGGCATTGCTCGACCGCGGACTGGAGTTGAAGGCATGAAGACGATGCGTGTGTGCATGTCGATGTGCGTGGCGCTTGCCCTCGCCGCGTGCGGCAAGGACGGCCAGCGCGCGCTGGGCACGCTGGAATGGGACCGCATCAGCGTGCCGTCTCCCGCGGCGGAGAAGATCGTCGCCATCGACGTGCGCGAAGGGCAGCAGGTCAGGGCCGGCGAATTGCTGCTGCAACTGGAACCGACGCGCACCCGATCGCAACTGGATGCGCTGCAGGCGCAGGCGCAACAAAGCGCGCAGGCGTTGGCCGAACTGAAGAACGGCGCGCGCGCCGAGGATATCGCGCAGGCCGGGGCCAATCTCGCTGCCGCGCAGGCGCAGGCCATCGATGCGCGCACCTATTACAACCGCGTGCTGCCGCTGGGCCAGCGGCAACTGGTTGCCGCATCCGACGTGGACAGTGCGCGCGCCGCCGCCGATCACGCCGAAGCGCAGGTGCGCGCTGCGCAGCAGGCCTTGCTCGAATTGCAGCACGGCAATCGCGTCGAGCAGATCGCGCAGGGCGAAGCCGCCGCGCAAGTGGCCACGGCGCAGGCGGCCTACCAGCAAGTCACGCTGGAAAAGCTGGGCCTGACCGCGCCGCGCGATGCAAAGGTGGACAGCATTCCGTACAAGCTCGGCGACCAGGCGCCGGTCGGCGCGCCGCTGGTCGTGCTGCTTGCCGGCGATGCGCCGTTCGCGCGGGTGTACGTGCCCGAACCGCTGCGCGCCGGCGTGCACGTCGGCGATGCGGCGACGGTCAGGATCGAAGGCAGCGACAAGACGTGGGGCGGCAAGGTGCGGATGATCCGCAACGACCCGAGCTTCACCCCGTACTACGCGCTGACCGGGCAGGACGCGACGCGCCTGAGCTACCTCGCCGAAATCCAGCTCGGCGGCGATGCGAAGGGCTTGCCCGCGGGGGTGCCGGTGACGGCGGAGTTCGGCCAATGAATGGCGACCCGATTGCCATTCGCGTGCGCGGGCTGGAAAAGCGCTTCGGCGATCTGGTCGCGGTCGACCACGTCGATCTCGATGTGCCGAAATCCAGTGTCTACGGCTTCCTCGGCCCGAACGGCTCGGGCAAGTCGACCACGATCCGGATGCTGTGCGGCTTGTTGACGCCGAGCGCCGGCGAAATCGAAGTGCTGGGCCTGCGCATTCCCGAACAGAGCGAAACCCTGCGCCGGCGCATCGGCTACATGACCCAGAAATTCTCGCTGTTCGACGATTTGAGCGTGCGCGAAAACCTCGAATTCCTCGCCGCGGTGCAGGACATCGACAAGCGTCACGCCAGGGCGCGCATCGACGAACTGATCGTGCAATACGATTTCGCCGACCGGCAGAAGCAACTCGCCGGCACGATGAGCGGCGGGCAGAAACAGCGTCTGGCGCTCGCGGGCGCGGTGATCCACGAACCGGAACTGCTGTTCCTCGACGAGCCGACCAGCGCGGTCGACCCCGAATCGCGCCGCGATTTCTGGGAGAAATTGTTCGACCTCGCCGATGCCGGAACGACGCTGCTGGTCTCGACGCATTACATGGACGAGGCCGAGCGCTGCCATCGCATCGCGATCCTGGATCGCGGCCGCTTGATGGCCGACGGCACGCCGAAGGATCTCACCGATGCGCTGCGCGGGCGCAGTTTCGTCGTGCATGCTGCGCAGCCGCGGCGCGCGCAGCAGGTGCTCGTCGCCTTGCCGGGCGTGCTCAGCGTCGCCCAGATCGGCAACAGCCTGCGCGTGCTGTGCGATCACGCGGACGATGCGGTGCCGCGTTTGCGGGCAGCGCTGGCCACGGCCAACCTCGAAGCGGACGTCGAAGCGGGCGAACCGGGTCTGGAAGACGTGTTCGTCGCCGCGACCGGCGCCCATGCGCAGGCGCAGGCGGAGCGTGCGGCATGAACCTGCGCCGCCTGTCCGCGGTGGTGGTCAAGGAGTTCCGGCAACTGCGTCGCGACCGCATGACCATCGGCATGATCTTCGGCTTGCCGATGATCCAGTTGCTGCTGTTCGGCTACGCGATCAACTTCAACCTGCGCCATTTGTCCGCCGGCATCGCCGATCTGGCCAACAGCAGCGCCTCGCGCGCTGTGGTGATGGACATGGTCGCCTCGGAGATCATCACGCCGAAGCTCGCCGCGACCTCGCCACGGCAGTTGACCGATGCGATCCGCCGCGGCGAGATCAGCATCGGCATCGTGATCCCGCAGGATTTCGAGGCGCGCCGCTTCGATGGGCGCGAAGCGGTGCAGGTGCTGGTCGATGGCAGCGACACCACGGTGCAGAGCGCCGCCGCGCAACTGGCGCAGTTGCCGCTGGATGACGTGCCGGCCGCGAACACCGAACCGCAGCAGGTGCTTGGGGTGAATGCGAACCAGGTCAGCGTGGTGAGTTTCTACAACCCGCAGCGGCGCACGCCGGTCAACATCGTGCCGGGGTTGATCGGCATCATCCTGACCATGACGATGGTGATGTTCACCGCGGTGGCGATCGTGCGCGAACGCGAGCGCGGCAACATGGAATTGCTGATCGTCACCCCGGTCAGCCGCACCGAGTTGATGGTCGGCAAGGTCTTGCCCTACGTGCTGATCGGCCTGTGGCAGACCACGCTGGTGCTGGCGCTGGGCGTGTGGCTGTTTCAGGTGCCGGTGGCCGGCGGGCTGCTGTCGGTGTACGCCAGCGCGCTGTTGCTGATCGCGGCGAACCTGAGCCTGGGCCTGCTGATTTCAACCGCCGCGAAAACCCAGTTCCAGGCAATGCAGATGAACATGTTGCTGCTGATGCCGTCGATCCTGCTGTCGGGCTTCGCGTTTCCGTACGCGGGCATGCCGAAGGTGGCGCAGTGGATTTCGCAATTGCTGCCGATGACCCATTTCCTGCGCCTGATCCGCGGCATCATGCTGCGCGGCGCGAGCCTGCTCGACCTGTGGCCGGACGTGCTCGCGCTGCTGGTGTTCACCGCGGTGATGATGACCACCGCGATCCTGCGCTTCCACAAAAGACTGGATTGACCGGCACCGGATCGACCAAGCCGCCGGTTACGCCGCTTCGTCCTCGCGCAGGTCGATGCGCCCGCGCAGCGAATTGCTCAGCGCCTCGGTGATGAGCACGTCGACGAATTGGCCGATCAGGCGCGACGAGCCGGCGAAATTCACCGAGCGCATGTTTTCGGTCTTGCCGGTGAGTTCCAGCGGGTTCTTCTTCGACGGGCCTTCGACCAGCACGCGTTGCCGGCTTCCGACCATCGCCTGCGAAATGGTCGCGGCATGGCCGTTGATGTGTTGCTGCAAGCGGTCCAGGCGGGCGTGCTTCACCGCATCGGAAACGTCGTCCGGCAGATCCGCCGCCGGCGTGCCGGGGCGGCGCGAGTAGATGAAGGAGAACGACTGGTCGAACCCGACATCCTCGATCAGCTTCATGGTCCTGTCGAAATCGGCATCGGTCTCGCCGGGGAAGCCGACGATGAAATCCGAGCTGATCGAAATGTCCGGGCGCACCGCGCGCAGCTTGCGCAACTTCTGTTTGAACTCCAGCGTGGTGTAGCCGCGCTTCATCGCGCTCAGGATGCGGTCGCTGCCGCTTTGCACCGGCAGGTGCAGGAAGTTGGCCAGCTTCGGCACGTCGCGGTAGGCCTCGACCAGCGAATCGGAAAACTCCAGCGGGTGCGAGGTGGTGAAGCGGATCCGGCCGATGCCGTCGATTTCGGCGATCGCGCGGATCAGCAGGCCGAGGTCGGCGACTTCGTTTTCGCCGTAAGGCCCGCGATATGCGTTGACGTTCTGGCCGAGCAGGTTGATCTCGCGCACGCCCTGCGCGGCGAGCTGCGCGACTTCGACCAGCACGTCCTCGAACGGGCGGCTGACTTCGGTGCCGCGGGTGTACGGCACCACGCAGAAGCTGCAGTACTTCGAGCAGCCTTCCATGATCGAGACGAACGCGCTGGCGCCGTCGGCGCGCGGCGCGGGCAACTGGTCGAACTTCTCGATTTCGGGGAAGGAAATGTCGACTTGCGGCTTTTTCGATTCGCGCCGCGCGCGGATCAGCTCCGGCAGGCGATGCAGCGTCTGCGGGCCGAACACCAGATCGACGTAGGGCGCGCGCTTGACGATGCCTGCGCCCTCCTGCGAGGCGACGCAGCCGCCGACGCCGATGATGACGTCCTTGTTCGCGTCCTTCAGCGCCTTCCAGCGGCCGAGCTGCGAGAACACCTTTTCCTGCGCCTTCTCGCGGATCGAGCAGGTGTTGACCAGGACGACGTCGGCTTCTTCCGGGTTGTCGGTCAGCTCGAGGCCTTCGGAGGCGGCGAGCACGTCGGCCATCTTGGCCGAGTCGTACTCGTTCATCTGGCAACCGTGGGTCTTGATGTAGAGCTTGCCGCGCACGACGTCGGGCTTGCGCGGCGAGGCAACGGGCAGAGGATGCAAAGTGGCTTGCGTCCCGGTCATGGCGCTTATTCCATTCGGGTGATTGGGGCGCGAATTCTACCGTTTCGCGCGCATCGGCGCAGTTCAGCGCGGTGCGGCGCGTGCGTCGTCGTGCAGGTGCTGCAGGTACAACGCGATCACCGTCTGCATTTCCACCAGCAGGGCGTGGAGGCGCCCGCTTTCCGAGGGCAGCTTCGGCAGCACCTTGAGCAGGTTGAGCACGATGATCGCGGCGTTGCGCGCGTCGGCGGGCGAATCGGCCAGGCCGGCGTCGGCGAAGATGCGCGCCAGCCGGCTGCGCACGCCGTCGCGGAAACGCGCGCGCAGGTTGGCCGAATCGCCCAGCGCGTCGAGCAGGGCGACGGCGGTGTCGCGCTCGTGGCCGAGGCCCAGCATCATCTTCATCAGCGCTTCGGCGATGGCCGCAGGCGCCAGCGCGGCGGCGGCAATCGCGTCGAGTTCGGCGTCGATGTGCAACTGGTATTGGTGCAGCAGCGCGAGCGCCAGCGCTTCCTTGGAGGCGAAGAAGCGGTACATCGAGCCGATCGCGGTGTCGGCGCGCGCGGCGATCTCGGTCATCGTCGCCGCCTCGTAGCCTTTTTCGGCGAACACCTCGACCGCCGCGGCCATGATCGCGGCGACGCGTTCGCGCCCGCGCTGCTGCGGCGGGACCGGGATGGCGTTGGCGAATGCGCCGGGTGAATGCGGGTTGCTTGTGGAATGCGAGGCCATCCTCTATTATCCAGATGCGAGGGATTCCTCGCATACTCTCACTTCGCCGCAGCCCTGACAACTCCCACGGAAGCCCGCGCATGGCCACGTTCTCCCCGCAAGAAACCGCATTGATCCTGATCGATTTGCAGAAAGGCATCGCCAGCCGGCCCGAACTGCAGCCGCATTCCGGCGACGAGGTGGTCGCGCGCAGCAAGGCGCTGGCGGAGAAATTCCGCGCTGCCGGTGCGCTGGTGGTGCAGGTCAACGTGGGCTGGTCGGCCGATCTGGCCGACATGCCCTCGCAGGAGGTGGACGAGCCGATGGGCCTGAAGCCGGGCGCGCTGCCGCCGGAATGGCTCGAATTCGTCGAGGGCCTCAAGCAGCCGGGCGACCTGGTGGTGACCAAGCGCCAGTGGGGCGCCTTCCACGGCACCGAACTGGACCTGCAACTGCGCCGGCGCGGGATCAGGCGCGTGGTGGTCGGCGGCATCGCCACCAACATCGGCGTCGAATCGAGCGTGCGCGCGGCGTGGGAACACGGCTACCACGTGGTCGTGGCCGAGGACCTGTGCGCGACGATGTCGGCGGAGATGCATGCCTTCGCCTTCGAGAAGATTTTCCCGCGCTGCGCGCGCGTGCTGCAGAGCGCGGACATCGCGCTGTCGTGAGCACGCAAGCCGGAAAACCGGCGTCGCGCTGGCGTTGGCCGTTGCTGCTCGGTGCCACCGTCGCGCTGATGGCGCTGTTCGAGTGGATGCACCTGCCGGCCGCGCCGTTGCTCGGCGCGATCATCGCCGGCATCGTCACCGCGCTGGCGCACGATGCGGTGGAAATCCCGCGCCCGGCCTCGCTGCTGGCGCAGGGCCTGCTCGGCTGCATGATCTCGCGCGTGCTGCATGCGGACATCTTCACCGAGATAGCGCACGACTGGCCGCTGTTCCTCGGCATGACCCTGGCCGTGGTCGGCCTGAGCATGGGCCTGGGCTGGCTGCTGGCGTGGAAGAAGGTGTTGCCCGGCAGCACCGCGGTGTGGGGCTCGGCGCCGGGCGCGGCCACGGCGATGATGCTGATGGCGCAGGCCTATGGTGCCGACGCGCGGCTCACCGCCTTCATGCAGTACCTGCGCGTGGTGATGGTCGCGGCGGTGGCGTCGGTCATTTCGATGAGCGTGCATGCCGGGCCGCGCCCGGCGGTGGATTTTTTCCCGGCGCTGCATGCCGGCCCGTTTGCGTTGGCACTGGCCATTTCCGTCGGCGGGGTGCTGCTGGCCAAGCTGCTGAACTTTCGCGCCGGCACGCTGCTGCTGCCGATGATCGGCGGCATCGTGGCGCAGGTCGCATTCGGCATTGGCCTCGAACTGCCGCCGTGGCTGCTGCTGCTCGCCTACGCGGTGCTGGGCTGGAACATCGGTTTGCGCTTCACTTTGCCATTGCTGAAATACGCGTTCGCGGCGCTGCCGAAGATGCTGCTGTCGATCGCCGCGCTGCTCGCCGCGTGCGGCGGGCTGGCGTTCGTGCTGCACCTGATCACCGGCCGTGACGCGATGACCGCCTACTTGGCGACCAGCCCCGGCGGCGCGGATTCGGTGGCGATCATCGCCGCGTCGAGCCACGTGGACGTCGCGTTCGTGATGGCCATGCAGGTGGCGCGCTTCATGCTGGTGTTGCTGATCGGGCCATCCGTCGCGCGCTGGGTCGTGCGCAGCCTGCCGGCGGAGGCCGCGGCCGCAGCGCTGGGTTAAACGCGAATCCGCAGCACAGTTCCGCAAGTGCTTGTCCACAAAGGGCTTGATGCGGCAGGGAAGCGGCGGCAGACTGCGCCGCATGTGGGGAATGCGCGCCAACTTGAAGCGGGTCCTTGTCGCCGTGCTTGCCTGCGTGGCGCTGCCTGCCAGTGCCGGCACGATGTACCGTTGCATCGGCGACAGCGGCATTCCGGCCTTCATCGACAGCCTGCGCGACAAGCCGGCCGGGAGCAAATGCGAACGGGTCGCCAGTTTCGTTTCCGAACGCAGTTCCGCGCCGACGCCGGTGATCGATTCGCCGGTGGCGACGGTGCCGGTCGGCCACACCGAACCGCCGCTGCCACCCGCGCCGGCGACCAAGGGCGCGCCGCGGCGGGTCAGCGGGCAGGTGTATTCGTATATCCAGAACGGCGTGCGCAACTACAGCGACACCACCCCGCACGGGCAGTACGGCAGCCTGCGCACGATCCACTACAGCTACCTCGAGCAGTGCTACGCCTGCGGCCGCAACCCGGGCGTGGACTTCGCCGCGGTGCCGCTGAACACCATCGCGTACCGCAGCGAGATCGCCAGTGCCTCGCGCGAATACGGCGTCGACGAGGCGGTCGTGCGCGCGATCATCCACGCCGAATCGGCGTTCCGCTGGAACGCGAAGTCGCGGGTCGGCGCGCAGGGCCTGATGCAACTGATGCCGGGTACCGCGCGCCGTTTCGGGGTCAGCGATGCCTACGACGCGGCGCAGAACATCCGCGGCGGCGTGCAATACCTGGCCTGGCTGCTGAAACGCTACGGCAGCCTGGACAAGGCCGCCGCAGGCTACAACGCCGGCGAAGGCGCGGTCGATCGCCACGGCGGGGTGCCGCCGTACAGCGAAACCCGGTTGTACGTGCAGCGGGTCGAGCAGTTGTACGCCCGCTACAGTCGGGAACTGGCGGCGCGTTGAGGGGCCGTTCCTGTCTACGCCCAAAGGCGCGGTTGTATGCCGTCCGGGGCTTCCTCTACACTCGAACGCATCAGCAATCTGACGGATTCCGTGGGAGTGCGGGATGGCCAATGAAGGGGTGAAGGAGCTCGCCGTCGACAACGGCCGGCGCAGGTTCCTGACCGCCACGACGGCAGTGGTGGGGGCAGTGGGAGTAGGTTTCGCGGCAGCGCCGTTCATCGCGTCCTGGCAACCCAGTGCGAGGGCCAAGCTCGCCGGTGCGCCGGTGACGGTCGACATCACCGGCCTGCAGGAAGGCCAGCGCCTCGTCGTCGAATGGCGCGGCCAGCCGGTGTGGATCGTCAAGCGCAGCAAGGCCATCCTCGATGCGCTGGCCTCGCAGGATCCGCGTCTGCGCGATCCCGAATCCAAGGAAGACCAGCAGCCGGCCTACATCAAGGGCGAAACGCGTTCGTTCAAGCCCGAGATATCGGTGCTGGTCGGCGTCTGCACGCACCTGGGTTGCGCGCCGGAGATGGTTGCCGAAATCCGTCCGGAGCCGTTCGATCCGCAATGGAAGGGCGGCTATTTCTGTCCCTGCCACAAGTCGCGCTACGACATGGCCGGGCGCGTCTACCAGGGCGTGCCGGCACCGCTGAACCTGCTGGTGCCGCCGCACCATTACGCCGACGAGCACACCATCGTGGTCGGCGTCGATCCGCAAGGAGCCGCGTGATGAGTGCCAATCCCGAAACGAATGCGCCGCAAGGCTTCATCGCGAAGGCCGTCAGCGGTCTGCAGGGCTGGTTCAACGCGCGCGCGCCGGCGTTCGGCCCGTTCTACAAGAAGCACATGACGGGCTACTTCGCGCCGAAGAACTTCAACATCTGGTACATCTTCGGCGTGTTGTCGCTGGTGGTGCTGGTCAACCAGCTGTTGACCGGCATCTTCCTGACGATGCACTACAAGACCGATGCGACGGAAGCCTTTGCCTCGATCGAATACATCATGCGCGACGTGCCGTGGGGCTGGCTGATCCGCTACATGCACTCGACCGGCGCCTCGCTGTTCTTCATCGTCATCTACCTGCACATGTTCCGCGGGCTGATGTACGGCAGCTACCAGAAGCCGCGCGAGATGATCTGGATCATCGGCATGCTGATCTATCTGGTGCTGATGGCCGAGGCCTTCATGGGCTACGTGCTGCCGTGGGGGCAGATGAGCTTCTGGGGCGCGAAGGTGATCATCAGCCTGTTCGGCGCGATCCCGGTGGTCGGCGGCAAGCTCACCGAATGGATCATGGGCGACTACCTGCCGTCCGATGCCACGCTCAACCGCTTCTTCGCCCTGCACGTGATCGCGCTGCCGCTGGCCTTGCTCGGCCTGGTCGTGCTGCACGTGTTCGCCCTGCATGAAGTCGGCAGCAACAACCCCGACGGCGTGGAAATCAAGAAGGGCCCGAAGGGCAACCGCTGGGACGATCACGCGCCCACCGACGGCGTGCCGTTCCATCCGTACTACACGGTCAAGGATTTCTTCTTCGTCTGCTGCCTGCTGATGCTCGCGGCCTTCATCATCTTCTTCATCCCCAACGTCGGCGGCCTGTTCCTCGAACACGACAACTTCACCGAAGCGAACCGCCTGGTCACGCCTGAACACATCAAGCCGGTGTGGTACTACACGCCGTTCTACGCGATGCTGCGGGTGGTGCCGAACAAGCTCGGCGGGGTGCTGACCATGTTCAGCGCGATCGCGGCGCTGTTCTTCGTGCCGTGGCTGGACCGCGGCAAGGTCAAGTCGATCCGCTACCGCGGCTTCTGGTTCAAGGTGGCGCTGTTCGCGTTCGCGTTCTGCTTCGTGTGGCTGGGCAAGATCGGTTCCGGCCCCGGCACCGACATCCACGAAACCTACCTCGGCCGCGTGCTGACGATCCTGTACTTCGGCTACTTCATCTTCCTGTGGGTCTACACCTACTTCGGCTTGGAGAAGACCAAGCCGGTTCCCGAGCGGGTGACGATGCATGAGTAATCACGCCTTCAAAACCCGGCTTGCCGCGAAGCTCCTGCTTTTCATCGTCGTGCTGGCGCCGGCGTTCGCCGCTTGCGCACAGGAAGGCGCCGCCACCCTGCGCGCCGGCAACGACATCGGCGACCGCGCCAGCCTGCAGCGCGGCGCCAAGCTGTTCATGAATTACTGTTCCGGTTGCCATTCGCTGAAATACCTGCGTTATTCGCGCATGGCCGAGGACCTGGGCCTGAGCGAAGACGAGGTGATGGCCAACCTCAACTTCACCGGGGCGAAGATCGGCGAGCAGATCAACGTGGCGATGCCGCCGGCCGGCGCGGCCAAGTGGTTCGGCAAGATGCCGCCGGACCTGACCCTGGAAGCGCGGGTCAAGGGCAGCGACTGGATCTACACCTATCTCAAGTCCTTCTATGCCGACGAAACCCGCCCGGTGGGCTGGAACAACAAGCTGTTCCCGAACGCCTCGATGCCCAACCCGCTGTGGGAGCTGCAGGGCGTGCAGCACGCCGAGTACGGCGCGCCGGACCCGGTCACCGGCGACAAGCCCGTCACCGGCCTGACCCTGGCCGCCCCGGGCAAGCTGAAACCGGTCGAATTCGACCAGAATGTGCGGGACATCACCAATTTCCTCGAATACGCCGGCGAGCCGGCGGCGCTGAAGCGCACCAGCATGGGCGTCTGGGTGATTCTTTTTCTTGCCGTCTTGACCTTCCTCGCCTACCTTCTTAAACAGGAGTATTGGAAGGACGTGCACTGACGCGCCGGTTGCGGGTGTCGGTGGGCGGTTCCACCCGCGTATCCCGCGCATGGCCCGCAACGCAAGCGGGCGCCCGGCCCGCCTGCGGCGGTGCCGGACGGGATCCGTGGCGACCGACGGCACGGGGCCGGCGGCGCCGATGCGGCCGGCGGATTCCGGTCGTCGGAGGGCCTTGAATGGCTGCGAGTCCACGTATGCGCAATACCCTGACCCTGTTTTCCGCTGCCGATGACGTGCTGTGCCATCGTGTGCGCCTGGTCCTGTCGGCCAAGGGCGTGACCTATGATCTGGTCGAAGTCGACCCGCAGAACCCGCCGGAAGACCTGATTGACCTCAATCCTTACCACTCGGTGCCGACCCTGGTCGAGCGCGATCTGGTGCTGTACGCGGCCAGCGTGGTCAGCGAATACCTCGACGAGCGCTACCCGCACCCGCCGCTGATGCCGGTCGAACCGCTGGCGCGCGCGCGCCTGCGCTTGGCGATGCTGCGCATCGAGCACGACTGGGTGCCGCAGGTGCAGGCGATCCAGCTCGGCAACAAGGCCCAGGTCGAGGCCGGGCGCAAGCGCCTGAAGGAGCTGCTCACCGCCAGCGTGCCGCTGTTCAAGGCCTACAAGTTCTTCCTCAACCCGGAAATGTCGCTGGCCGACTGCGCGATCGCGCCGATCATCTGGCGCCTCGATGCGCTTGGCGTCGGCCTGCCGAAGGACGGCAAGGCGATCGAGGACTACGGCAACCGCATCTTCCGCAATCCGGGGTTCGTGCGCAGCCTCACCGACGGCGAGAAGAAGCTGCGCGACGTCCCGTTGTAAAGCGCCGGTCGATCCGGGTTCGCGGTCGCACCGCCGGTACCCGCCTGCGCGCGCGTGATCGGCGTTCCATCGACCGCGCGCGTTGCGATGCGGCTGCCATCGCGATTCGTCGGTTGGGTCGTGGCGCGGTTAAACTTGGTCCATGAGCAACGATACGCCCCGCATGACCAGCCACCGCCCGTACCTGCTGCGGGCGCTGGCCGAATGGATCGCCGACAACGACATGACCCCGCACATCCTGGTCGACGCCTCCCAGCCGGGCGTGCAAGTGCCGGCCAGCGCGGTCAAGGAAGGCAAGATCGTGCTCAACATCGCCCAACGCGCGGTCGCGCACCTGGTCATCGACAACGACGAGGTCGCCTTCAGCGCGCGCTTCGGCGGCGTCAGCTATCCGGTGCGGGTGCCGATCGCGGCGGTGCTGGCGATCTATTCGCGCGAAACCGGGCAGGGCATGGCCTTGCCGGACGATGCGCATCCGACCGCCGATGTCGACAACGTCACCGAATCGTCCGCACCCGACACCACGCCGCCGGACGACGACACGCCGCCGCCGCCGAGTGGCGCCAAGCGCCCGCCGTTCCTGCGGGTCGTCAAATGAGCGGATTGCGCGTTGGCCAAGACCAATGCAGCAGCATCAGTGCAATTTCTCGAACGGCACCACGTTCGAGTTGACCGGGCCGACGAACGAAACGAGTTTTTCGCCGAGCAGCACCAGCCTGCCGACGTTGCGGTCGGTGCCGTAGTGCGAATACTCGAAGCGGAACGTGCGCTCGAAACCGAGCTTGCCGTCCTCGCCGCGGCGCAGCTTGATGCCGGTCTGGTGCGCGCTTTCGTCGAGCCAGATCGCGCCCGCCGCTTCGCAGGCGTTGCGGCCCATGCGCGCCGCGCGTTCGGCGGCGGCGCGTCCCGCGCTCCAGTACGCATAGGCCAGCGCGGCGAAAATCAGGACGAGGATGGGCGTCATCGTGGCGCTCCCGGATCGGCGACGGTCAAGCGTACTTCGCGGGAATCGGACCGAGCTTCATCGACAGGTCGATCGCCTGCACGTGCTTGGTGATGCCGCCGATGGAAATGCAATCGACGCCGTCCTCGGCGATGGCGCGCACCGTTTCCAGGGTGACGCCGCCGGAGATTTCCAGCGGGATTTTCCCGTTCGTGGTCTTCACCGCCTCGCGCCGCGTGGCCGCGTCGAAATCGTCGAGCACGATGCGCGTGCAGCCTTCGTGCAGGGCTTCGGCGAGTTCGGCGAGATTCTCCACTTCGACGATCAGCGGCAGATTCGGCTGCGCCGCGCGCGCGGCGCGGATCGCGGCGGTGATCGAGCCTTCGGCGCGGACGTGGTTTTCCTTCAGCATCACCGCATCGAACAGGCCGATGCGATGGTTGTGGCCGCCACCGCAGCGCACCGCGTATTTCTGCGCGAGGCGCAGGCCGGGCAGGGTCTTGCGCGTGTCGAGGATCAGCGCCTTGGTGCCGCGTACCGCATCGACGAACGCGGCGGTTTGCGTCGCCGTCGCCGAAAGCGTCTGCAGGAAATTCAGTGCCGTGCGTTCGGCGCTGACGAGGTCGCGCGCGCGGCCTTCGAGCGTCGCCAGCACCGTGCCGGCCTGCACGCGCTGGCCTTCGAGAACGCGCCAATCGATGTGCACGTCGGCATCGAGCGCGCGATGGGTGGCGTCGAACCACGGCCGCCCGGCGACGACGCAGTCCTGCTTGCACAGCAGGTAGGCGATGTCGGCGACGTCCGCCAGCAGCGCGGCGGTGACGTCGCCAGTGCCGACGTCCTCGGCCAGCGCGGCGTGCACGTTGGCCTTCACCACCGACAGCGGCGGCGGCTCGACGCCGTCGGCGTGCGGCAGTTCGGTGGCCATCAGGCGGGAATCATTCACGCGGGAAAGCCGGACACGCCGGCGGTACCGATGCCTTCCTCGACCAGCAGCACCGGAATGCCGTCGTCGACGCGGTACGCGGTCTTGCGATCGCGGGTGATGAGCGCCTCGCGCAGCGGCCCCACCTGGGCGTCGCCATCGGCACGCTTCACGCTGCCGTCGGCAATGGCGCGGTTGAGCGCCTCGAGGCCGGCGGGTTCGAGCAGCAGCAAGGGTTGGCGCGTGGCCGGGCAGCACAGGATATCGAGCAGTTTGCGGTCCATGGGGGCAGTGGTGTTTCGATGAGGGCTGAAAGGGTACCAGAGGCGGTTCTCCCTCCGGGCGCGTTGCGGTGCGTTCTTGGCCCGGGCGGCCTCGGTTCTGCGCGGCATGGTTTCCGCTAAAATGCGCCTTTGACGCCCGAGGACGGCCATGACCGCCACCGCAAGTTCGCCCCTCGTGGGGATCGTGATGGGGTCCCGCAGCGACTGGGACACGATGAAGAACGCCGCCGACAAGCTCGATGCGCTCGGCGTGCCTTACGAAGTCAAGGTGGTTTCCGCGCATCGCACGCCGGACGTGCTGTTCGCCTATGCCGAAAGCGCGGCGTCCAATGGTCTGCGCGCAATCATCGCCGGTGCCGGTGGCGCGGCGCACCTGCCGGGCATGCTCGCGGCGAAGACCGCGCTGCCGGTGCTCGGCGTGCCGGTGCAATCGAAAGCCCTGAGCGGCGTCGATTCGCTGTATTCGATCGTGCAGATGCCGGCCGGCATCCCGGTTGCGACCTTCGCCATCGGCAACGCCGGCGCGAGCAATGCAGCGCTGTTCGCCGCGGCGATGCTGGCACACGAGTTCCCGCAGATCGGCGAGGCGCTCGCCGCGTTCCGCAAGCAACAGACCGACGACGTGCTCGCCCACGACGACCCGCGCATTCCGGTGCGGCAATGACCACGACGCCGTTCCCTTCAACGACGGTGGGCATCCTCGGCGGCGGGCAGCTGGCGCGCATGCTGGCTCTGGCCGGCGCGCCGCTCGGATTGCGTTTCCTGGTGATGGACACGGTCGGCGACGCCTGCGCCGGGCAGTGCGCGCCGCTGCTGGTCGGCGATTACACCGACGAAAACGCACTGGCCGAATTCGCCGGCAAGATCGACGTGGCGACCTTCGATTTCGAGAACGTGCCGGCGCAGAGCGCCGAATGGCTGGCGGGGAAAGTGCCGGTGTATCCGAATCCGCGCGCGCTCGCCATCGCCCAGGACCGCTTCGCCGAAAAGAGCCTGTTCCGCGCACTGGAAATCCCGGTCGGCGAATTTGCCGTGGTGAATTCGCGCGAGGAGCTCGACGCGGCGGTCGCGAAAATCGGCCTGCCGTGCATCATGAAGACGCGCCGGCTCGGCTACGACGGCAAGGGCCAGTTCCGGATCAAGACGCAAGCCGATGTCGACACCGCGTGGCAAGCGCTGGGCGCGCAGGCGGACAAGGTCGGCCTGATCGTCGAGGCCTTCATTCCGTTCCAGCGCGAGGTATCGGTGGTCGCGGTGCGTGGCCGCGATGGCGAATTCCGCGCCTGGCCGCTGACCGAGAACTGGCACGTCGACGGGGTGCTGTCCGCCTCGCTCGCGCCCTCGCGCGAGGATGTCGGACTGGCGATGACCGCGCAGGCCTATGCGCAACGCCTGGCCGACGCGCTGGATTACGTCGGCGTGTTCGCGCTGGAGATGTTCGTCAGGGACGGCGCGCTGCTGGCCAACGAAATGGCGCCGCGCGTGCACAACTCCGGGCACTGGACGATCGAAGGCGCGGAGACCTCGCAGTTCGAGAACCATTTGCGCGCGGTGCTGGGCCTGCCGCTGGGCAGCACGCACATGCGCGGCAGCGCGTGCATGTTGAACTGGATCGGCGAATTGCCCGCACGCAATGCGGTGCTCGAAGAGGCTGCCGGCCACTGGCACGACTACGGCAAACCGCCGCGCGCCGGGCGCAAGGTCGGGCACGCGACGTTGCGTGCGGATTCCGAGGCGGAACTGGCCGAAGCGTTGCAGCGGGTCGGCGCTGCGCTGGGCCGCGAGGCGCAAGTCGCGCCGGTGATCGAACGCCTGTCGTGACGAGGTGATTGCTTTTCCCCTCTCATCTCGTGGGGGAGGGGAACGTCAAAAGCGTCAGGCGAGATTCGACGCGACGAAATCCCAGTTGACGATGTTCCAGAACGCTTCGACGTATTTCGCCCGTGCATTGCGCTGGTCGATGTAATAGGCGTGTTCCCAGGTGTCGAGCACCAGCAGCGGCGTGTCGTGGCCGGTCAGCGGCGTGTTCGCATGCGTGGTCGCGACCAGCGCCAGTTGCCCGGACGGGCGCTGCACCAGCCAGGTCCAGCCGCTGCCGAACAGGCCGGTCGCCAGCCTGGAGAATTCGTCCTTGAACTTGCCGAAATCGCCGAACTGGCGCTCGATCAGTTCCAGCAGCCTGCCGTCGGGCTTGCCGGCGCCGCGCCCGGCCGGCTTCAGGCCGTTCCAGTAGAAGCGGTGATTCCACGCCTGCGCCGCGTTCTCGAACAGCCTGCCCTGCGCCTTGCGCACGATCTCTTCCAGCGGCGCGTTCGCCAGCGGCGTGCTGGCGACCAGGCGATGGGTTTCGTCGAAATAATGCCGGGTGTGCTTGCCGTGGTGGAAGTCCACGGTTTCGGCGGAAATGTGCGGCGCCAGCGCGCTGCGATCGTAGGGCAATGCGGGAAATTCGAGGGACATGTCGGGACGGCATCGAAGCAATGGGCGAAAAGGCGAATGCCTGCGCCTCGGGCGCAGCGATTACAATGGGCGCAGTCTAGCCGAGCCATGGAGTGAAACCTCATGCAGGTGATGGAACGCATCCAGGCCATCGTCGAAACCCAGCCCGTCGTGCTTTTCATGAAGGGCACGCCGCAGTACCCGATGTGCGGCTATTCGCACGCGGCGGTGCAGGCCCTGCGCCGGGCCGGCGCGCGCGACCTGCACACGGTCAACGTGCTGGAGGAGCCGGAAATCCGCGCCAACCTGCCGCGCTATTCCAACTGGCCGACGTTTCCGCAGATGTTCATCCACGGCGAACTGATCGGGGGTGCCGACATCATCGGCGAACTGCTCGAATCCGGCGAACTGCAGCGCATGGTTGCCGAAGCGCTGTTGCAATGAAGCCCGAATCCCTGCGTGACCGCGTCGTCCTGATCACCGGCGCGACGGGCGGCCTGGGTGCGGCGACGGCCATCGCCTGCGCACGCGCCGGCGCGACGCCGGTGCTGCTCGGGCGCAAGGTGAAGAAGCTGGAAAAGGTCTACGACGCCTGCGTCGAAGCAGGATGCGAGCCGTTGCCGGCGATTTATCCGCTCGACCTGCACGGCGCCACGCCGCAGGACTACGCCGAGCTGGCGCAGCGCATCGAAGCGAACCTCGGCCGGCTCGATGGCCTGGTGCATTGCGCGGCGGATTTCGCCGGGCTGACCCCTCTGGAACTGACCGAGCCGGCGGCATTCGCGCGCGCGGTGCACGTCAACTTCACCGCGCCGCTGCTGTTGACCCGGGCCTGCCTGCCGCTGCTGAAGCGCGGTGGCGACGCGGCCATCGCGTTCGCCGTCAACGACGTCGCGCTGACCTCGCAGGCGTACTGGGGCGCCTATGGCGCGATGCAGCCGGCCTTGCTGGCCGCGGTCGCGCAACTGCGCGCCGAATTGAACGGCAGGGTACGCGTGGCCGCGCTGCAGCCCGGGCCGATGCGCACCGCGCTGCGCGGCCGCGCCTGGGCCGAGGACAACGACGCGCAATTGCGCGATCCGGCAGACTATGCCGCCGCCTGCGTACGGTTGCTCACCCCATGACGATCCTGTCCGCCGCCCTGTTGCTGTTCCTGATCCTTGATCCGCTCGGCAACATCCCGATCTTCCTGAGCATCCTCAAGCCGCTGCCGCGCCGGCGCCAGCGCATCGTCGTCGCCCGCGAGTTGGTCATCGCCCTGGTGGTGCTGATGATCTTCCTGCTGGGCGGCCAGCATTTCCTCAATGCGATCCACCTGCGCCAGGAATCGGTGCAGATCGCCGGCGGCATCGTCCTGTTCCTGATCGGCCTGCGCATGGTGTTCCCGCATCCGGACGGCGTGGTCGGCGAAATGCCCGGCGGCGAGCCGTTCATCGTGCCCTTGGCCATTCCGCTGGTGGCGGGCCCGTCCGGCATGGCCGCGGTGATGCTGATGGGCTCCAGCGAACCGCAGCGCCTGGGCGACTGGAGCCTCGCCCTGCTGATCGCCTGGGCCGCCGCCGCAGTGATCCTGATGGCGGCGACCGTGTTGTACAAGTTCCTCGGCGAGCGCGTGCTGACCGCGGTCGAGCGGTTGATGGGCATGCTGCTGGTGGCCATTTCGGTGCAGATGTTCCTCGACGGCATCGGCACCTATCTCAAGCTGGCCGCGCCGAACATCTGAACGGACGGTGACCGGGATTTCACCGGCTCCGACCGGTTTTGCGGGGAAGTTCGGGAAAAGTGAAGCCGATATGTCGGACTGACATGTCTGCGTCACATTTCGGCCTTAGCGTGTTAACCTGATGTTAACCCTGTGATGGCGTGGGAAGGCGCCCGCAGGTGTCTTGCGTCTCCCGTTTTGGGCCGGCCACGCGCCGGCGCTATCCCTACGTAGTCCGTCATCGCCCAAACCGCATTGAGGCTTTTTTGTCCATGAACCACGCCCAGCTCCGGATTTCGAAACTTTCCCTTGGCCTGATGGCCGCGCTCGCCGCCATGCCGGCGCTCGCCCAGCAGCAGGACCAAGACGCTACCACCACGACCGCGCAGCGCGCCAATGCGGCCAGCACTTCGAACACCACCAACGCCAATGCTTCGCAGCGCGCCGTGCAGCAGCTTGACGCGATCCAGGTGCGTGGTCAGGACCTGTCGCTCGGCGGCGGCCTGATGTCGGTGCAGGTCGCGCCGAAGGCGGTGTCCACGATCACACGCGAGGCGATCGAGCAGTCCACGCCGGGTGCGAACTACACGCAGATGATCGACACGATTCCGGGCGTGGTTTCGACCACTGACGATCCGACCGGCCTGTTCGACGGCAACTACCAGATCCGTGGTTTCACCAATGACCAGATCGGCGTCACCGTCAACGGCGCACCGGTAAACGACAGCGGCAATTACCGCGTCTATGCGACCGAATACGGCGACACCGAGAACATGAACGACATCACCGTGCTGCAAGGCTACCCGGATGTCGATCAGGCGGTGGCCGGCGCGGCCGGCGGCACCATCGCGTGGTCGACCATCGACCCGTCGCACGATTTCGGCGTCGATGCGAGCCTGTCCGGCGGCAGCAATGATTACCGCCGCGAATTCGTCCGCGTGCAGACCGGCGACACCGGCGCGGTGCGTTCGTGGATTTCGTATTCGCACAACTCCACCGATTTGTGGCGCGGCGAAGGCAGCGGCAAGGTCGACAAGATCGACGGCAAGTCGGTGTGGACGATCGACGACGAGAACTCGATCTCGGCCTCGTTGCAATACAACCGCGAAATCCGCTATGGCGGCTATTACGGCCCGACCTTGGCGCAATACGAGCAGACGGGCTACGACTTCAACTACAACACCGCGCTGACCGGCAATCCGACGACCGACAAGAACTACTGGCGCACGCACACCAATCCGTTCCGCAACTACATGTTGAGCCTGGACGGTGAATTCCAGCTCAGTGATTCGTTGCACTTGTCGGTGGTGCCGTACTTCCAGTTCGGCACCGGTGGCGCCGGCAGCGGCCAGACCGTGACCGAAAGCACCGCGGCCAGCAACATCGGTCGCTATGGCTACGTCAATTACGACGTCAACGGCGATGGCCAGATCAGCGGCTCGCAACTGGTTTACGGCTACAGCGGCTCCGATACGTGGCGCCCGGGCGTGATCGCCAAGTTGGCGCAGGACTTCGGCCAGAACGACACGCTGACCTACGGCATCTGGTACGACGCGCCGCGCCAGGAACAGCGCAATGTCTATACCCGCGTGGATGCCGACGGCAATCCGGCTGACATCTGGGTCAAGAACAGCGACAACCTGCTCACCTATTCCAATTCCGACCAGCCGCAATACAACTTCTACGACTACACCGAAACCACGCTGAAGCGTGCGTTCATCAGCAACAACTGGACCCCGAACGACCAGTGGACGGTGACGGTGGCCGGCGCGTACACCGACGTCGAGCGCAAGGGCTTTGGCTATCAGCATTACGGTGCGGATGGTGGTCCCGACTACACGCAGCAGTACGGTGGCTATTCCAGCGATAGCTGGAAGAAGTTCACCCCATCGGCGGGCGCCAAGTTCCAGCTCGACGACGCCAACCAGTTCTACCTGGGCTACGGCAAGACCTTCCGCGCGCCGGTCAATGGCGTCATCACCCAGAGCAACGCGGTGATCGAGTTCTACGAACAGAACCCGGATGAGCTGGCCTACAGCGGCATTACCAACGAGCAGTTGGCGGCCATCGGCAACAACAAGCCGGAAAGCGCCGACGTGCTGGACCTGGGCTGGCGCTATTACGCCGGTCGCGTGTCGGCCAGCATCGATGCCTATGCCGCGAACCTGAAGAACAAGCAGGTCAGCGGTTACGACCAGGGCAGCAGCCAGACGGTGTTCGTCTCCGTGAAGGAACTGCACCAGCGCGGCGTGAACGCCGAGGCCAGCTACAAGCTCGTCCCGGAATGGTTGAACATGTATGCGTCGTACTCGTACACCGAATCGACTTTCGCCGACGACACTGCGACCATCGGCGACGGCCTCTACCCGACCAAGGGCAAGGATTTCACCAACGTGCCGAAGAACACCGCGCACGTCGGCCTGAACCTGCACCACGGCCCATTCTGGGCGAGCCTGAGCGGCAATTACCGCAGCAGCTTCTATGCGGACTGGATGAACACCCAGCAATTGCCGGGCTACACCACGTTCAACTTCAACGCAGGCGTCCATCTGCACGATTTTGCCTCGTGGTTCAAGAAGCCGCAGATCAAGGTCAACGTATACAACGTGACCGACAAGCAGGCGCTGACGTATGCGCAGAACATCAGCTTCCTGGCATCGCACACCAGTGGCCTGACCGACCCGGATACGGGCAAGGCTTTGTACTACACGGATCCGTATTACAGCCTGCTGGCGCCGCGTACCGTCATGGTCACCCTCAGCGCGTCGTTCTTCTGATCGGCGTCTCAGGCAACACGGCAACACCCAAACGGCCCGGAGCAATCCGGGCCGTTTTTTTTCGGCAGCGGCCGGGCAAACAGGGGCTCGAACATGAAATTGACATGCCTGCGTCACACTTTCTGGCTAGCGTGTTAACCTCCCGTTAACCACGCAGGGATGCTCCGAGGTTTGTCCTGTGGCGGTTTGCGTTCTGTCTCCCGCGTCGACGCGTCAGCGCCGCGCACGCTTTGCAAGTTTGCTCCTTTCGCCAACCCGCAATCCGAGGCCACGCCCATGAAACAAACCCCGTTCCGCCTGTCCAAACTTTCCCTCGGCCTGGTGGCCGCGCTGGCCGCCGCGCCGGTATTCGCGCAGAGCCTCTCGTCCGGTATCGCCGGCCAAGTGACCGATACGGGCGGCGCACCCGTCGCCGCTGCCGATGTCACCATCACCAACACGGCGACCGGTGCCGTCAGCCACGCCACCACCGGCGCCAGTGGTTACTACTCGGTCAGCGGCCTGCAGGTCGGTGGCCCGTACACGGTCAAGGTGAGCAAGGGCGACATGACCCAGGCCACCGAAGGCGTCTATCTCGAGCTGAACACCTCCGCGGCGGTCAACGAACGCCTCGGTGCGGAAGCCACCGACCTGGGCACCGTCTCGGTCACCGGCAACCGCACCGTGCTCAATACCTTCAATCCGGACAACAAGGGCCTGAGCACCAACATCAGTGGCCGCGCGCTGGAAACCGCGCCATCCGGCAACCGTTCGCTGGACGACATCGCCCGCCTCGACCCGCGCATCCAGGTCGTCGACCAGGGCAAGGGCTCGATCTCGGTGGCCGGCCTGAACAACCGCTACAACAACATCAGCGTCGATGGCCTGTCGCAGACCGACCCGTTCGGCCTGAACGCGAATGGCCTGGCCTACGCCGGTTCGCCGATTTCGGTGGACACCATCGCCGCGTACAACATTTCCACCACCGATTTCGACACCGCGTCGGATACCGTCGGCGCCAACATCAACGCCGTCACCAAGTCCGGCACCAACGAATTCCACGGCTCGGTCTACTACGCCTTCTCCAATGCCGACGGCATGGTCGGCAAGGTGGACGGCAAGCAATACCCGAGCTTCGACAAGAACGACACCTACGGCATCACCGTCGGCGGTCCGATCGTCAAGGACAAGCTGTTCTTCTTCGCTTCGTACGAAGACCAGAAGGTCAAGGGACTGGGCGGCAGCGCCGCGTCCGATGGCGTGAGCAACGGCAATTTCAGTCCCGGCGACGTGCAGGACGTGATCGACGATGCCTCCGCGCTGGGGCTTGCGCCCGGCACTTACGGCGGCGGCAGCGCCACGCTGGAGGACAAGCGCTACCTGGGCAAGATCGACTGGAACATCGCCGACGGCCATCGCGCCAGCTTCACCTACCAGCGCACCGAAGAAACCCAGCCCACGCCGTACGACACCAATTCCAGCAGCGTCGTGTTGTCCAGCCACTGGTACAACGTCAGCAACGTGACCAACAACTACGCGCTGCAATTGTTCGATGACTGGACCGACAACTTCAGCACCGAGTTCAAGGTCGGCTACCAGAAGTTCGACGAACTGCAGGGCAATGCCGTCGACCAGCCGCACGTCAAGGTCTGCGTGCCGGCGCACGACGATTACAGCGGCACGCCGGCGGGTTCGTGCAATCCGGGCACGGGCAGCTTCAATGGCAACGGCGGCATCTACCTCGGCGAAGACCGTTATCGCCACGAGAACGCGATCGGTTCCAAGCGCCTGACCGGCACGCTGGCGGCCACCTATACCGCGGGCAGCCACGTCATCAAGGGAGGTTTCGATTATCTCAGCAACGAGATGTTCGACCTGTTCGGAGCCAACTGGCACGGCACCTACCTGTTCGACAGCCCCGAGGCGTTCGCCAATGGCGATTACCTGTCCTACCAGTTGACCACGCTGGCGCCGGGCAAGACCGAAGCCGATGCCTCCGGTCAATGGAAGTACACCCAGATCAGCCCGTTCATCCAGGACACCTGGCAGGCCACCGACAATCTTTCGCTGCAATACGGCGTGCGCATGGATCTGCCGAAGGCCGACCACGCCGCGACCGAAAACACCGCGTGGGAACAGGCGTTCGGCTACCCGAACAACTACAAGATCGGCTCCAGCAACAAGGTGGTCGAGCCGCGCGTGTCGTTCAACTACCAGTTCGACAGCGAGCAGTTGATGCAGATGCGTGGCGGTTTCGGCCTGTTCCAGTCGGTGCCACCCTACGTGTGGCTGACCGCTCCGTATCTCAACAACGGTGGCGCGACCGTCACCTGCACCTGGGTCCGCGACCAGACCAGCCCGTGCGGTCCGAACCCGGCGTTCGACACGAATCCGGCGCAGGCGGCCGCGGCGGCGCAGGCGGCTGCCAACGCCAAGGGCGGCACGCCCGAGATCGACACCATCGATCCGGACTTCAAGTTGCCGACCGTGTGGAAGGCCAGCCTGGCGTTCGACTCCGCGCTGCCGTGGTGGGACATGATCGGTTCGGTCGAATACCAGCACCTGAAGAACAAGGACGCCGTGCTGTTCCTGCTGCCGAACGTCGGCACGCCGAGCGGCACCTTGCCGGATGGCCGCCTGTCGTATTGGGCGGGCAACACCTTCAACGGGGCGAAGAACAACGGCATCAATCCGGCGTTCGCCTACAACTCCACGTACGTGACCAATACCGACAAGGGCGGTTCGGATGCGTTGACCCTGTCGTTGATCAAGCCGGTGAACTCGTGGGGGCTTTCGGGCAACCTGGCGGTCACCCTGACCCACGCCAACGAAGTCAATCCGGGCAACAGCTCGCAGGTCGCGTCCGATTACCAGTACGTGGCGCGCACCAATCCGAACGAAGTCATCGCCTCGCCGACGGATTACGTCGTGCCGCTGTCGGTGAAGGCCTCGGTCAACTGGGACCATGCCTTCTTCGGTGATTACAAGACCACGGTGTCGTTGTTCTACAACGGCCACACCGGCCTGCCGTACAGCTGGGTGTTCGCCGGCGACGTGAATGGCGACAACTACTCCGGTTACGATCTGGCCTACATCCCGACCCTGAACGATGCAAAGGTCAACTACGGCAACGCCACCCAGGCGCAGATCGACGCGTTCAACAAGTTCATCGACAACGATCCGTACCTGTCCACCCATCGCGGCCAGATCGCCGGCCGCAACGCCACGCACCTGCCGTGGGTCAACGACCTCGACGTGGGCCTGCAGCAGGAAATCCCGGGCTTCTTCCACGACAACAAGGCCGTGGTGCGTCTGGACATCTACAATTTCCTGAACATGCTCAACAAGGATTGGGGCACCAGCGAGAGCGTTGGCACCACCTTCCGCTCGCTGGCGGCGGTTTCCGGCATCACCGATGGCCAGTACGACTACAACCTGGGCACGCCGACTTCGCCGACCTGGCAGAAGACCACGCTGTACGATGGCTCCACCTATCGCGTCGTGTCGCGCTGGTCGGCGATGTTGACCGTGCGCTACGAGTTCTGATCCGTCGCGCTGCCTGCAACACCCGAACGGCCCGGAGCAATCCGGGCCATTTTCCTTTTGCCCGGCGCAGGGCTAAAGTGCAGCGCGAACGAACGAGAGACGACCAAGGAAAGCCGAATGACCGATGTTGCAACACGCGCGCTGCCGGTGCAGGACGCGCGGATTTTCCCGCATGGCGGGTTGGATGTTTTGTCGCGTGCGGAAGTGGCGCGCCTGCGCGATGCCTCCGCCGGCGGCCTGCACGAATTGCTGCGCCGCTGCGCGCTGGCGGTGTTGACCAGCGGCAGCGCCAGCGACGATCCGCGCGCGGCGCAGGAGCTGTACCCGGATTTCGACATCAACGTGCAGCAGCAGGATCGCGGCGTGCGCATCGACCTGAAGAATGCGCCGGCAATGGCCTTCGTCGAAGGCGAGATCATCCGCGGCGTGGCCGAACTGCTGTTCGCGGTGGTGCGCGACCTGGCCTACACCGCGATCGAACTCGGCCCCGATGGTGGCGATGACCTAGGCACCTCCGAAGGCATCACCAACGCGGTGTTCGGCCTGTTGCGCAACGCGCGCATCCTCAAACCGGCCGATCCGAATCTTGTGGTGTGCTGGGGCGGGCATTCGATCTCGCGCGACGAATACCTGTACACCAAGCAGGTCGGTTACGAACTCGGCCTGCGCGGCTTCGACATCTGCACCGGCTGCGGCCCCGGCGCGATGAAGGGCCCGATGAAGGGCGCGACGATCGCGCACGCCAAGCAGCGTCGCCCGGTGACGCGCTACATCGGCCTGACCGAGCCGGGCATCATCGCCGCCGAATCGCCGAACCCGATCGTCAACCACCTGGTCATCATGCCGGACATCGAGAAGCGCCTCGAAGCCTTCGTCCGCATCGGCCACGGCATTCTCGTGTTTCCCGGTGGCGTCGGCACCGCCGAAGAGATCCTGTACCTGCTCGGCATCCTGCTGCGCGAGGAGAACAGGGACATCCCGTTCCCGCTGGTGCTTACCGGGCCCGCGGTCTCGGCGGCGTACTTCGAGCAGATCGACACCTTCATCAAGCTCACGCTTGGCGAGGAGGCCGCGTCGCGCTACGAAATCGTCATCGGCGAGCCGGTGGAAGTGGCGAAGAAAATGACGGCGGGGATCAAGAAAGTGCGCGACTGGCGCGTGGCGCACAAGGATTCGTTCTTCTACAACTGGGCGCTGCAGATTCCGCTGGAATTCCAGCAGCCGTTCAAGCCCACCCATGAAGCGATGGCGCAACTCGACCTGCACCATGGCCGCGTCGCGTCGGAGTTGGCTGCGGATTTGCGTCGCGCGTTCTCCGGCATCGTCGCCGGCAACGTCAAGGAATTCGCGATGCGCGAAATCGAACAGCGCGGCCCGTTCGAGATCCACGGCGACGCGGACATGATGCAGGCGCTGGACGCCCTGCTGCGCGCCTTCGTGCAGCAGCGGCGGATGAAGATCGCTGGCGAATACCAGCCGTGCTATCGCGTGGTGACGTGAGTTTGCGCGGGTTGCAATCGAGTTAGTATTTCGTGGTCGCGGAATTTCGGGATGCGTGCATGAGGCGATCGGATACTTCAGAGCCATGGCTTCCGGATTTCTGCCACAGCTCGCGCATTGGAGTCATGCTCGGGCTGGCTGAATTGATCGCGGTGGTGCTCGCCCTCGTGCCTGGTGGCGAGGGCGCGACTTGGGCGCATTTCGTGTCGACCAGTGCATTGTCGTTGTGGTTGGCGATCTCGGTGTCGGCCGTGCTGTGCGTTTCGCGGCAATGGCTGTCGCGATGGCCGGTGCGTGCAGGCAGCGTGTTGGCCCTGGTGGCGACGGGGGCGATGGCTGCGTTCGCCGCCGGTGCGGTTTACGCGCTATATGCGGTCACTGGCCGGCCTCCGCTCGGCATGGGTCCATGGCGCTTCGCGCTGGACAGTGCCGCCGTCGCCGTACTGATTACCGCGCTGGCCTTGCGATATTTCTATGTCGGCGACCGCTGGATTGCACAAGTCAATGCCAACGCGCGGGCCGAAGCCGATGCACTGCAAGCGCGCATTCGCCCGCATTTCCTGTTCAACAGCATGAACCTGATCGCCAGTCTGGTGCGTCGCGATCCGGTCGTGGCGGAGCAGGCGGTACTGGACCTGTCCGACCTGTTCCGTGCGGCGCTGGATGCGGGCGAGGGCGGTTCGACCCTGCAGCAGGAAGTGGAACTGGCGCGGCGCTATCTCTCGATCGAATCGCTGCGCATGGGCGATCGCCTGCAAATCGATTGGCGCTTGCGCGAGCCGTTGCCGTGGTCGCTGCCGATGCCTCGCCTGGTACTGCAGCCGCTGGTCGAGAATGCGGTGCTGCATGGCGTGTCGCGCCTGCCCGAGGGTGGGCGCGTGGAACTGGAACTGCGCGTCGACGCACACGCGCTGTACATCCGCATCGACAATCCGGCGCCGGCGACAAAGCCGGAAGTGGCGACGCTGCAGTCGGGCGCCGGCCACGCCCAGCGCAGCATTGCCTGGCGATTGACCTATGCCTTCGGCCCGGGGGCGCGCCTCGAGGGCGGTTGGGACGGCGGACGTTACCGTTGCGAGATCGTGCTGCCCTTGTCGCGCCCGGAGTGATGTGCATCACGTTCGTTCCGCAAAGGCTGCCCAGGCATGGACAGTCCGTCGGGCCAGAATGGCCGCCCGTCCTTTTTCCGGCTTGCTTCGGTCGTGGTCGGTGCTAATTTTACGGTCGGGAAAATCCACAAGGCCAAGTCATGCCGCGCGCCAATGACGCTGGGTTCACGCTGCTCGAATTGATGGTGACCGTTGCCGTGCTGGCGATATTGGCGGCGATTGCGTTGCCGAACTTCCAGGGCGTGCTGCGCGCGAATCGCGTCGCCACCGCCAGCAACGATCTGCTGGCCGCGCTGTCGCTGGCTCGCAGCGAAGCGATCAAGAACACGCACGGCGCCGGCGTCTGCGCCAGCACCGCAGGCACGGCTTGCGACGGGGCGACTTGGGCGGAGGGTTGGCTGGTGTGGGCGGACACCAACGGCAACCAATTATTCGACGGCAGTGAAACGGTGCTGAAATACACGCAAGCCAGGACCGGCTTGTTGGGGAACGCCGCCGACGACAAGATCATCGCGTTCGATGGCCGTGGCCGCCGCCGCGCCGCCGCCGCGCAGCAGATCCACCTGTACACGGACAAATGCGGTTCGCAGCCGTTGCAGAACAATTTCCAGATTGGACCGACCGGACAGGTCACGACGCAAGAGGAGGCCTGCCCATGAACGTGCCGCGGCGACGCAGGCTCCCGCGCAAGGGCCGCGAGGCGGGATTCAGCCTTATCGAGGTGATGATCGCGATCCTGATCATGGGCATCGGCCTGCTGGGCTATGCCATGTTGCAGACGATGAGCGTGCGCTTCACCCAAAGCGCCAACTACCGCACCCAGGCCACCGACCTGACCTATGAAATGCTGGACCAGATCAGGAGCAACCGCGTGAACGGGGCGTCCTATGCCGGCAGTTACGCGGCCACGACCGCCGATTGCGCGCCAGCCTTCAACACCACCGTATCGACGGCGGACTACATCAAGGACTGGAGTTGTCGCATGGGCAAGGCCTTGGGCGGCACGGCCACGGCCAAGGTTGTCGCCAGCGGCAACGACGTCACCGTCAGCGTGTCCTGGGGCGACGAACGTTGGAACGCGGACGCGGGCGACACCACTTTCTCGGCGAAGACGACACTATGAACCGCCCGCGGATACTGCTGCCGCGGATGCGCGGCTTCTCCCTGATCGAACTGATGATCGCCATGCTGATCGGCACCTTGCTGATGCTCGGCGTGGTGCAGATCTTCGCGGCGTCGAAGGCGGCGTATCGCCTGTCCGAAGGCGTGGCGCGGGTGCAGGAAAACGCGCGATTCGCGATGGATTTCCTGCGCCGCGACGCGCGCATGGCCGGGCATTTCGGCTGCAAGAGCGACCAGGCCCTGCACCTCGAGAACACATTGGAATCCACCCTGGACACGGCGACCTATCCGCAACTGGATTTCAACATCTCGATCCAGGGATACGAGGCCGTCGGCACCGATCCGGGCAAAACGCTGACGCTGCCCGCCACGCTGGCGGTCTCGACCGACAACAACTACAGCCCGGTGCTGCCCGATTATCTGGTCGCCGCGTTGGACAACCGCATTGCAGGCAGCGACATCCTGCTGCTGCGTTATCTGGCGCCCGAAGGCATTTCGGTGACCGCGGGTGCACCGAATTTCGCCATCGCCCCGACGGATGCGGAGTGGGACGACTTCATCGGCGGCATCGCCACGCCCGGCCTGTTCGGCATCACCACCTGCGATTCGGCAAGCGTGTTCCAGGCCAAGGGCGTGGTTGCGAAAACGTCGGTCACGATGGGCGAGGCCAAGCTCAACACGGCCGCATCGTTCGCCAATCCCTATTCGGTCGGGGCCACGCTTTATCGCGCTGAAATCGAAGCCTTCTACGTTGGCCTCAACGCGCAAGGCCGGCCTTCGTTGTATCGCGCCCGATTCGTCGCAGGCCCGGACGCCGATGCCGGGAGCTGGAACAAGGAAGAATTGGTGGAAGACGTGGAAAACATGCAATTCCTTTATGGTCAGGATCAGGTGCTGGATCCGGCGCAGACGCCCAGTGGCGTGATGTCCCGGCAAGGCACCGCGTCGAACGTCGAATACTCGCTCGGGGTGGCCAGCGATGCTTGGCGCCGCGTCGGTTCGGTGCAGATCGGCCTGTTGCTGTCCAGTCCGCAGCGCGCCAACGCCGAAACCGCGGCAGCGGCCGATGCATTGATGTCACTGGGGGTCACGCTCACGCCTCCGGCGGATAACCGCTACCGATCCGTCTATCAAACGACGGTAGCCCTGCGCAACCGATTGTTCGGGAACTGAATGATGGCAACGCATCGGCACAACGGCGGCATGGGTGCGCGGCGGCAACGCGGCGCGGTGCTCTACATCGCCCTGATCATCCTGATCCTGCTGGCGCTGATCGGCATCGCCGGCATGCAGGTTTCCGGCTTGCAGGAGCGGATGTCGGCGAACTATCTGCGGGTGAATTCGGCCTTCCAGAATGCGGAGGCCAATGCCCGCGGCATCGAGCGCATCATCCAGACCACGGCCGATGGCGGCGGCGTCTATGCCGTCGACAGCAACAGCTGCGCCTCGGGAGTTTCGGACTGGCTTGCGGATAACGCCAGCGCCAAGACCGCTCATTACGTCCGCCGCATCGACCAGTGCGCCGCCTCTTCCGGCTCCGCCATGAACTTGGGCGGCACCACCGAACAGAGCACGACCAGCGCCATTTATGAAGTCACCGCGCTGGCCAGCGACGTCGACGACGCCAGCGCGGTCGACGCTTCCTCCACCGCAGTCCTGCAGACGGTTTATTGGCCATGACTTCCATCCAGAACGGCTTTCCCGCAGTTGCGAAACGGCTTCTCGGCAGGGCCGCTGCGTCGGTGCCGCTGCGCACCTTGCTGCTGACCGGGCTGTTGACCGGGCTGCTGGTGCACGTGTCCGGCATTTTCGCCAACACCAGCGACTACGCCATCGCGCAGACTCCGTTGTACCTGACCCAGTCCAAGACGCCGCTGATGATGCTGGTGCAGTCGCGCGACGAGCAGTTGTTCAACAAGGCCTATTCGGATTACACCGATCTGGATGGCGATGGCCAGATCGATACCACCTACAAGAATGCTTTCGAGTATGCCGGTTATTTCGACCCGGATCTGTGCTACTCCGGCGGCACCGGCGGCACTCCATTCAAGGCATCCGGAGCGGCAACGAACCATCAATGCGGCGGCAAGTGGTCCGGCAATTTTCTCAACTGGGTGACGATGAGTCGTCTGGACATCCTGCGTTACGTGCTTTACGGCGGCAAGCGCAGCACGGATACCACCAAGCAAACTGTGCTGGAGCGCGCCCATATCCCGAGCGACCTGCATGCCTGGGTCAAGGTGTATGCCGACAATGGCAGCTTTACGCCGTATTCCGGCACCTATTCTTTCTGCAACGTCAGCACCAGCCTGACGGGCGATCCGCTGATGCGCGCGGCGGCAGGCAATTGGTCGGAGTGGGCAGCCACGTCCACGACGCAATGCGCGACGAACAATGGCAGCGATACCCCCAGTAAGGTCGCCCAGGATTACGCCGTGCGTGTCGACGTTTGCGACAACGCATCGGCGCGCGAGGGTTTCTGCAGCAAGTACAGCGACGGTACCCATGATTATTGGAAGCCGACGGGGTTGTTGCAGGAATACGGCGAGGCCGGCAAGTTGCGCTTCGGCATGGTCAGCGGCTCCTATTCCGAGCCGCGCGCCGGCGGCGTGCTGCGCCGGAACATCGGCCTGTTCGCCGGCAACGTCATCGGCTCCACCTGTGCCAGCAACGCCACCACGGGCGGCATCGACGAGGTAAACACCAAGACCGGCCAGTTCTGCGAGAACATTTCCGGCAGTTCCTCCGCCGAGGGGATCATCCGCACGCTGGACAGTTTCAAGCTGACCAACTGGTCGGGCTCGGTCTGGAACGATTGCGATACCTACGGCATCCTCAACCAGGACATGCGCAACCAGACCAGCGGAAACCGGTCGTGCACAGGCTGGGGCAATCCCCTGGCGGAAATGTATGCCGAGGCCTTGCGCTACATTTCCGGCGAGACATCCGCTACCACCGGTTTCGCGGCATCCGGCGATCTTTCCGGCTTGCCGACCAATGTCGCCTGGAAGGATCCGTACCGCGACGAGAGCAAGGGCGGCAATTCGTACTGCGCCAGTTGCAACATCCTGGTGCTGTCGTCGGGCCTGCCGTCCTTCGATTCCGACAATGTGCCTTCCGTGCCGGGGATGGACCCTGCCGTCAGCGCGACCAATGCGGTGGGCACGGCGGAAGGATTGAGCGGCAAATACTTCGCCGGCAATGTCAGCACCACCACCCCTGTCAATTGGAATACGACCTACGAGTATCTGTGCACGTCGCAAACGGTGACGGGCAGCTTGGGCAACGTGCTGGGCCTCTGCCCGGATTCGCCCTCCACCGAAGGCAGTTATCTGATCTCGGGTCTTGCCTACGATGCGCATACCAAGGATCTGCGCGCCACCCATGTGCCGGTGGACAAGCCCAGCGCCAGCACGCACAAGACCACGGCCACTACCTACGCGGTGCAGATGGCCGAAAGCCTGCCCACCTTCACGATTCCAGCGGGCAATGGAGCCATCACTTTGTCGCCGTTGTGCCAAGCCAACAACAATGGCAGCGCGACGAATGCTTCGGGCAGTTGGCGCACCTGCTTCCTCGGCAGCGTCGGCGTGGGCGCCACCACGGCATCGCTGAGTCCACAATACGTGTATGGCCGCGATCTGCAGTATTCGGGCGGCAAGCTGGTGGCCGGCAGCTACAAGCTGGTCTGGGAAGATTCGTTGTGGGGCAACGACCACGACAACGACGTGGTGGCCATGCTCAGCTTCTGCGTCGGTTCGGCCTGCCATGTTGCCAATAGCGGTACTTACGGGGCCAACGCCAGCCAGAACATCTGCTGGAGGTCGTCGTCCACGGCATGTGGCAGTACGGCAGTGGCCAGTGACGAGGTGATGGTCCGCCTGGAGACGTTGTCGGCCTATGCCGGCAACGCGATGTTGTCCGGTTTCACCGTCACCGGTTCCAACGCCGACGGCACTTATCGCGATCTTCTGCGGCCGGGAAATCAGGACAACTCGATTCTGACATCCACGGCCAATCCACCCAGCACGTGGGACAAGCCGGTGGTCTATCGATTCAAGCCGGGCTCCGGTGCCACCGGCGTGCTGCAGAATCCGTTGTGGTATGCAGCCAAGTACGGCGGTTTTGAAAATTCCAAAGGTACTGTCACCACGATCACCAACACGAATCAGTGGGACACCGATGGCGACGGTACCCCGGACGGCTACTTCCTGGCCCACAATCCGGCCAGGCTGAAGGCCGACTTGGAAAAGATCTTCGACTCGGCCTCAGGCGGTCAGTCCTCGGTATCCGGCAGCAGTTCCGGTTCGCGTGTTTCCGACACCAGCAGCACCTTTTCGGTTGCGGCGAGTTTCAATTCCAATGTCGATGTCGACGCGACGACGGGCAAGAACGTGGACGACTGGGTGGGTGACGTAAGCACGAACAAGGTCAACGCGGACGGCACCATCGGCGACACGATCTGGCAGGCGTCCAGCAAGATATCCGCCACCGGTCGGAACATCGTCGCGGTGGAGGCACCGACAAAATTGAAGGCCGATGGCACCGTCGATACCGCAGTTTCAGCGGCGCAGTTCGCGGACACGATTCTCGGCGGCAACGAGACGGACAAGCTCGCTGCGCTGGGCCTGGACAGCGGCTCGCTGCCGACGTGGTGGACCAGTGGAACGGCCGCGACTGCCGCGGATCTGGTCGCCTACCTGCGCGGCGCGACCAACGCGAAGTTCCGCACTCGTACCTCGATCCTGGGCGACATCGTCAATTCATCGCCAATCGTGTCGACGAAGAAGGACGACTACGGCTACTCGACCTGGGCCAGCAGCACGGATACGGGCATGAAGAATGCAGGCACGGCGTACGCGACCTACCTGACGAACAAGACCGGGAACGGCGCGGTCTATGTCGGCGCGAACGACGGCATGCTGCATGCCTTCGACGTTGCCGACGGCAGCGAATTGTTCGCCTTCATACCGTCCTCGTCGCGCCAGCACATGGCGCAATTGGCCAATCCGAGCTATTCGCACCAGTATTACGTGGACGGGTTGCTGACCGTCGGCGATGCGAGTTATGCCGACGCTTCATGGCATACCGTGCTGATCGGCAGCACCGGCGGCGGGGGCGCGGTGGTCCCGAATGATTCGAAGACCTTGCCGCAAGGCTCGGTGTTTGCGCTGGACGTGACGAATCCGTCCCTTTTCAGTTCGACCGGCTCGAAGGTGTTGTGGGAACTGTCGGGCAGGAACGACGACGACCTCGGCCACGTGCTTGGCCAGCCCGTGCTGGTGCCGGTGCAGACGGCCACCGGCACCATCAAGTTCGTTGCCCTGTTCGGCAATGGCGTCGATTCGGTCAGCGGCAGGCCGGTGCTGTACGTGGTCGATGTCGAAACCGGTGCGTTGATCAAGAAGTTGTACCCCACCGACGGCAGCTACGCGGACAAGAACGGCCTGGTCAACATCGCGGCGGTGTCGCTCAAGCGCAGCGACCGCGTTGCCGATACCGTCTACGGCGGCGACATGCAGGGTCATGTCTGGAAGTTCGACTTGTCTGGCGATGTATCGGACTGGGACGTTGCGTACGGCGGCGCGCCGTTGTTCACCGCCGCCTATACCGTCACGTCCGGCGGTACCACCACGATCATTGCGCAACCGATCACCGGCGGTATCCAGGTCACGGCAGGCGTTGGCGGTTCGGGAGCGATGTTGTTCTTCGGCACCGGCAGCTATTTCGCCGAAACCGATCCGGCGAATACCCAAACGCAAAGTCTTTACGCCATCTGGGACAACGGCACGGCGATTGCCGACGGACGTGATGACCTGGTGGGCCAGGGCATTGCCGGAGTAGCCGCAGCCGATGGCTACACGACCGGAAGCACAACCGCGAATCCGGTCAACTACGCGGCCACGCGCGGCTGGTACCTCGACCTGACGGACTCCGGCGAGCGCTTCATCGGCACGCCGACCCTGCAAAGCGGCGTGGTCTATTACGCGAGCTACACGCCGGCGCGGGACAAGGATTGCAGTGGCGATGGCAAGAACGTTCTGTACGGGTTGAACGTACTGACGGGCACGGGTGCCTTGGGCGGCATTACCGATGTCGCGGGCAACACCGTTTGCACGGCCAATTGCGGCAAGGTGAGTCTGACCGGCAACACGGCTCCGAACGAGGTCACCCCGCCGGTCAAGTCCGCCGAAGTATTCCTGACCCAAAACCACCAATCGGCGGGTACGGGTGCAGGCAAAACCGACATCACCGGACGTTGCGTCACCACCATCACCCCGGTCGGCGGCAAGGATACGTTCGTGGTTTATCGTCCGTGCGGGCGCCAATCGTGGCGGCAATTGCGATGAAACAGGAGAAGCCGATGTCCAATTCCAACGGCAAGCGCGGATCGAGTGGCGGTTTCACGCTGATCGAATTGATGATTGTCGTCGCCGTGATCGCGGTACTGGCGGCGATAGCCTTCCCTTCCTATCAGGAGCAGGTACGCAAGTCGCGGCGGGCGTTGGCCAAGGCCGATCTGGTGCAACTGGCGCAGTCGGCAGAGCGTTCCTACACGATCAACAATACCTACACGAAGTTCGCGCTGCCGTTTGATACGTCGCCACACGACGCCGGTGGCGCCGTTTATTACAGCCTGTCGTTCGACGGCGCCGTGACCGACACGACGTTCAAGTTGCAGGCGGTGCCCACGGGCATCCAAAGCAACGACAAATGCGGCACGCTGGCCATCGACCAGACCGGGAAGAAATACAATTCCAGCGGTGAGACCGGGGACTGCTGGTAAGGGTTTCGGGCAGGGAAAATTAAAAGCCTGTGCACGGGCTTGAATCGCCGGGCCATTCGCTGCGCGCGCGGCCGGTGTTGCTGACGATCACTTGCCCCAGTGCCATGTCGTTTTTGCACAAGGTGAAACTGGCGTTGCTGCCGGTGCTGCGCCCGTCGGGCGAGAAACGGATTTGCTTGCGCCCGTTGCCGCTGATCAAGCGCAGGTCGCCGCGCAGTGCATCGTTGTCGTAGATGATGATCGCGCCGGCGTTCGCCGGTTGCTTGGCATTGTCGGAGCTTTCGTAGAGCAGCCAGCCTGCGCTCCAGTTGCTGTCGTCGCGGCAACCGCCGTTGCCGTTGCTGGGGCAGAGCGTTGCCGTGACTGCGTGCGTCACGGCGTGCAGGCGCGCGCTGGCAAGGGCGGTTTGCAGCCGATTCAGCGTGGCATTGGCGCGTTGGTTGTCGACGACACGGCCCAGGCTTGGCAGGCTGATAGACGCCAGTATCGACAAGATGCTCATGACCACCAATGCTTCAATCAGGGTGAAGCCGCCGGCCTTGCGCAATCGATTCCTTTCCATGATTCGCTCCGCGAGTTGACCATGGAGCCAGCTTCGCGCCGCGATGCAATCGGCAACATCGGCACACGGAACACGGCGCTGTAGGGATTTTCCGCAGGCACGCGACGGCAACGACTGGCGCTGCGCGCTAAACTGGCCCGTCGTTTCTCCAGCCGCACGCCATGTCCGAACGTTTCGAGCTTGTGTCCCCCTACGCGCCCGCCGGCGACCAGCCGCAGGCGATCGAGAAACTCGTCGCCGGCTTCGAGGCCGGCCTCGCGAAGCAGACCATGCTCGGCGTCACCGGCTCGGGCAAGACATTCACCGTCTCCAACGTCATCACGCAGATCGACCGGCCCACGCTGGTGATCGCCCACAACAAGACGCTGGCCGCGCAGCTCTACAGCGAGTTCAAACAATTCTTCCCCCACAACGCGGTCGAATACTTCGTCAGCTACTTCGATTACTACCAGCCCGAGGCGTACATCCCGCGCACGGACACGTTTATCGAAAAAGACTCCTCCATCAACGAGGAGATCGAACGCCTGCGGCTTTCGGCGACCAGTTCGCTGCTCTCCCGGCGCGACGTCGTCGTCATCGCGAGCGTCTCGTGCATCTACGGCTTGGGCTCGCCGGAGGATTTCCTCAACATGCTGGCCGAGTTGCACGTGGGCCAGCCGATCACCCGCGAAGCCGTGCTGACGAAGCTGGTGGAGATGCTCTACGAGCGCAACGACATCGCCTTTGCGCGCGGCAAATTC
>JAATFG010000009.1 GCA_015655355.1 Lysobacterales bacterium
GTGCGCCACGCCACCGCAGGGGAGGCGTTGAAACTGCTCGACGGCAGCGAAGCGAAACTCGACAGTGGATTCCTGCTGATCGCGGACGAGCAGAAGGCATTGGCCGTCGCCGGCGTGATGGGCGGTTTCGATTCACGCGTCACCGATGCCACCCGCAATATTTTCCTGGAGTCCGCGCACTTCGCGCCGGCGGCCATCATGGGGCGCGCGCGCAAGCTGGGCATGCACACGGATGCCTCGCATCGTTTCGAGCGCGGTGTGGATCCCGCACTTCCGCGCCGCGCGCTTGAGCGCGCCACCGAATTGCTGCTTTCCATCGCCGGCGGCAAGGCGGGGCCGGTGCTGATCGCCGAAAATCTCGCCGACCTGCCCAAGCCCGCTGTCGTGACGTTGCGCCGCGAGCGGTTGAAGCGGGTGCTCGGCATCGCCGTCGCCGATGCCGAGGTCGCCCGCATCTTCACCGCACTCGGCATGCATGTCGCGGAGGTCGATGGCGGCTGGCAAGTGACCGCCCCGAGCAGCCGTTTCGACATCGAGCGCGAAGAAGATCTGATCGAGGAGGTCGCCCGCATCTTCGGCTACGACAAGATCCCGACGCATACGCCTTCCGGCGCGCTGACGCTGGCGATCGAACCGGAAGCACGCATTGGCGAACTGGCATTGCGCGAGCAATTGTCGGCACGTGGCTTCTACGAAGCAGTGAATCTGTCCTTCGTCGCCGCGGATCTGCTGGCTCGCTGGGGGTTCAGCGAGCGCCTGGTTTCGCTGGCCAATCCCTTGTCGGCGGATCTGGCGGTGATGCGGCCATCGCTGCTGCCGGGCTTGATCGAAGCGTTGCGGCACAACCGCGCGCGCCAGCAGGAGCGTGTGCGCCTGTTCGAAGTGGCGCGGGTATTTCATCGAAGCGCATCCTTGCGCGAAGAACCGGCGATCCATGGCCGGACTCTTCAACAAGCGGGCGATCCGCCCGTGGAAACGCCGAGCCTGGCCATCGTCGCATGCGGCAGCGCGCGCGCCGAGCAGTGGGGCGAGGTGTCGCGACCGGTGGACTTCCATGACCTCAAGGGCGATCTCGATGCCTTGATCGCGTGGGGTGGCGAGCCGCAGCGTTGGTCGGTACATGCCGATGGACTGCCGGCCTGGCTTCATCCGGGCCGCTCCGCGCGCGTGGCGCGCGATGGAGAAACGGCGGGCTATGTGGGTGCCCTGCATCCGCAACTGGCCAAGGCGCTGGACCTCGGCGCCGATGTACACGTGCTCGAACTGGCGCTGGAACCCTTGCTCGCGCGTCGCCTGCCCAAGGCACAGCCGGTGCTGCGTTTTCCCAGCGTGCGCCGCGATATCGCGATGGATTTGCCGGAAGAGATCAGTTGGTCACAGATCGAACAAACCGTTCGCGGCAGTCTGGGCGAACGCCTGGGCGAGCTGCGACTGTTTGATCGCTACAGCGGAAGGGGCGTCGAACCAGGCCGAAAAAGCCTCGCTATGGGCTTGATTTTGCAGGACGCTTCACGCACGCTTACAGACGACGACGCGGATCGTTGCGTGCGCGAAGCGATAGCTGCGTTGGAGCAAACATGCAAGGCAAAGCTGCGAGGATGAGATGGCGCTGACCAAGGCGGAAATGGCCGAGCGGCTTTTCCTCGATGTTGGCCTCAACAAGCGTGAGGCGAAGGAATTCGTGGACGCCTACTTCGAGGTGGTCCGCGGGGCGCTGGAAAATGGGGAGCAGGTGAAGCTGTCGGGTTTCGGCAATTTCGATCTTCGCCTGAAGAACCAGCGACCGGGGCGCAATCCGAAAACCGGCGAGGAGATTCCGATCTCCGCGCGCCGCGTGGTGACGTTCCGACCGGGACAGAAACTCAAGGTAAGAGTCGAGGGCTATGCTGGATCAAGGGAATAACACCGAACTGCCAGCCATTCCGGCCAAGCGCTACTTCACCATCGGTGAGGTCGGCGAATTGTGCGGTGTGAAGCCACATGTGCTTCGTTACTGGGAACAGGAATTTCCCGCGCTCAATCCGGTCAAGCGTCGCGGCAACCGCCGCTATTACCAGCGCCATGACGTGCTGATGATCCGCCAGATTCGCTCGCTGCTGTACGACGAAGGGTTCACCATCACCGGCGCGCGCGCGCGCCTTGAAGGCCCGCAGGCCCGGATGGAGGCGAGCATCTCGCACCAGATCGTGCGTCAGGTGCGGATGGAGCTGGAAGAAGTCCTCGGCCTGCTGCGGCGTTGAACCTTTATATTCGTATGCATGGCTTCCGGCGTGGCCCGGTGAGCTGTTAGACTTCTCGTCTTGCCGATCGTCGGGGCGTAGCGCAGCCTGGTAGCGCATCTGCCTGGGGGGCAGAGGGTCGTCGGTTCAAATCCGGCCGCCCCGACCAATCAGTGAAGCATCCAAAAAAAGCGTCCATTGGGCGCTTTTTTATGGGCAGTCACTTGAGGTGGGCCGGCGAAAAAGCAGGCAACGCAGAGCAGCATCTACCTACAGTTCGGCGAATTGTTGCACACTCATGCTTGATAGATTA
>JAATFG010000083.1 GCA_015655355.1 Lysobacterales bacterium
CATCCGGTCCTGGGGAATGTGGTAGACGCCTTTGAGCCGCTGTCCCCTGCCGATCGGCCAGGTGACCGGCGCGGTACGGATCTTCAGCACCTGTTCGATCTCATCCAGCAGTTCAATGGGCGCACGACCTTCGCGATCGAGTTTGTTGATGAAGGTGATGATGGGGGTGTCACGCAGGCGGCACACCTCCATGAGCTTGATAGTGCGTTCTTCGACGCCCTTGGCGCAGTCGATCACCATGAGCGCGGAGTCCACCGCGGACAACGTGCGGTAGGTGGCTTCGGAAAAGTCTTCGTGACCCGGGGTGTCGAGCAGGTTGACGATGCAGTCCGCGTACGGGAACTGCATGACCGACGAGGTGACCGAGATGCCGCGCTGCTGCTCCAGGCGCATCCAGTCCGAGGTCGCATGGCGCGCGGCCTTGCGTCCCTTGACGGTGCCCGCCATCTGGATCGCGCCGCCGAACAGCAGCAGCTTTTCGGTCAGCGTGGTCTTGCCGGCATCGGGGTGGGAAATGATGGCGAAGGTGCGGCGGCGCGCAGCTTCGGTTGCGACTGTTGCGACTTCGGACATGGGGGCTTCGGACAGGCGCGCAGCGCCCCGCGGGGCGCTGCTGAAAGTGGGAATCCGCAATTATACCGGCTTGCCGAGGCGGCCGTTTCAGCGCGCATCGCCGGGAAACTTCAGCTCGCCCCGCACGCTGTCGATCCGTACCGGGATCGATTGCAGCCAGTCGTCACGCGCGACCTGCACCACGAAATGCAAATGCGGCGCGGTGGAAAAGCCGGTATTGCCGGATTGCGCGATGCAATCGCCTGCCTGCACGTACTGGCCGGCGTGCACGCGCACGCTGCCGGCCTGCAGGTGCGCGTACGTCGCCGCGCTGCCGTCGGCGTGGCGGATGCGCACGAAATCGCCGGCCTCATCGGCATCGTTGGCCGGGCGCGTGGGGTAGTTGTCGCGCATGTCGTCGCGCAACTGTGCCACCGTGCCGTCGCGCGCGGCGAGTACCGGGGTGCCGATGGGCAGAGCGAAGTCGATGGCGTCGCGGTTGGCGTCGTCGTGGTGGCTGAAAATGCCGTTAGGGCCTTGGTCGACGCGCACCAGGCTGCGTTCGTCGAACGGCAGGCGGTACGTGGCTTCGCGCGGTGCAGGCCGGTAGCGGTCGTTTTTCCACGTGCCCCAAGTCTGCGCCGATGCCGGCATCGCCAGCAGCAGGCCGGCACAGAACGCGAGGGTGGGCACGAGGCGCTTCATGCCCCGATTATCGCCGCGCCGATGGCGCGGAGGGCGTGCGCGCGGTCGGCAAACGCGCAAGTCCGGCATTCCATCGCTTCATTCGGATGAAACGATTGACAGCCACCGGGCGGCGGCGGAGAATGCGCGCACCATCGAGACCGGCAGAGGGACAGGCCCTTTGAAGCCGGGGCAGCCAGCGGACGCGCAAGCGCTCGTGTTTTGGTGCCAAATCCTGCGGAAGCCTGCGTTCGTGCCAGCACGACGCAAGCGCCGGAAGATGGTTCGCAAATGCGCAATGCATGGCGAACGCGGGCTTTCGCGAAAGCTCGGTGGTGTTCCATCCCGCCGAGGTGAATGCCGAAATGCCTGCCGTGACCGAAAAATCCCCATTCATCGCCGAAACCTCTTCCGCCGCGGCCAGGGCCGTGCGCGGCGAATTGCACGTGGCCCTCGCGCTGCGCCACGCCGGCGTGCTCAACGTCGCGCTGCGCTACGAAGTGCAAGGCCCGGCGAACGCGCCGGTGGTGTTCATCGCCGGCGGCATTTCCGCGCACCGGCACGTGTCGGCCAGCGGCGAATTTCCCGAAAAAGGCTGGGCCGACGAACTCGTTGCCGCGAATCGCACCCTTGATCCATCGAAGTTGCGCATGCTTGCGTTCGATTTCATCGGCTCCGACGGTGCGCTGGATGCGCCGATCGATCCGGCCGACCAGGCCGATGCCGTCGCCGCGCTGCTCGACGCGCTGGACATCGAAAAACTTCACGCCTATGTCGGTTATTCCTATGGCGCGCTGGTCGGCCTGCAGTTCGCCGTGCGCCATCCGCAGCGCGTCGGCAAGCTGGTCGCGGTGAGCGGCGCGCACAAGCCGCATCCGTTCGCTTCGGCGTGGCGCGCGCTGCAACGCAAGGCGGTCGCGCTCGGCCAGTTGCAATGCGCCGAACAGCAAGGCCTGTCGCTGGCGCGCCAGTTCGCGATGCTCAGCTACCGCACCCAGGAAGAATTCGGCGAACGCTTCGATGCGCCGCCGGAGATCGTCAACGGCCGCGTGCGCGTCGCCGCCGAGGATTACCTCGACGCTGCCGGCGCGTCCTACGTCGCGCGCACGCCGGTGGCCGCGTTCCTGCGCCTGAGCGAATCGATCGACCTGCATCGCGTCGATCCGGCGCAAATATCCGTTCCGACCACGGTGGTCGCGGTCGAAGGCGATCGCCTCGTGCCGCTGGTCGATGAGGTGGCGCTGGTCGAAGGCCTCGGCACGCGCGGCAACCTGCGCGTCGTGCGCTCGCCCTACGGCCACGATGCGTTCCTCAAGGAAACCGACAAGATCGACGCGATCCTCAACAGCGTCGTCAACAAATAACGAAATACAGGAAAAACCATGAACCAGCTTCCGACCGTGCATCCCGTCATTGCCACCGCGACCGCCGCAGTGCGTTCCGGCATCGACACCGACACCGCCTACGGCGCGGTGGTGCCGCCGATCGTGCTGTCGTCGAACTTCAGCTTCGAGGGCTTCAACCAGAAGCGCAAATACGACTACACCCGCAGCGGCAATCCGACCCGCGATCTGCTCGGCGCCGCGCTGGCCGAACTGGAGGGCGGCGCCGGCGGGGTGGTCACCGCCACCGGCATGGCGGCGATCAGCCTCGTGCTCAACGCGTTCCTGCAACCGGGCGACAAGCTCGTGGTGCCGCATGATGCCTACGGCGGCAGCTGGCGCCTGTTCAACGCGCTGGCGAAGAAAGGCCATTTCGAGCTGATCACCGCCAACCTCACCGACGCCGCTTCGCTTGCGCAGGCGATCGCGCGGCAGCCGAAACTGGTGCTGGTCGAAACGCCGTCGAACCCGCTGCTGCGCATCACCGATCTGCGCGCGGTGATCGACGCGGCGCACGCGGTCGGCGCGCTGGTCGTCGCCGACAACACCTTCCTGTCGCCGGCGCTGCAGCGGCCGCTGCAACTCGGCGCGGATTTGGTGCTGCATTCGACCACGAAGTACATCAATGGCCACAGCGACGTGGTCGGCGGCGTGGTCGTGGCGAAGACGCAGGAGCACCACGAACTGCTGACCTGGTGGGCGAATTGCCTCGGCCTGACCGGTGCGCCGTTCGACAGCTTCCTCACCTTGCGCGGCTTGCGCACGCTGGATGCGCGCCTGCGCGTGCATCAGGAAAACGCGCAGCGGATCGTCGATCTGCTCGCTTCGCATCCGGCGGTGGCGAAAGTGTATTACCCGGGCTTGAAAGCGCATCCGGGCCATGAAATCGCCGCGCAGCAGCAGCGCGGTTTCGGCGCGATGTTGTCGTTCGAGTTGAACGGCGGCGAAGCGCAAGTGCGCGCCTTCGTCGATGGCTTGCAGTGGTTCACCCTGGCCGAATCGCTCGGTGGCGTGGAAACGCTGATCGCGCATCCGGCGACGATGACCCACGCGGCGATGACGCCGGAAGCGCGCGTCGCCGCCGGCATCGGCGACGGTTTGCTGCGCGTGTCGGCCGGCATCGAGGCGGCGGAAGATCTGCTCGCCGATTTGCATGCCGGCCTGGAACGCGCGTCGAAAGCATGAGTTCGGTGAAATCGAAGCCACGCATCGCGCTGCTCGGCACCGGCGTGGTCGGCAGCGCGTTCGTGTCGCGCTGGTTGCGTTTGCGCGAGCGCGGCGTCGCGGTGACGGAACTCGCATTGCTGGTGAATTCGCGCGTCGCGCTGGAATGTCGCGCCGATGCCGCGGCATCGTTGCAAACCGCGCGCGCCGCGCAAGGCGTGGCGAAACTGCGCGACGATGCGCTGCGTGCCGGCGACATCCTGGTCGATGCGACCGCGAGCGAAGCCGTCGCGCAACGGCATGCGGCATGGCTGCAACACGGCGTGCACGTGGTCACCGCGAACAAGCTCGGCATCGGCGCGGATTTGCAACGCGCGAATGAAATCCGCGATGCAAGCGAAAAGTCCGGCGTGCATTACGGCGACAGCGCCACGGTCGGCGCGGGCTTGCCGCTGATCCGTTCGATCCGCGAACTGGCGCGCGGCGGCGACCGCATCCATCGCGTCGAAGGCGTGCTGTCCGGTTCGCTGGCGTGGCTGTTCAACCATTACGACGGCATGCGCGCGTTTTCCGGCTTCGTGCGCCAGGCGCGCGAGGCGGGCTACACCGAACCGGACCCGCGCATCGATCTTTCCGGCGAGGACGTGCGCCGCAAATTGCTGATCCTCGCCCGCGCCGCCGGTCTGCCGTTGCAGGCGCAGGACATCGAAGTGAATTCGCTGGTGCCGCCATCGCTGGCGTCGTTGCCGCTGGACGCAGTCGATGCGCAACTCGAACAGCTCGATGCGCCGTTACACGCGCATTTCGCCGAGGCGTACAAGAACGGCGGGCAGAAGCTGCGCTTCCTCGGCCGTTTCGATGGCGAAGGAAAGGCAAGCGTCGGCATCGCCGCGTTGCCGGCCGATCATCCGCTGTGCGGCGGCAGCGGCACCGACAACAAGGTCGCCATTTTCAGCGATCGCTATGACGTCAATCCGCTGGTGATCCAAGGGCCGGGTGCTGGCGCGGAAGTCACTGCGGCGGCGCTGTTGGATGACGTGCTGAGGGTCGTTTGACGCGAAGCGCCGCGCGGAATCGAAGCGTGACATGGATGTCGTGCGCTGACGCCTGAGTTAAGTGGCTGCCGTCGCCAATATGCAACATGTTGCCGCAACCTATCTGCCACAGTCCGCTTGAACGAATTAGTTAGGCGCGTCCCGACTGCCTTGCGCGCACCCAACCACCCAAAGCTGCGCTAAGTCCAATAAGCGACAGGGCCGCCAACTGAGACCAGATGGCCCCGCGGCCAAGTGTACTCGGCAGGGACACACGGCCGCCAAGACCAAATGCCAGCGCAATGCACACGCCATGCGCCAAAGGTCGGCGACCTGCCAGCCAGATGGCGACATACCCGCTCAAGAATGCGGCAATAGCGGCGACCGCAATGCAGCCGAGCATTAAAACAAGCGACGCATCTCCATGCGATGGCCGGCCAGATATTTGGAAGAACGCAAATGCCGAAAATGCGAGGAGCAGGTATCCCAGAAGCACGGCCCCAATTGAACGGATAATTTTCATGCATGAAGCCCAAAGTGAATGCGGACGAACCTGACTATGGTTATACGGTGAATTCACCGGCATGTCGGATATTGCATTCTGAACGCCGTGGAGCTGCAGTGCGGTGCCGGGATACGGGCTAACGAAAAAGCCGGGGTTTGCGCCCCGGCTTTGGTATTTCGGCGCAGATGCAGAATCAGGTGATCGAAGCGCGGAAGATGCCTTCGATTGCTGCGTCCAGCGCAGTGTTGAATTCAGCGGCGGTCATCTGCGCGGTCAGCCCTTCGGTCAGCGCGCGGCTGAAGCTGGCGATGACGCCGTGGTTCTTGGCGAGGATCACGTTGGAATCGGCGCGCGAATAGCCGCCGGACAGCGCGACCACGCGCACCACCTTCGGATGCTTGACCAACGGGTCGAACTTGCCGGGCGTTTCCGGCAACGTGAGCTTGAGCATCACGCTGGTGCCTTCCGGCAGCGCGTCGAGGCGCTTGAGGAAACCTTCGACCAGCAACTCTTCGATCTTCGCCTTGTCGGGTGACTTGATGCTCACTTCCGGTTCGATGATCGGCATCAGTCCGGCGTCGAAAATCTGCTGGCCGATGGCGAACTGCTGGTCGAGCACCGCGTCGATGCCCTGCGGGTTCGCTGCGTCGATCACCGAGCGCATCTTGGTGCCGAAGATGCCCTTGGCCCTGGCGCGCTTCAGCAAATCGTCGAGGCCGTCGATCGGCTTCATCAACTGCACGCCATCGACGGCCGGCGCCAAGCCCTTGTCGACCTTCAGGAACGGCACGACCTGCTTCTTTTCCCACAGGTAGGTGGCCGCGTCGATGCCGTCGAACTGGCGGTCCATCGTCATCTCGAACAGGATCGCGCCGAGCACGCGGCTGCCTGCAAACGCCGGGCTGGCAACGATGCGTGCGCGCATCGCGTGGACGAGATCGAACATCTGCGCATCGCCGCCGTAGGCGGATTCGTCTATGCCGTACAGCTTGAGCGCCTTCGGCGTGCTGCCGCCGCTCTGGTCGAGCGCGGCGATGAAGCCCTGGCCGCTTTTGACCTTGGCCAGTTGTTGCTGATTCATTGCATGCTCCTAAATCAGGGTGCGCCTGATGCGTGTGGGGTGTGGCCTGCAAATGGTATCAGGCCGTGCGGTGCGCCGGAAATCGCATGCTTCACGCGCAGTCGAAGCATGCGCGGCGCCGCGCCGGCGCGAAATCAGCATTCGATCACGTTCACCGCAAGGCCGCCGCGGCTGGTTTCCTTGTATTTGTCCTGCATGTCGCGGCCGGTGTCGCGCATGGTCTTGATCACCTTGTCCAGCGATACCTTGTGCTTGCCGTCGCCACGCATCGCCATGCGCGAGGCGTTGATCGCCTTGACCGCGCCCATCGCGTTGCGCTCGATGCAGGGAATCTGCACCAGGCCGCCGATCGGGTC
>JAATFG010000007.1 GCA_015655355.1 Lysobacterales bacterium
GTGAAGCTGTCGCCACCGTTGTAGTCGGGGTCCGGCGTGTAGGTGTAGCTGCCATCCGGATTGACGCTCACGCTGCCGTGGCTCGGATCGCTGCCCTTGCCGTAGGTCAACGTGTCGCCATCTTCGTCGCTGCCGATCACCTGGCCACTGATGGGCGTGTCTTCCGGTGTGGTCTGCGCATAGTCCGGTGCCGTCGGCGGATCGTTGACCGGGGTGACCGTGATGTCCAGATGCGCCGTGGCCGTGCCGCCTTCGCCGTCGCTGATCGTGTACGTCACCGTCGGCACCGTGCCGTTCCAGTCCGCCGCCGGAGTGAAGCTATAGCTGCCGTCCGCGTTGAGTGTCAGATCGCCTTCGGTGAGATGCACCGTGTCGCCCGCCGTGTGCGTCGTCGTGTCGCCCGCCACCGCGAAGGTGGTGACTTTGAGCGGATCGCCATTCGGGTCGCTGTCGTTCGTCAGCACGTTGCCGTTGACAGTGCTGCCTTGCGGCGTGGTGGCGATATCGTCGTGGGCTAATGGTGCATCGTTGTGGCGGTGATCATTGTGATCCGCGGCAAACGCCACGCCCGCCACGCCGACCGCGCCAAGCAGCCAAGGCCACAATGCGAATCCGCCGCCCCATTCGATTTCGGTGAAATGGAATGCACCCCATGGCGAGGTGTATTGCCCCCACCAGGCGACGCCGTTGTCGTCTTCCAGCACGAGGTCATTGCGGCCATTCTCGGCAGGTGCATCCCCGGCGCCGGCGGTGGCATCAGCAGTCGGCGCATGCTCGGCATCATGCGCAACATGTTGTTCGTTTTGTTGTTCGTTCGGATACTGCAGGAAAAAGTCATGGACGACGATTTCCTCGCCGTCGTGCAACACCAGCACCAGATCGTTGCCGCGGTGCTCATAGTGATCCACGCTCTCCGGCGCCAATTTCAAGAAGACGACCGACGGGCGATCCAGCACGATGTTGTCGACATCCACCTTGTGGCTTGCACCGCCCTTCTTGTAAGTGACTTTGGCCTTCACGACTTACATCCCATTCCATTAATAATCCTGGAATCATCGCCCGCGCCAATTCCGCTACGCAATTCCAAAAAATTACCAACATTCTCGCTTCCTCTCGTGCCAAGGCTCAGGCCTGGACTGCCGGACAGAAAAACGAAGTGCGGCAGGGAACCACGCCTGCCCTGCAGGATGCGGCCGGTTCGCGGATGTTTTTCAGACCGGGTCGTGATCGAGCAAATAGCCGCGCCCACGCACGGCGCGCAGCGGCAATTTCTCACCCATTGCCGCAACCACGCGCGCGCGCAATCGATGTATCAGCACTTCCAGCCGATGCGAATCGAAGTTCCAAGGCCTGTCAGTGATCGCTGCGATGATTGCATCGCGATCGACGATCTGGCCACGGTCCGCGAACAGGGGCCGCAGCACGGCACGCTCGGCCTCGGTGAGTGCAAGCGAGCGCAGGCTCGGCGACACCAGCGTCCACCCATCGCTGCTGAGCCTCCAGTCCATTGCCTGGATCTGGCGCGCAGGCACACTGGCATGCGTTTGCGGCGGGACGCGCAACCGGCGCAGCAGGCTGCCCAGCATGGCAACCAATACCGGGATTTTGAGCGGTTTGGCCAGATACAGGTCGGCCCCCAGCGACAGGCCGCGCGCGATGTCGCCGGGCTCCGCGCCTACGCCCATCATCACGATCCCGATGTTCGGCGAAATCCTGTGCAGGAAGTCCACGACCGAATAGCCGTCGCCGTCGCCAGGCAACATCACGTCCAACAGCACGACATCACAACTCAGGCCTTCCAGTAGATGCCGGTACAATGCCTCGGCGCTGCCGAAGCCAGCACAATGCGCACCTTCATGCTGCAATTCGGCGCTGATGACACTGTGCAATTCGGCATCGTCCCCGACCAACGCGATTCTCGCGCCCCTAAGTCTTTGTGCCGGCGAATTCATGCTGCCGCCACTGGAGACAAGTTTATTTTTCACTCAATGCCACTCCCCCAAAATTCCGCGCCGCTCCTTCACTTACGAAGCTTTATGAATTTCATGCGCGTAACTTTGTGAAATCTTGCCCCCCTCCTTGCAAACACTCAACAACACTTCCTTTCCATAAATATCACTCGCTCTCACGCATCGCGCCATCGACATGGCGCATTGCCGCCATCACACCGATGGAATGGTCGGGTCGGGCTTGTATCCATTGCAATTCACGGCTCGGCGCCAAGCCGCCCGCGCAATTCGCCGCGATAGGTGCGGCTGCCCGGCAGGGTCGCGCCATCCTTCATGTGCACGCGGGCATCGCCGGTATCCAGCGGTTCGATCGACGCGACCTGGTCGAGGTTGACGATGTAGCTGCGGTGCACGCGGACGAAACGCGCCGGATCCAATCGGGTCTCGATGCCGGCAATCGTGCTGCGCAGCGGGTAGTCGTGGCCGCGCACGCGCAGGTTGACGTAGTTGCCCGCGGCCTGCAGCCATTCGATGTCGTTGGCCGCGACCAGGAATTCGCGGCCGAGCTTGCGCACCAGGAAGCGCTCCGGGCGCTCGACCGGCTCCACCGGCGGGCCCTCGTCCGGCGCGTCGAGCAGGCGCGCTTCGCCCTGCAGGCGGCGCAGCGCCAGCCGATACAGTTCGAGCAGGGCCACGATCAGGAAATAACTGCGCGCATCCTTGAGGTATTCGTAGGGAAACTCGATGCGCCAATCGCCGAAATCGTAATGGCTGCCCATGAAGCGGTAGGCCAGGTGGCGCAGGCCGACCATGCCGAGCACGTGCGCCAGCGAAAAGCCCACGCTGAACAACAGGTGCCGCGGCACTTGCCGACGCCAGTTGTCCCAATGGATCGGATACCGGCGCGAGAACCAGACCACCGGCCAGGCCAGCGCCAGCACCACCAGGCCGCTGCTCCATTCCCAGACCACCGGTTCCCATGCGGCAACGTCGAGATGCGCGCGGCGGATGTCCAGCCACGTGACGATGCTGTTGGCCACTGCATTGAACAAGGTCACCACGACCCAGTAGCCGATCTCGAACCCTCGTTTCCACGGCAGGAAGCGTTGGTAGGCGGTGGGCGGCGGCGCATCCATCCGGCGCATTCTACGTTGCCCCGGCACGTGGCCCGCGCCGGCTCGTCCCGGCAGGGGCGCGATTCGTCCCCGGGGTACCGCGAACAGTCACTGCGCGCTGGCCGGCGTCGCCCGGCATGCCGAGTCTGGCAGCTTCCCTGCACCGGAAAACCGCCATGCAACGCCGCCACGACATCGACGCCCTGCGCGTCATCGCCTTCGTCCTGCTGATCTTCTACCACTCGGCGATGGTCTACGTCGCCGACTGGGACTTCCACATCAAGAGCGCTTATCAGGCCGAATGGCTGCAATGGCCGATGATCGCGTTGAACCGCTGGCGCATGCCGTTGCTGTTCATGATTTCCGGCATCGCCATCAGCCTGGCTCGGGTGGAAAGCCGCCGCCTGCGCTTCGCCGCGGCGCGCTGTTGGCGCTTGCTGCTGCCGTTGGTGTTCGGCATGTTCTGCGTCGTCGCCGTGCAGGCGTACTGCGAAGGCCGCGCCAGCGGTCACCTGCCACCGGGCTTGTGGACCTTCCTGTTGCGCTACTGGCAGGTGCGGCCGTGGCCGGCGCACAGCTTCACCGGCTGGGAATTCGGCATCACCTGGAACCACCTGTGGTACCTGGCCTATCTGTGGCCGTACACGATGCTGCTGCTGGCGATCATGCCGGCGTTGCGGCGGATTGCGGCATCGCTGGCGCGGCTGCCGCGCGTCGCCGCATGGCTGTTGCCGCTCGCGCCCGTCGCCTGGCTGATCGGCGTGCGCCTGTGGCTGGCGCCGCGCTATCCGGAAACCCATGCGCTGTTCGGCGACTGGACCGTGCATGCCGAATCGCTGCCGCTGTTCCTGCTCGGCTACGCGCTCGCGGCCAACGCGGAGTTCTGGACATGGGTCGAACGCCTGCGTTGGCGCACCCTCGCGATTGCCGTCGCGGCGATTTCCATCGAACTGTCGCTGCGCTGGACCGGCCTGCATCTTTCCGGCCCGTTGCCGGAATGGACCGCACACGTGCCGTGGTACACGATCGAGCGCAGCGCCCGCGCGACCTATACGTGGACGGCGCTGCTGGCGTTGTTCGGCTGGGGCCGCGTGTTGCTCGACAAGCCGTTCCGCTGGCTGCCGTATTGCAGCGAAGCGGTGTTCCCGTGGTACGTGCTGCACCAGAGCCTGATCATCGTGCTGGCGTACTGGCTGATCCCGCTGCGCCTCGGCCCGGTGGTCGAACCGCTGCTGGTGATCGCCGGCACGGTGATCGGTTGCCTGCTCCTGCACGAACTGCTGATCCGGCGCACGCCGCTGCTGCGGCCGTTGTTCGGGCTGAAGGCGAAGGCCGCATCGACGCGACCGATCGCCGGTGCGCAGCAACCGGCCGCGTGAGCCGTCCGCGAATCCGCGCGCTCAAGGTTGCGCCGGGTTCCTCGGGTCGTATTGGCTGTACACCGGTCCCGGCGGCGGCAACGCGGCGCGCAGCTTGTGCACTTGCGCCGCATCGACGGGACCGGCGCTGTTGCCCCAGCTCGCGCGGACGAAGCTCACCACTTCGGCCACTTCCGCATCGCTCAGGCGCGCGCCGAACGCCGGCATCGCGAACGCGGTCGGCGCGGCCTGCGTGCTCGGCATCGCCGAACCGTTGAGCACCAGGTGCAGCAGCGAGGTCGGATCGGCGCCGTTCACCGCCGGATTGCCGGCCAGCGCCGGGTACGTCGCCTCGTAACCTTGCCCGTGCGTGCGATGGCAGGTGGCGCAGTTGTCGAGATACAGGCGTGCACCTTCGTTCGGCGGCTGCGCCGCATACAAGGCCTTGGCGATCGCACCATCGTCGCTGCCCGCGGTTTCCTCATGGGTCGGCGCCAGCGTCTTGAGATAGCGCGCAATCGCGGTCAGATCCGCATCGCTCAGATACTGCGTGCTGTGCTGGACCACGTCGGCCATGCCGCCGAAGGCCGCGGTGTCGGCGGTGCGTCCGCTCTTGAGGAATTCCGCGATGTGCGCTTCATCGATCTTGCCGATGCCGCTTGCCACGTTGCCGCGCAGGCTCGGTGCAATCCAGTTGTCGGCGGCGCCACCGCTGAGGAACAGTTTGTCCGCGCCATCGGACAAGCTCTTTTCCTGCAAGGTCAGCGCACGCGGCGTGTGGCAGGCGCCGCAATGGCCCAGGCCTTCGACCAGATACGCGCCGCGCGCCACGACCGGGTCACCGGCCTGCGGCAACTTGGCAAGGCTTTCGACCGAGGGCGCAAACAACACGCGCCAATACGCCAGCGGCCAGCGCAGCGACAGCGGCCACGGGATGTCGCTGCCACGATTGGCCTGCTTCACCGGCGCCACGCCGTGGATGAAGTAGGCATACAGCGCGGCGATGTCGGCATCGCTGATGCGCGCATACGAGGGAAACGGCATCGCCGGATACAACGGCTTGCCGGAATGGCTGACCCCACGCCGCACCGCGCGTTCGAAATCGCCGTAACTCCACTGGCCAATGCCGGTGTCCGCATCGGGCGTGATGTTGCTGCTGTAGATGTTGCCGATCGGCGAGGCAATCGCCAGCCCGCCGGCGAACGGCTGCCCGCCCGGCGCGCTGTGGCAGGCCGCGCAATCGCCGGCGCGGGCGAGATACTCGCCCTGCTTGAGCAGTTCCGGCGTGACTTCCACCGGCAATGCCGCTTTCGCATCGCCACCGACGGGGAAGAATCGCGGTGCCTGCCATGCCGCGATCAACAGCAGCACCACGATCAGCAACACCCGCGGCGGCCAGCGCCGCTTGCCCGAGGAAGAAGTCGTGGCGTTCATGCCTGCACCATCGGGCCGGGATTCTTCAGATAGGTTTCGCGGATCGCCTGCGCCGACCAGTACGCCAGCGCGCCGACCAGACCGGTCGGGTTGTAGCCGATGTTCTGCGGAAACGCCGATGCGCCCATCACGAACAGGTTGTGCACGTCCCAGTTCTGCAGATAGCGGTTGAGCGCGCTGCTCGCCGGATCGGTGCCGACGATCGCGCCGCCGGTGGTGTGCGTGGTCTGGTAGCGGCGCACGTCGTAGTGGTCGCCGGGCTGGTTGATCGTCACCGAATGCTGCCGCGGCTTCATCCGCTCCGCGACTTCGAGCGCGCGGTCGGTGACGAAGCGCGACATCTTGTATTCGTTGTCGTGCCAGTCGAAGGTCATCCGCAGCAACGGCAGGCCGAACGCATCCTTGTAGGTCGGATCGAGGTCGAGATAGCGGTAGCGGTAGGACATCACCGAACCGTGGATGCCGATCGAGGTGGTGTGCAGGTAACTGTCCTTCGCCGCGCGCTTCCACGCCGCGCCCCATGCCGGCGTGCCCGGTGGCACTGTCAGTTGCTGGATCGGCCGGCCGCCGGTCTGCCCGCCATACAGATAGGCGCCACCGACGAAACCGTGCGGCGCGTGGTCGAAGTGGTCGGCGTTGAAATCATCGACGATCTGGAAGCCGCCGGAACCTGCACCGACGAAGGGATTGATCGCCACGTCCTTGTCGTAGAACAGCGAGACGCTGCTCATCATCTGGTAGGCGTAGTTCTTGCCGATCACGCCGGTGCCGCTGATCGGGTCGTAAGGCTTGCCGATGCCCGACAACAACAACAGGCGCACGTTGTGCATCTGGTAGGCCGACAACACCACCATCTCCGCCGGCTGGAACACTTCGCGTCCCTGCGCGTCGATGTAGATCACTCCGACGGCGCGCTTGCCGTCCGAATCCAGCTTGATGCGGGTGACGTAACTGCTGGTGCGCAACTCGAAATTCCGGCGCTGCATCAGCACCGGCAGGATCGTCGTCTGCGGCGTCGCCTTGGAATACATGAAGCAACCGAAGCGCTCGCAAAAGCCGCAGTAATTGCACGGCCCCAGGCGCACGCCATGCGGATTGGTGTAAGGCCGCGAGGCATTCGACGAAGGCTGCGGGAACGGATGCAACCCCGCGTCGCGCGCGGCATTGGCGAACAGGGTCGCGCCGTAGGTATCGGTCATCGGCGGATTCGGATATTCGCGCGAACGCGTGCCCTCGAACGGATTGCCGCCCTCGACCTTCGCGCCTTTCAGGTTGCCGGCCTTGCCCGACGTGCCGCACAGATACTCGAAGCGGTCGAAATGCGGTTCCAGTTCGTCGTAGCTGATGCCGTAATCCTGGATCGTCATGTCCTCGGGCAGGAATTTCCGCCCGTAGCGATTGACGACGTGGCTGCGGAAATTCAGGTCTTCCGGCGAAGGCCGGTAGGTCTGCCCGTTCCAGTGCACGCCGGCGCCGCCGACGTTGTTGCCGAGCAGGAAGGAACCGTATTGCCGGTACGGCACCGCGGTGTCGCCGACGTTGTGGCGCACCGTCACCGTCTCCTTCGCCAGCGGCTGGAACAGGCGCCCGCGGATGCCGTAGGCCAGTTCGTCGACGATCTTCGGGTAGCTGAAATCCGGCGATGTGTCGCGGTATTCGCCGCGCTCCAGCGCCAGCACGTTCAGGCCGGCCTCGGTCAGTTCCATGCCCATGATCGCACCGGTCCAGCCGAAGCCGACCAGCACCGCGTCCACCGGCTTGAGCGTGATCATGCGCGCTCTCCCTTGATCGACACCGGACCGAGCGGATACACCTTGTCCGGTTGTTCCGACCAATCAATGTAATCGGCGCGCGCACCGGGGAAGCCGATCATCTTCCAACTGCCCATGTGCTTGTTGCCGCCGTACAGCGGGTCGGCGAAATAGCCTTCCTTGGCGTTCTGCAGCAGTTGCGCGAAGAAGGTCTTGGCCGGCATGCCATCGAGCTTGGCTTCGCCGGATTCGAGCTGCTTCAGCACCGCGTCGCGGGTTGCCGTGTCGAGTTGCGCGAACGGCTTGCCGTGCTGCTTGTTGCACCAGTTGTCCACCGCCGCGATGCCGTTGCGATACAGCTCGCGCGGGTTGAAGCGCAACTGGTAGCCGAGGGTCGCATCGTTGTCCGGCAGGAACGGCCCCTGCATGTACCACAGGCCGCCGTGGCCGTAATCGGATTCCAGTTCGCGGTCGATGAATTCGGCCACGCCGAGCTCCAGCGCGCCGGGGCCATCGGCATCGGAAGGAATCAGGCGATCCACCGCCGCCTGCACGAACTCCCATTCGGCGGGCTTGAAATAACGCGGCGTGTAGGCGTTTTGCGCCGGATCCGGCGCCGCTTCGGCGCTGCTTCCGCCCAAGGCGAGCACGCTCAGCCCGCTGGCGGCGGGAACGATGGCGAGCGTGTTGCGGATGAAGTCGCGGCGCGACGGCGAGCTTGGCTTGCTGATGGACATGGCTGGCCTTTAGCTTCTGCTGGGGAAAAACGGACCAGCGGCGAAACCACAAGCTGCGCGCCACTGGCTTGCAACGGGGTACCTCATCACTCCGGCGCAGGCTAGCACAGTAGCCAGTGTGTCAACACAAGTGGCTGCATGGGGTTTGTCTCTCCGCACGCCGGCATCGCCCGCACGCCGGGGGCGAGAACGGCGCTAAACCGCTTCGCGGTGCTCGACCAGCAGTTGAATCGCATCGCCGCCGCGATAATCGTCCGCCACGAGGCGATACGCGACGCGCAGGCGCCTGCCCGGCTTGGCGCCGTCCCAACCGAAGAAGTGGATCGCGTTGAGCGGCTCGCGGCGCTGCGGATGGCGCAGCGTCAGCTTCAGGTGCGCGTCCTTCAGCACGCGGAAATCCACGACCTCGAATTCGCCGTCGAACAGCGGCTCGGCGAAACCCTGTCCCCATGGCCCGCCGTCGCGCAGCGCTTCGGCATGCGCGCGATCGAATTCGTGCGGCAGCAATTCGCCGTCGCTGAGGATTTCCGCATGCAGCAATTGCGGCGACAGCATCGTGCCGACCTGCGCGACGAAGGCATCGCGGAATGCGTCGAGCTTGGCCGCATCCATGGTCAGGCCCGCCGCCATCGCGTGCCCGCCGAAGCGCTCGATCAAGCCCGGATGCATCGCATCGACCGCCGCCAGTGCGTCGCGGATGTGCAGGCCGGGAATCGAACGCGCCGAACCGCGCAACGAGGTGCTGCCCGGCTCGCTCGGGGCGAAGGCCAGCGCCGGCCGGTGCAGCCTGTCCTTGAGTTTCGAGGCGACCAGGCCGACCACGCCCGGATGCCATTGTTCGTCGAAAAGGATCGCCGCCAGCTGGACTTCATCGCCGATCTTCGCGTGCGCCAACGCGCTTTCCGCTTCGTCGAGCATCTGCTGCTGCACGCCTTTGCGCTCGGCGTTGATCTCGTGCAGGGTCTGCGCCAGTTCGCGCGCGCGGACAATGTCGTCGCACAGCAGGCATTCGATACCCAGCGCCATGTCTTCGAGCCGGCCGGCGGCGTTCAGGCGCGGGCCGATGGCAAAGCCGATGTCGCTGGCCGAAAGCGTTTGCGCATTGCGCGCGGACACCTCGATCAGTGCGCGCAAGCCCGCATTCGCCCGACCGGCGCGGATGCGGCGCAGGCCGGCGGCGACCAGCGCGCGGTTGTTCGCGTCCAGCGGCACCAGGTCGGCGACGGTGCCGACGGCGACCAGATCCAGCAGCGAAGGCAAATCCGGCTCCGTGCCGGCGAATTTGCCGGCTTCGCGCAATGTCCTGCGCAGCGCGAGCAACACGTAGAACATCACGCCGACGCCGGCCAGGGCCTTGCTCGGGAACGCATCGCCGCGCAGGTTCGGGTTGACGATCACATCGGCGCCCGGCAATGCGTCGCCGGGCAAGTGGTGGTCGGTGACCAGCACTTGCCAGCCGCGTGCCTTCGCCGCGGCGACACCGGCGTGGCAGGCGATGCCGGTGTCGACCGTGACCAGCAAATCGGGTTGCAACGCTTCGAGGTGTTCGACCAGCAGCGGCGACAGCCCGTAGCCGTGGATCATGCGGTTGGGCACCGTCGGCGTGACGTGCTTCGCGCCTAGCATCTTCAAGCCGCGCACCGCCAGCGCCGCCGCGGTCGCGCCATCGCAATCGAAGTCGCCGACGATGACCACATGCGCGTCGTCATCGATCGCGCGCATCAGCAATGACGTGGCCGCATCGAGGCCGCCGAGCGCTTCCGGCGGCAGCAGCGCCGAGAGTTTCGGTTGCGCCTGTTCGAGCGAGGCCATGCCGCGCGCGGCGTAGATGCGCCGCAGCAGCGGCAAGGTTTGCGCCGGCCATTCGCCGATGGCCGCGGATTCGCGGCGGACGATGCGCGCGGCGGCGATCATCGATGCGTCATGCGCCGAGCGCGGGCAGCGGTTTGCGCCAGAAACGCCAGCGCTGCGCGTGGCGGATCACGAACAGCCCGCCGTCCTCGAAATCGAGGTTGAGCGCATCGAGCCGGCCCTGCGCGACTTCGGCCAGCAACGGCTGCAGCACTTCGCGGCAAAGGATGTCGATGCTGCGCAAGGCGCGCAGGTCGACCAGTGCATCGACGTCCTCGCCGACCGTGCCGCCGCCGACGCCAGCCAGCTTCGCCAGCGCGCGCAGCAGCGGTTCGGTGCCCTTGACCTGCTTGAACTCGGTGCGCACGAAATCCGGCAACGTGCCCGCGCCCCAGAACCACAACGAATTCACCGATGGCTTGCCTTGCTGCAGGCGCCGCGCATTCCACGGATGCGCATGCAGGATCACCTGCGCCTCGGTCAGCAGCGCGCGCCAGCGCCGGCCGGTGTCGCCGTCGGGCAGGTGCGCGAACAGATCGTCGCCAAGCACGTCGGCGACGGCGGCGAACTCCGGCAGGCGCGCCTCCGGTGGCAGGCGCAAGTACCAGCGTGCCGGATGCGGCGCATCGATCGGGAACCCCGCGTCGCCGAACAGCGGCTGCAAGGCCGGCAACAGGTGTTGCGCATCCTCGGCGGTCAGGCCAAGCGCATCGCCGTGCGACAGCATCCGCGCGCCGTTGAGGTCGGGATGGATGAAGCACGGGTCGGCGCGCAGCCAGGCCGCGCCGGCCGCGTCCTTCGCATCGAGGTTGCGGGTCAACGCGGCGACCGGCCAATGATCGGGAATCAGCTGGAAATGCCGGCGCAATTGCCCGCGTTCGCCCGCTTCGCCACGGCTGCGGTCGGCGCGTGCCAGCGCACTGGCAACGCCCGCGGGCAGCGCACCGCCGCCGAAACGCGCGGCGGGCGGCAGCAGCAAGGTGGCGATGGGCATGTCCAGCGCGCGGGCCTCAGCCGACGTACTCGACGCCGACGATCTCGTAGTCGCGCGAGCCGCCCGGCGCAGCGATGGTGACGCTGTCGCCCTCGTTCTTGCCGATCAGCGCGCGCGCCACCGGCGAGGAAATCGCGATCAGGCCGAGCTTGATGTCCGCTTCGA
>JAATFG010000014.1 GCA_015655355.1 Lysobacterales bacterium
CCATAGTGGTCGAACACGTGGAACAGCAGGCCGGAACCCTGGGTCAGGGTCTTGAACTCGTTCTGGAAGCCGATCAGGCCGCGCGCCGGGATTTCGTAATCAAGGCGCACGCGGCCCTTGCCGTCCGGCTCCATGTTCTTCAGCTGCGCCTTGCGCGTGCCGAGCTTTTCCATCACGCCGCCCTGGTGCTGTTCCTCGACATCGACGACCAGGGTTTCGACCGGCTCCATCTGCATGCCGTCGATTTCCTTGATGATCACTTCCGGGCGCGACACGGCCAGTTCGTAGCCTTCGCGGCGCATGTTTTCGATCAGCACCGACAGGTGCAGTTCGCCGCGGCCGGAGACGAGGAACTTGTCGGCGTCTTCCAGTTGCTCGACCTTCAGCGCGACGTTGTGCACCTTCTCGCGGTCGAGGCGATCCTTGAGCTGGCGCGAGGTCAGGAACTTGCCGCCGCTCAGGTCCTTGTTGCCGGCGAACGGCGAATTGTTGACCTGGAAGGTCATGCTGATGGTCGGCTCGTCGACGGTCAGCGCCGGCAGCGCTTCGGGGAAATCCAGCGCGCACACGGTGTCGGAGATGGTCAGCTCCTGGATGCCGGAAATGGCCACGATGTCGCCGGCTTCGGCGCTGTCCTGCTCGATGCGCTCCAGGCCCATGAAGCCCAGCACCTGCAGCACCTTGCCCTGGCGCTTCTTGCCTTCGCGGTCGATCACGATGACCGGCATGTTCTTCTTCAGCGTGCCGCGCTGGATGCGGCCGATGCCGATGACGCCGACGAAGTTGTTGTAATCCAGCTGCGAAATGCGCATCTGGAACGGGCCTTCCGGGTCCACGTCCGGCTTCGGCGTGTGCTGCATGATCGCTTCGTACAGCGGGGTCATGTCGCCGCTGCGCACCGAGTCTTCGAGGCTGGCGTAGCCGTTCAGCGCGGAGGCGTAGATGATCGGGAAATCGAGCTGTTCGTTGGTCGCGCCGAGCTTGTCGAACAGGTCGAACACCTGGTCGATCACCCAGTCCGGGCGCGCGCCGGGGCGGTCGATCTTGTTGACGACCACGATCGGCTTGAAGCCCATCGCGAACGCCTTTTGCGTGACGAAGCGGGTTTGCGGCATCGGGCCGTCCATTGCATCGACCAGCAGCAGCACGGTGTCGACCATCGACAGCACGCGCTCCACTTCGCCGCCGAAGTCGGCGTGCCCGGGGGTGTCGACGATGTTGATGCGGTTGCCGTTCCAGTTGATCGCGGTGTTCTTGGCCAGGATGGTGATGCCGCGTTCCTTTTCCTGGTCGTTGCTGTCCATCACCCGCTCGGCGATCTGGGCGCGTTCGCTGAAGGTGCCGGACTGCTTGAGCAGCTGGTCGACGAGGGTGGTCTTGCCGTGGTCGACGTGGGCGACGATGGCGATATTGCGCAGGTTTTCGATGGACATGTGGGATGGCGCGCGTGGGGCGCGCGAAAGTGCGGGAGTGGAAAGCCGGTTATTATAGCCGGCTTGTCGCTTCCGCGCCGGAAGCATCCATTACAAAACGGAGACGAATCATGGCCTTGACCGCCACCTTCACCACTTCCCGCGGCCCGATCAAGGTCGAACTGCTCGCCGACAAGGCGCCGCTGACCGTGGCCAACTTCGTGAATCTGGCCCGGCACGGTTTCTACGACGGCCTCAAGTTCCACCGCGTGATCCCCGATTTCATGGTCCAGGGCGGCTGCCCGAACTCGCGCGACGGCGCGCACGGCATGCCCGGCACCGGTGGCCCCGGCTACCGCTTCGAGGATGAAGCCAACAACGGCGTGCCGCACGCGCGCGGCGTGCTGTCGATGGCCAACGCCGGCCCGAACACCAACGGCAGCCAGTTCTTCATCACCCACGTCGAAACCTCGTGGCTGGACGGCAAGCACACCGTGTTCGGCAAGGTGCTCGAAGGCCTCGACGTGGTCGATGCGGTCAAGCAGAACGACATCATCGAGAAAGTGAGCATCGAAGGCGACATCGACGCCGTGCTCGCCGCCAAGGCCGACCGCGTGGCCGAGTGGAACAAGGTGCTCGCCGCGTAAGCATTTCGTTAGCGGCAGGCAATGACTTCCGGCTGCGGCCGGATTCCCGCTGCGTGCTAAAATTCACGGGCTTTGTTAGCGGCATTCGCCAGATGCGGATGCCTCCATCCCCACTGGAGAAATTCAATGTCTAAAGCTCCCGTTCGTGTTGCCGTGACCGGCGCCGCCGGCCAGATCGGTTATGCCCTGCTGTTCCGCATTGCTTCGGGCGAAATGCTCGGCAAGGACCAGCCGGTGATTCTGCAGTTGCTGGAACTGGACAACGAGAAGGCCCAGAACGCGCTCAAGGGCGTGATCATGGAGCTGGAAGACTGCGCGTTCCCGCTGCTGGCCGGCACCGTCGCCACCAGCGACCCGGAAGTGGCGTTCAAGGACGTCGACGTCGCCCTGCTGGTCGGTGCGCGTCCGCGCGGCCCGGGCATGGAGCGCAAGGACCTGCTGCTGGAAAACGCCAAGATATTCACCGTGCAGGGCAAGGCGCTGAACAAGGTCGCCAAGCGCAGCGTGAAGGTGCTGGTCGTCGGCAACCCGGCCAACACCAATGCCTACATCGCGATGAAGTCGGCGCCGGACCTGCCGGCCAAGAACTTCACCGCGATGCTGCGCCTGGACCACAACCGCGCGCTGTCGCAGCTGTCGGCGAAGGCCGGCGTCGCCGTCGGCGACATCGAGAAGCTGGCCGTGTGGGGCAACCACAGCCCGACCATGTACCCGGACTACCGCTACGCCACCGTCGGCGGCGCCTCGCTGAAGGACAAGATCGGCGACGCCGAGTGGAACGCCAAGACCTTCATCCCGGTGGTCGGCAAGCGCGGCGCGGCGATCATCGAGGCGCGCGGTTTGTCCTCGGCCGCCTCGGCCGCCAACGCGGCGATCGACCACGTCCATGACTGGGTGCTGGGCAGCAACGGCCAGTGGGTGACGATGGGCATTCCGTCCGACGGTTCCTACGGCATCCCGGAAGGCCTGATCTTCGGCTTCCCGGTCACCACCGAGAACGGCGAATACAAGATCGTGCAGGGCCTCGACCTCGACGACGAACTGAGCAAGGCCGAAGTCGCCGACACGCTGAAGGAACTGGAAGAAGAGCGCGCCGGCATCGCCGACCTGCTGTGACGTGCGGTCGCTTCGGCCAAGGCCGCAGCGGATTCGCAACGCGACAGTCACGAAAACGCCGGGCATGTCCCGGCGTTTTTTGTTGCCTGCAACCAAGGTCGAGATCGATGCGCGCCATGCCGCCGCGCATAATCACCGCTACGTCGGGCAAACGGAGCGCCGCGCATGGCCAGCATTTTCGATACCGATTTGCCGCGCAATGCGGCCAATTACGTGCCGTTGTCGCCGCTGAGTTTCCTGCGCAAGGCCGCGCAGGTGCATGGCGAAAAAACCGCCATCGTCCACGGCGAGGTGCGTCGCGACTGGGCGCAGACCTACGCGCGCTGCAAGCGCCTGGCCTCGGCATTGCGGAACTGGGGCGTGCAGCGCGGCGACACCGTCGCGGCGATGCTGCCGAACACGCCGGCGATGGTCGAGATGCACTTCGGCCCGGCGATGCTCGGCGCGGTGCTCAACACGCTCAACACCCGGCTCGACGCGGAAACCCTGGCCTTCATGCTACCATGGCGAAGCGAAGGTGCTGGTCAGCGACCGCGAGTTCGCGCCGGTGATCGCCAAGGCCTTGACCCTGTGCAAGCGCAGGCCGCGGGTGATCGACGTCGATGACGCGGAAATCGAAAGCGGCGAGTTCGTCGGCGAAATCGAGTACGAGGAATTCCTGCTCACCGGCGACGAGGATTTCGTCGAATCGCTGCCGCCGGACGAATGGGACGCGATCACGCTGAGCTACACCAGCGGTACCACCGGCGACCCGAAGGGGGTGGTCTACCACCATCGCGGCGCGTACCTCAACGCCGTGTCCAACATCGTCGACAGCTCGATTCCGAAGCATCCGGTGTACCTGTGGACGCTGCCGCTGTTCCATTGCAACGGCTGGTGCTTCGCGTGGACGGTCGCCGCCAGCGCGGGCATCAACGTGTGCCTGCGCAGGTTCGACGCGAAAAAGGTGTTCGAGCTGATGCGCGCACATGGCGTGACCCACATGTGCGGCGCGCCGATCATCTACAGCACGCTGATCGGCGCGCCCGCCGAATGGAAGACCGGCACGGGCGGCGTGAAGTGCCTGGTTGCCGGCGCCGCGCCGCCGGCGGCGACGATCGAGGGCGTCGAGCGCATGGGCTTCGAGATCACCCATGTCTACGGCCTCACCGAAACCTACGGCCCGGCCGCGGTATGCGTGAAGCGCGACGAGTGGGAAGGCTTGCCGTTGCAAGAGCGCGCCGAACTCAATTCGCGCCAGGGCGTCGCCTACCTGTTGCAGGAAGACATGGCCGTGCTCGACCCGATCACGATGACGCCGACGCCGCGCGACGGCGAAGCCGTCGGCGAGATCATGTTCCGCGGCAACATCGCGATGAAAGGCTATCTGAAGAATCCGAAGGCCACGCGGCAGGCCTTCGAGGGCGGCTGGTTCCATACCGGTGACCTGGCGGCGATCCATCCGGATGGTTACGTCAAGATCCGCGACCGCAGCAAGGACGTGATCATCTCCGGCGGCGAGAACATTTCCTCGATCGAAGTGGAGGATGCGTTGTCGCGGCATCCGGCGGTGCTGAGCGCCGCGGTCGTCGCCCGGCCCGACGAGAAATGGGGCGAGACGCCGCTGGCCTTCGTCGAGTTGCGCGAAGGCGCGAATGCGAGCGAAACCGAACTGCTCGAACATTGCCGCGCGCACCTGGCGAAGTTCAAGGTGCCCAAGGGCATCGTGTTCGGCCCGCTGCCGCGCACCGCGACCGGCAAGATCCAGAAGTTCGTGCTGCGCGAACAGGCGAGGCAGGCGGCGCCGACAGCCTGACGTGCACGCCTTTCGTGCAAGGCTTTCGCCGACCAAGGTCGTAAGTGCGGCGATGCACGCCGGCCCTATGCTTCGGCCAATTGCATTGGAGGGGTGGACATGACGACGTATGAAGTTGCGCATCGCCGTTCGATCGAACAGCCGGAGGCGTTCTGGGCGGAGGAAGCCAAGCGCATCTTCTGGCACAAGCCGCCCGAGCAAATCCTCGACTACTCGAACCCGCCGTTCCGCCAGTGGTTCGTCGGCGGCGAGACCAACCTCTGCTACAACGCGATCGACCGGCATCTGCCCGAACGCGCGAACCAGCTCGCCCTGGTCGCCGTGTCCACCGAGACGAATCAGACCCAGGAGCTCACCTACGCGGACCTGTACCGCGAAGTGAATGCCTTTGCCGCGGCACTGAAGCGGCTCGACGTGCAGCGCGGCGACCGCGTCGTGATCTACATGCCGAACATGGCCGAAGCCGCGTTCGCGATGCTGGCCTGCGCGCGCATCGGCGCGATCCACTCGGTGGTGTTCGGCGGCTTCGCCGCGCACAACCTCGCCGTGCGCATCGACGATGCGCAACCGAAGTTGCTGATCTGTGCCGATGCCGGTTCGCGCGGCGGAAAAGTGATTGCGTACAAGCCGCTGGTCGACGAAGCCTGTGCGAAAGCGCAAACGCCGCCGCCGCATGTGTTGATCGTCTCGCGCGGGCTCGACCCGGCCGAACCGAAAGTGCCGGGCCGCGACGTCGATTACGCGCAATTGCGCGCCGAGGTCGGCGATGCGGAAGTGCCGGTGGAATGGCTGGAATCGAACGAGCCGAGCTATCTGCTCTACACCTCGGGCACGACCGGCAAGCCGAAGGGCGTGCAGCGCGACGTCGGCGGCTATGCGGTGGCGCTGGCGCAGTCGATGGAGACCGTGTTCGATTGCAAGCCCGGGCAGGTGATGTTCTCGACGTCGGACGTCGGTTGGGCGGTCGGGCATTCGTACAACGTGTACGGTCCGCTGATCGGCGGCTGCACCTCGATTCTCTACGAAGGCTTGCCGACCAATCCCGACGCCGGCATCTGGTGGGCATTGTGCGAGCAGTACGGCGTGCGCACGATGTTCTCCTCGCCGACGGCCATCCGTGTGCTGAAGAAGCACGACGTCGATTTCATCCGCCGCCACGATCTTTCCATGCTGAAGTACCTGTTCCTCGCCGGCGAGCCGCTGGACGAGCCGACCGCGAAATGGATCTTCGAGGCGCTGCGCAAACCGATCATCGACAACTACTGGCAGACCGAAACCGGTTGGCCGGCGTTGAGCGTGTTGCCGGGGCTGGACATGAAGCCGGTGCGCTTCGGTTCGCCGGGTTTTCCCAACCTCGGCTACAAGATGAAGATCATCGACGAGCAGAGCGGCGTGGAAGTGCCGGCGAACACGAAAGGCGTGCTGGTGATCGAGCCGCCGCTGCCGCCGGGCTGCATGACCACGATCTGGCACGACGACGCGCGTTTCATCAACAGCTATTTCGGCCACTTCAAGGAACTGCTGTATTCCTCGCTGGATTGGGCGATCAAGGACGACGACGGCTACACCTTCATCCTCGGCCGCACCGACGACGTCATCAACGTTGCCGGCCATCGTTTGGGCACGCGCGAAATCGAGGAATCGGTGTCCTCGTACAACGCGGTGGCCGAAGCGGCGGTGATCGGCGTCAGCGACGAATTGAAAGGCCAGGTGCCGGTGGTGTTCGCCACGCTGCGGCAGAACACCGACGAGCCGGCGGCGCGCAGCGCGGCGGCGGACGGCATGCGCAAGACGGTCGAGCAATCGCTCGGCGCGGTGGCCAGACCGGCGCGCGTGTACATCGTCAACGCATTGCCGAAAACGCGTTCGGGCAAGTTGCTGCGGCGTTCGCTGCAGGCGCTGGCGCAGGGCGCCGATCCGGGCGACCTGTCCACGCTCGACGATCCGAACGCGCTGGAGGAAGTGAAACGCGCGTTGCAGCGCGGGCCGGACGTCGGTTGATTTCTTCTCGCAAGCGGGAAGCCAAGGAGCCGAGTGTGTTGATGGTGTGACTGCGAGGATTCGACTTTCGCCAATACGCGAGCGTATGCGGCGTGGACTACAATTGGATAGTTGCATCGATGCAGCCATCTTCCACGGAGCATTGCATGTCCGATTCCACGTTTTCATCAAGTGCGGGCGCCGGCGCGAAGTTCCGCGCCGCGCTTGCCGCCGAGAAGCCGTTGCAGGTGATCGGCGCGATCAACGCCAACCATGCGCTGCTGGCCAAGCATGCCGGGTTTCGCGCGATCTATCTTTCCGGTGGCGGCGTTGCCGCCGGTTCGCTCGGCTTGCCGGACCTGGGCATCAACACGCTCGAAGACGTGCTGATCGACGTTCGCCGCATCACCGACGTTTGCGACCTGCCGCTGCTGGTCGACATCGACACCGGCTTCGGCGCCAGCGCGTTCAACATCGAGCGCACGGTCAAGTCGCTGATCAAGGCCGGTGCGGCGGCGTGCCACATCGAGGACCAGGTCGGCGCCAAGCGCTGCGGCCATCGGCCCGGCAAGGAAATCGTCTCCGCGCAGGAAATGAGCGATCGCGTCAAGGCCGCCGCCGATGCGAAAACCGACAAGGATTTCTTCCTGATCGCGCGCACCGACGCGATCCAGGCCGAAGGCGTGGACAAGGCCATCGAACGCGCGTTGATGTACGTCGAGGCCGGCGCCGACGGCATCTTCGCCGAGGCGTCGTACGACTTGGGAACCTACAAGCGTTTCGTCGAGGCGGTGAAGGTGCCGGTGCTGGCCAACATCACCGAGTTCGGCGCGACGCCGCTGTTCACCCGCGACGAACTGGCAAGCGTCGGCGTGGCGATCCAGTTGTACCCGCTGTCGGCGTTCCGTGCCGCGAACAGGGCCGCCGAAACCGTCTACAACGCGATCCGCAAGGACGGCCACCAGAAGAGCGTGGTCGAACTGATGCAGACCCGCGCCGAGCTGTACGACAGCATCGGCTACTACGCGTTCGAGCAGAAGCTCGACACCCTGTTCGCATCCAAGAAGTGAGGCAAATGCAATGAGCGAGACCACGACTGCGCCCCAGGCAACAGGCGCGTTCAAGCCGAAGAAATCCGTCGCCCTGTCCGGCACCGCCGCCGGCAATACCGCGTTGTGCACTGTCGGCCGCAGTGGCAACGACCTGCACTATCGCGGCTACGACATCCTCGATTTCGCCACGCGAAGCGAGTTCGAGGAAATCGCCTACCTGCTGGTGCACGGCAAGTTGCCGAACGCGGCGGAACTGGCCGGCTACAAGGCCAAGCTCAAGGCGCTGCGCGGCGTTCCCGCCGCGGTGAAAGCCGCGCTGGAACAACTGCCGCCCAGCGCGCATCCGATGGACGTGATGCGCACCGGCGTGTCGGCGCTCGGTTGCGTGTCGCCGGAGAAGGACGACCACAACCATCCCGGCGCGCGCGACATCGCCGACAAGCTGATGGCCTCGCTCGGTTCGATGTTGCTGTACTGGTACCACTACGCGTACAACGGCAAGCGCATCGAGGTCGAGACCGACGACGACTCGATCGGCGGGCATTTCCTGCACCTGCTGCACGGCGAGAAGCCGCGCGATTCGTGGGTCAAGGCGATGCACACTTCGCTGATCCTGTACGCCGAGCACGAGTTCAACGCTTCGACCTTCGCCTGCCGCGTCATCGCCGGCACCGGCAGCGACATGTATTCGGCCATCGCCGGCGGCATCGGCGCGCTGCGCGGGCCCAAGCACGGCGGCGCCAATGAGGTGGCGTTCGAGGTGCAGAAGCGCTACGAGACGCCGGAGGAGGCCGAGGAAGACATCAAGGTGCGGGTCGAGCGCAAGGAAGTCGTGATCGGCTTCGGCCATCCGGTCTACACCGTGAGCGACCCGCGCAATGACGTGATCAAGCAGGTCGCCAAGGATCTGTCGGTCGAGCAGCACAACACCAGGATGTTCGACATCGCCGAGCGCCTGGAAACGGTGATGTGGGACATCAAGAAGATGTTCCCGAACCTCGACTGGTTCAGCGCGGTGAGCTACCACATGATGGGCGTGCCGACGGCGATGTTCACCCCGCTGTTCGTCATCTCCCGTACCAGCGGCTGGAGCGCGCACATCATCGAGCAGCGCATCGACGGCAAGATCATTCGTCCGTCCGCCAACTATGTCGGCCCCGAAGACCGGACCTTCGTGCCCTTGGTGCAGCGCAAGTAAGCACTGCGATGGTGGTTGGGAGAAAGGGCGCCCGTCGGCGCCTTTTCTTTTGGCGGGCGCATGCCGAACCGTGATGCGGTTCGCGGATGGCGGGCCGTGGTTTCGTCCATATTTGCCAACTGCAATGAATCCGTCATGGGGAGGTGACGATGTCCGCAATGGTGTACTTCAAGACTGAGGCCGGCCGCGAGGAAATCCGCCAGCGTGCGCTCAATCTGCCGCAATCCCTGCGCTCGCTGTTGGTGATGATCGATGGCCAGCGCAGCACGACCGAACTGGACGAGGTGATCGCTTCGCTGCGCCTGCCCGGCGATGCGCTGGAGCAATTGCAGGGCCAGGGCCTGGTCGAAACGCGCCTCGACGGCGTGGTCGCGGGATCGCAGCCGACTGCCACCGTGCCGGATGCTGACGCCGAGCGCTACAAGGTGGCCTATGCCCTCGCCAACGAGGCGATCGGCAAGCATCTGGGCCTGAAGGGCTATTTCCTGCAGTTGAAGCTGGAACGCTGCGCGACGCTGGCCGATCTGGAAGTGCTGGCGCCGGACATCGCCGAGGCGCTGGCCAAGGCCAAGAGCGACGCGCTGGGGCGCCGCTTCCTCGACGATATCCGTGGCCTGGCAACGGCCTAGGTGACGCACAACGGGCCTGGAGCGATTCCCGGCCCGCGCATGGGCTCGTCCGTGCGGTTCAGGAGTGGCGCGGTTTCAGCGCCTGCACCTTGTAGAAGCTGTGGTCGCCGATGGTCGCGACCAGATAGGCGTTGCTCCAGCTCGGCTGGGCAATGCCGAGTGCGGCGAAGTGGCTGGCGCCGGGGACGATTTCCCGGCGCTGGCCGATCGGCAGGGCCCAGTTGTCTTCGGCGTTCAGGGCGACCTTGATCGAGTGCTCCCACGCGCTGCCGTTGCCCAGCCGGGTGTCCGGAGGGACGATGGTCGGCGCGAACTGCTTGCGCGCAGTGACGACCTTGCACAGCGAATCGCCCCACAGGCCGCTGTCGAGGCGGCGCAGGGCGACTTCCGCGACGGCTTGTTGGCCACGCAGGGTCTGGTCACGCGCTTCCAGATAAACCGTCGTGCTCAGGCACAACGAATCGGCGGCGGGCTGCGGCAGCAACTGCGACAGCCAGAGAATCCACGCCAGTTTCATAAAACTCCTTGCTCCGTCTTGGCCGCAGTCCGTGCCTTCCGAAATAAGGAGGTCAGTTCCTGCGATTTGGGCGTCATGGGGAGGGGAGCCTTCACACGGTTCCCCCGCGCCGGCAAAGTCCGCTCAGGGAGGCGGAGGCCGGATGGAACCCGCCAGAACTGGACGGCAGGTCCGAAAAAGTGTGCGCACGGTATAGCCACAAAGCCGAACTTCGGCTGAATGCAAAGACTTGACATTGCGGCCAAGTCCTTGATTGGAAAATGCTTTGTTTGCCGCAGTGCAGCGCCGGCGCGATGTCGCGCACCGGATTTTCAGAGGCGGGCAGCGAGGCGGGAGCCTTGGGCGATGGCGCGTTTGGCGTCCAGTTCGGCGGCCACGTCGGCGCCGCCGATCAGATGCGCGGACTTTCCGGCGGCGGCCAGTTGGTCGAACAGTTCGCGGCGCGGTTCCTGCCCGGCACAGACGACGACGTGATCGACCGGCAAGGTCTGTTCGGCGCCATCGACGCGGATGCGCAGGCCGGTTTCATCGATGCCGAGGTATTCGACCCCGCCGAGCATCTTCACCTTCTTCGCTTTCAGCGTGGCCCGGTGCACCCAGCCGCTGGTCTTGCCGAGCTTCTTGCCCAAGGCGCCGGGCGTGCGCTGCAACAGCCAGACCTCGCGCGCCGGTGGTTCCGGCTGCGGTTTGAGCAGTGCGCCGCGGGCGGAGAAGTCCGGGTCGATGCCCCATTCAGCCATCCAGCGGGATTTGTCGAGCGTTGGCGAATCCTCGACGGTGAGGAATTCGGCCACGTCGAAACCGATGCCGCCGGCGCCGATGATCGCCGCCTTCGCGCCGACCTTGACCCTGCCGGAAAGCACGTCGAGATAGCCGACCACCTTGGTGCTGCTGTCGCTGCCGGGGAAAGCCACTTTGCGCGGGTTGACGCCGGTGGCGACGACGACTTCGTCGAATTCCGCGAGCAGTTCCGGCGTGGCGAGGGTGCCAAGCTTCAATTCGACGCCGGTTTCGGCCAGCGTGTTGCCGAAGTAGCGGATCGTCTCGTGGAATTCTTCCTTGCCCGGAACGCGCTTGGCGTAATTGAACTGGCCGCCGATTTCGTTCGACGCGTCGAACAAGGTGACGCGGTGGCCGCGTTCGGCGGCGACGGTGGCGCAGGCCAGCCCGGCCGGGCCCGCGCCGACCACGGCAACGCGCTTGGCAGACAATACGGGCTTGTAGGCCAGCTCGGTTTCGTGGCCGGCGCGCGGGTTGACCAGGCAACTGACCGACTTGTTGTCGAAAACGTGGTCGAGGCAGGCCTGGTTGCAGGCGATGCAGGTGTTGATCCGTTGCGCCTGGCCGGCGCGTGCCTTGGCCGGCCAGTGCGGGTCGGCCAGCAGCGGGCGGGCGAGGGACACCATGTCGGCCTTGCCGGAGGCGAGGATGCCTTCGGCCACGTCGGGCATGTTGATGCGGTTGGTCGCCACCACCGGCAGCGCCACGTGCGGCTTGATCTTCGCGGTCGCATCGACCCATGCCGCGCGCGGCACGGAGGTGACGATGGTCGGCACGCGCGCCTCGTGCCAGCCGACGCCGCTGTTGATGATCGTCGCGCCCGCCGCTTCGACCGCCTTGGCCTGGGCGACGATCTCGTCCCACTGGTTGCCGTCTTCGACCAGATCCAGCAGCGAGAGGCGGTAGACGATGATGAAATCGCGGCCGACCGCCTCGCGCACGCGGCGCACGGTTTCCACCGCGAAGCGCATGCGCTTTCCCGGCGTGCCGCCCCAGGCGTCGTTGCGCTTGTTGGTGCGCGGCGCGGTGAATTCGTTGATGAAATAACCTTCCGAACCCATGATCTCGACGCCGTCGTAGCCGGCGTCGCGCGCGAGTTTCGCCGAATTCGCATACGCGGAAATCTGCCGTTCGACGCCGCGGCTGGACAGCGCGCGCGGAGTGAAAGGATTGATCGGCGCCTTCAGTTTGCTGGGCGCCACTTGCAGCGGCGAATAGCCGTAGCGACCGGCGTGCAGCAGTTGCAGGGCGATCTTCGCGCCGCCGTCGTGCGCGGCTTTGGTGATGAACTTGTGCGGACGCACTTCCCATGGCCACGACAGCTTGCTGCCGAAAGGCTTGAGCCAGCCGACCACGTTCGGTGCGAAACCGCCGGTGACGATCAGGCCGGCGCCGCCTTCGGCGCGTTCGCGGAAATACGCGGCCAGCTTCGGAAAGTCGCTGGCGCGGTCTTCCAGCCCGGTGTGCATCGATCCCATCAGGACGCGGTTGCGCAGCGTGGTGAAACCGAGATCCAGCGGAGCGAACAGGTGCGGATAATGTCCGTTTGAAGCGGTCTCGTTTGAAGCGGGCGCGTTGAGAGCGGGCGGATTGACTTCGGGTTGTGCGGGCATGCGGGCTGCGCTGGCTTGCGGATGCGCGAAGTGTGTTGGCAATCGCTGCGCGGGGCAAGCCGGCGATGGTCGACTCAGCGCGTTTCAAACGCCGCGGCGATTCGTTCCAGCAATTGCGCGAGGATCGGCCGCGGCGTGGCGAAGTTGAGGCGCACGCAATGGCCGAAGCCGTCGCCGCAAAATGCGCCGTCGGTGAGCGCGACCCGGGCGTGTTCGCGGAGCCACGCACCGAGCGGTTGCGGCAGGTTCAAGGCGGCGCAATCCAGCCAGGCGAGGTAGGTGCCTTGCGGCGCGTCGAAGCGGATTTGCGGCAGGCGTTCGCGCAGGAACGCGGCGAGGAAATCGCGATTGCCCTGCAGGTAGTCGACCACGTCCGCCAGCCACGGTTCACCCTGGTCGTAGGCGGCCAGCGTGGCGAAGATGCCGAGCGTGCTGGTGCTGCTTTGGGTCAGATGATGCTCGATGCGCTTGAAGATGCGCAGGTCGTCGTCGTTGGAGAACACGATCTGCGCGCATTTCAGGCCGGGCAGGTTCCATGCCTTCGATGCGGAGACGGCGGTGATGGCGTGCGCCGCGGCTGCAGGCGAAACCGCAGCGTAAGGGACGTGCGTGTTGCCGGCGTAGATCAGTGGCGCATGGATTTCGTCGGAAAAAACGCGGGCGTCATGTTTCTCGACGATCTCGCTCAAACGCAGCAGCTCTTCGCGCGAATACACGCGGCCGATCGGATTGTGCGGATTGCACAGCAGCAAGGCCCCGGCGCCGGCGTCGAAGGCGGCGTCGATGCCGGCGTAGTCGAGCGCGTACCGGGTGCCGTCGTGCCGCACCGGAACTTGCACCGGCGCATGGCCGAGTTCGGCCAGGAAATGGATGAACGGCATGTAGCACGGCGTCGGCACGATCACCGGCGCGCCCGCGGGCAGGTGGAAGCGCAGCATCGTTTCCAATGCCTTCATCACGTCCGGCATCGCGTGCACGTGGCTGGCTTCGACCTGCCAGCCGTGGCGGCGCTGCAGGAATGCGGCCGTGGCTGCGTTCAGTTCACGCAGCAGCGGCCGGGAGATGTACCCGGTGCGCGCATTTTCGACGGCATCGAGCAGGCGGGCGCGGATCGGCGGAGCGATGCCGAAATCCATCTCGGCGACGAAGGCGCCCAGGGTGTCGTCGGGGTGGGTGCCCCATTTTTCCAGGCCACGATCGCGTAGCTGCCCGGCCGTGATGGCATCGAACCTGGCGTGCAAATCCTCGCGCGCCCCCATGCTTACCAGCCCTGCACGGCGAGCTTGCCGATGGTGCGGCCGGATTCGAGCCGGCGATGCGCTTCGCGCAGGTTCGTGGCGTTGATCGGCGACAGGGTTTCGGTGAGCGTGCTTTGCAGCTTGCCGGCGTCGATCAGTTCGGCGACGCGCGCGAGGATCCTGCCTTGTTCGCCCATGTCCGCAGTGCGGAACCTGGGGCGTGCGAACATCATTTCCCAATGGATGCCGATGCACTTGGCCTTGTACGGGTCGCCGATGTTCAGTGGCGCGGACGGCTCGACGATCAGGCCGACATGGCCGAGCGGGGCCAGCAGTTCGCCGAGTTCCTGCCAGTACAGCGCTGTATCGGCGAAGTTCAGTGCCGCGTCGATGTGTTCGATGCCCAGCGCCTTGAGTTGCGACGCCAGCGGCTCGCGGTGGTTGACGACGCCGTCGGCGCCCATCTTCCAGCACCAGTCGATGGTTTCCGCACGCGAAGCGGTGGCGACAACCTCGAACCCGGCCAGCTTGGCCAACTGGATCGCGATCGAACCGACGCCGCCGGCTCCGGCGATCACCAGCAGGGTCTTGCCGACACCGCCACCTTCGGGCGCGTATGGCATGCGCTGGAACAGCAGTTCCCATGCGGTGATCGCGGTCAGCGGCAGCGCGGCAGACTGGGCGAAGTCGAGCGAGGCCGGCTTCAGTGCGACGAGCCGCTCGTCGACAAGTTGGAACTGCGCATTGCTGCCGGGACGGGTGACGTCGCCTGCGTAATAGACCGCGTCACCGGGCTTGAAGCCGGTGACCTCGCTGCCGAGCGTTTCGACCACGCCGGCGGCGTCATAGCCGAGCACACGCGGCGGGTGCTCGACCTGTGGCTTGGGCGAGCGGACCTTGGTGTCGACGGGATTCAGGGCCACGGCTTCCACTTTGACCCGCAGGTCGCGTGGGCCGGGTGCCGGCATGGGCAATTCGACGTCGAGCAGGGATTCGGGATCGGTGATCGGCAAGTAACGGGTCAGGGCGACGGCTTTCATGGCTGCATTCAGGGGGGAGACAGGCGCAAATTCTGGCCAATTCGGTCACGATGGCATAGATGTCGAAGGTCAGGGCACCGGTGTCCGCGGGGGATGCCATGTGCGCTCCTGTTCATGTATATCAATCGGTTGGGGCGATGGCAGGGGTGTGGACGGGCATGCCCACCCCATGATTTTTGCCGGAGAAGCGCAAATCGGCGTCGAATTGGGTTATGGTTTAGTTCGAAAGCGTGATCGGCATCGTTATGTTGCTGTTAACATAGACTTTACTTTGTTCAGCATAATCTGGCTCAGAAGACGCGCGGACAGGGCGGTTCCCGCGATTTCTGCAAAGTTCCGGCATTACCCCTGTAGTTTGGTCTGAACCCCGTTACCCTCGCTTCGGTGAGTTATTTCGACAAGGAGCTGCATAACATGAACAAGAAACTTCTCTGCGCTGCGTTGCTGGCCGGTATCGGCATGGCACAGGCGGCTTCGGCGCAGGAATACGATGACCGCTGGTACATCGCCCCCGGTGTTGGCTTCAACATCCAGGACAATGATCGCAACACCGAGGACACGCCGTTCGGTGTCTTGGGCGTGGGCAAGATGGTGGCTCCGGATTGGTCGCTGGATGGCCAGCTGAACTACCAGAACCCGTCGATCGAAGACAAGCAGGCGCTGAACTGGAGCCAGTACGGCGTGTCGCTGGATCTGCGTCGCCACTTCATGCTGACCGGCAAGGATTGGCATCCGTACCTGTTGGCCGGTATCGGTTACCAGAAGTCGGAAGAGAAGTACCAGGAAGCCGGTACCGTGGGCCTGTCCAAGCGCGTTGACGGCAATTTCGCCGCCAAGCTCGGCGCCGGCCTGCAGGCCGACGTGGGCAAGGCGATCGTGCGCGCCGAATTGGCCTACCGCATCGACTTCGACGACAAGGCGATCGCGCCGTCCTATGACGGTTCCAGGGACGATGACGACAGCTTCGCCGACCTGATCCCCTCGATCTCGCTGCTGATCCCGCTGGGTCCGAAGGCCGTCGCGGCCCCGCCGCCGCCCCCGCCCCCGCCGCCGCCGGTGGCTCCGCCGCCGCCGCCGCCGCCGCCGAAGGTCACCATCGACCTGAATGGCGTGAACTTCGACTTCAACAAGGCGACGTTGCGTCCGGATGCGGTCGAGATCCTCGACACCGCTACGGAAATCCTGCGTCGTTACCCCGAGCTGCGGGTTGAAGTCGCTGGCCACACCGACCTGTGCGGTGAGGCGGGCTACAACCAGAAGCTGTCCGAAGCCCGCGCCAAGACCGTGTACGACTACTTGGTCAACAAGGGCACCGCGGCCAGCCGTCTGGAAGGCCCGCACGGCTACGGCGAAAGCCGTCCGCTGGTGCAGACCCCGCAGACCCTGCCGGGCTGCAAGAGCGACGTCAACCGCCGTACCGAGTTGAACGTGCTCTGATCGCGTCGCTGTAGCGACGTATCGAGGAAAACCCGGCTTCGGCCGGGTTTTTCTTTGCCTGCTCGCCGTGGATGGAACCCGGATTCGGATTGATGAATGTGATGTAAGTCGTTATTCAAGTGTTAACGCGGTCTTCACTGCCTGCAACCTAGGCTGCCCCGCAAGGCAGGAACAGGATTTGTCCGCCGAATTCCTCTTCACTTGAATTAAGGAGCACGACATGAATCGGAAACTTCTCGGCCTCGCTTTGCTGGCGGGCATCGGCGTGGCGCAAGCCGCTGCAGCACAGGATTTCGATGACCGCTGGTACCTGACCGTCGGTGCCGGTGCAAACATCCAGGACCATGCGCGCAATACCGACGACGTCCCGTTCGGCACGCTGGGTCTGGGCAAGTTCCTGACCCCGCGCTGGTCGCTGGATGGCGAACTGAACTACCAGAATCCCTCGTCGGATGCGCCCGGTGCTTCCAACTGGACCCAATACGGCATCTCGCTGGATTTGCGCCGCCATTTCATTTCGCCGACGCGCAAGCTGAATCCGTACTTGTTGTTCGGCATTGGCGATGAGCGTTCCGAGGAAGGCTACCTGCCGGGCGTGGACCGCAAGGGCGATTACCCGGCCGCGAAGGTCGGTGTCGGCCTGCAGTCGACGATGAACCGCATCGGCCTGCGCGCCGAGCTGGCCTATCGCTACACCTTCGATGACGATGCCATCTCCCCGACCCTGGCCAAGAACCTGGGCGACGTCGCGGCGGCCAAGGACGATGCCAAGAGCGGCTACGGCGACGTGCTGGCGCAAGTGGCGCTGCTTATTCCGCTGGGACAGAAGGCCTTGGCCGTGGCTCCGCCTCCGCCTGCACCGGTGGTCCGGCCTGCCGCACCGGTCCCGGCTGCGCCGCCGAAGATCACCATCGATCTGAACGGCGTGAACTTCGATACCAACAAGGCGACGCTGCGTCCGGATGCGATCGAAATCCTGGATACCGCCTCGGAAATCCTGAGCCGCTATCCGGAACTGCGGGTCGAAGTCGCCGGCCACACCGACCTGTGCGGCGAGGCGGGGTACAACCAGAAATTGTCCGAAGCGCGGGCCAGGACCGTGTACGACTATCTGGTCAAGAAGGGCACCGCGGCCAGCCGTCTGGAAGGCCCGCACGGCTACGGCGAAACCCGTCCGCTGGTGCAGACCCCGCAGACCAGCCCGGCGTGCAAGAACGAAACCAACCGCCGTACCGAATTGAACGTGCTCTAAGCGTTCGCGGTTCCTGTGGTTTCCCCGAAGCCCGGCCTCGTGCCGGGCTTTTTGCTGGGCAAATGCGTGCGATGCATCGCAATTCGAGCATCTGCCGATGGCAAGGTTCCAAACCAGTGACGGCGTTCGCGGTGGCCGATTTTCACGCCACCTAGACTGCGCCCGCACCTCCAACCAGGGAACCACCCATGCGCAAGATCCTCGTTGCCAGCTTGTTGCTGGCTGTCCTCCCGCTGGCCGCCAACGCGGCCACCGCCAAGAAGCCGGCAACGGCCGCCCACAAGAAGCCGGTCGCTGCCGCGAAGAAGCCGGTTGCCTCCGAGCCGCAGGCCCCGGCCTCCCAGCCGGGACAGCCGGCCCGTTTCAGCATGACCCAGAACGGCAAGCACATGACCGCCGACGATTTCGACAAGTGGTACAAGGAGCAGCAGGCCGCGCAGGCGGTCCAGCCGGCGGCGACTGCGGCGAAGTAATCGCGTAGCGCACGCGTGCGTGTCTCCGAGGCCGAGCCGCAAGGTTCGGCCTTTTCGTTGCATGCGCAGTGGTTGGGCGTGGGAGAATCCGCGCATGAATCCACGCGCAGGCATAGCGGCCGCGCGCCAACCGCGATATGGCTTGGCGCGCGTGTTGTCGAAACAGGGCATTTGTTCGCGCAGCGAAGCGGCGCGCTGGATCGAAGCCGGGCGGGTCGCGGTCGATGGCCGCATCGTCTGCGATGCGGAATTCCCGGTGGCCGCGGGCCGCAAGATCGCCATCGACGGCCGCGACATCGCCGAATCTGCGCCGATGCAACGGCTGTACCTGATGCTCAACAAGCCGCGTGGCCTGGTCACGAGCGCACGCGACGAACAAGGGCGAGATACGGTGTATCGCTGTTTCGATGGTGCGCGCATCGAGGGAAAGGCGCTGGGTTGGATCGCGCCGGTCGGACGTCTCGACAAGGCCAGCGAAGGCCTGCTGCTGTTCACCAACGACCCGCAATGGGCGGCGCGCATCACCGATCCACGGCACGGCCCGGACAAGACCTACCACGTGCAGGTCGATGCGATTCCGGACGATGAATTGCTCGCGAAACTGGTTGCCGGCGCGATGGCCGAAGGCGAGCGCCTCTGCGCGAAATCCGCCACCTTGCTGCGCGCCGGGGAAAAGAACGCGTGGCTGGAAATCGTGCTGGACGAAGGCCGGAACCGGCAGATCCGGCGCCTGCTCGGCGCATTCGACATCAACGTGCTGCGTCTGCTGCGCGTGGCCATCGGCGCGTTGCAACTGGGCGAATTGGGCAAGGGCCATTGGCGCGAACTGCACGCCGAAGAAGTCGCCGCGCTTGCGCCGCCCGCGGAATAGGTCGCGACTGCACCGGGTGGGGCACGGCGATGGACCCACCCGTCGCGCCGATGCCGAGGGATTGACGGATTTCACGGTCGCGGTCGACCATGGGCATGTATTAATAATTCATTTGGAGCCGCTGCCGATGCGCTCGCGCAGCTTGGTTTCAACGCCATCGAAACCCCCAAACCTTCACCTGTGGAGAGTATCAATGCGATACGCGTCGAAGCCGCTCAGTGCCGCGATCATCACCGTTCTGGCTGCGGCGGGGGGGGTCGCCCCGTTGGCGCAGGCCCAACAGCAATCTTCCGCGGCGGCGGCCACGGACAGCAGCGCGAAGGAGCTCGATGAAGTGCACGTGGTCGGCGTCGGCTCGACCCGCACCACCTCGGAAGTGTCCAAGGATTTCATCGAGAGGCAGACCCCGGGCCTGGCGCCGCAGAATCTGCTGCGCAGCCTGCCGGGCGTGAACGTGCAGAACTCCGACCCTTACGCGTTGTACGAGTGGGCCGATTCGATGCGCATCCGCGGTTTCGACGAAAGCCAGCTCGGCGTCACCGTCGACGGCGTGCCGATCGATTCCTCGGACATCCAGGGCGACGGCCCGATCACCCGCTACGTGCTCAGCGAAGACCTCGGCGACGTGCAGGTTTCGCCCGGTTCCGGCGACGTGACCCAGCCGTCCTCGCACGCGCTTGGCGGCGCGGTGCGCTACATCAGCGTCAAGCCGTCGCAGACGATGGGTGGCGAGGCGGGGCAGACGATTGGCTCGGACCAGTTCACCCGCTCGTTCTTCCGCTTCGACACCGGCGCGTGGTGGGACGGCGGCCCGACCGCCTACATCGCCGGCGCGCGCACGCGCGCGGTCAACAACCAGAACCACGAAGGCGCGCTGGCCACCGACCACATCGATGCCAAGATCCAGCAGGCCTGGGACAACGGCAGCAGCCTGACCTACAACTTCGCCTACGACTGGCGCAAGGATCATGACTACCAGGACTACACCCGCGACCTGCAGCCGGATTACAACAACTGGCCGATCTACGCCAACCTCACCGGCGACCCGAATCACGACCAGTACTATTACGAGAACTGGCAGAACGGCAACATCAGCTGGTTGAATTCGCTGCAGGCGCACATCCAGTTCACCGACGATCTGGCGTTGAACGTCACCCCGTACTACATCAAGCGCAAGGGCTTCGCGCTGTGGTCGATTACTCCCTCGTGGGACGGCACCCAGACCGACACCGACGGTTTCGACGACAGTTGCTCCAGCGACGATTACCCGTATTCGGCCGCCTCGCAGTACTACTGCGCGCTCGAACACGCGCCGCATGACAGCGGCGTGTGGGCGCTGTCGCCGCCGAACCAGTCCAACGCGGCGGCCAACGGCGGTTCCGACGACGACTACTACGGCAACCTGATGCCGCTGCAGTACGAAATCCTCAAGGGCCATCGCGGCGGCGCCACGATCAACCTGTCGTGGGATGCCGGCCCGAACAACCTGCAGGTCGGCGGCTGGTTCGACAAGGAGTACTACTACGACTACCGCCCGCTGTGGAACGTCGACCCGGACACCGGCAAGATGCAGCAGGACACCGCCAACGGCGAATATCCGGTCTATGTCTACGACCAGTGGCATTTCGACACCAAGACCTACCAGTTCTACGTGCAGGACACGCTGAAGCTGCTCGACGACACGCTGACCCTGCAGGCCGGCGCCAAGGCGCTGAAGGTCGATCGCCACTTCTGGGGCATCGCCAACGCCAGCGATTTCGAGAACGAGATCTGGCGCGACGTCAACGTCAGCAACAAGGATCTGTTCCAGCCGCAGGTCGGCGCGACCTACAACTTCACCGACGCGACCCAGGGCTTCGTCAACTACGCCGAGAACTTCAGCGCCACGCCGCGCGCGGCGATGGTCGCGGTGACCTACAACCCGAACATCAAGCCCGAGCACTCGAAGAACATCGACCTCGGCGTGCGCACCGAGCACGCGACCTGGAGCGGCTACGTCGCGCTGTATGCGGTGAGGTACCAGGACCGCATCCTCGAACTGAGCGCCAACCTCAGCGAAACCGCCGGCCTCGGCGACGAATACCAGAACGTCGGCAGCGAGAAGGCCTACGGCGCGGAAATTTCCGGCGAATGGCGCTTCGCCACGTACTGGACCTTGAACGGCTCGTTGTCGCTGAGCCACGACACCTACGGCAACGACTACTACGCCTACAACGCCGACGAGGACGATTACGATCTGGTTCCGGTCAAGGGCCGCGAGGTCCCGGACCAGCCGAAGGTGTCCGGCAGCCTGTCGCTGGACTTCAAGGCCGAGCACTGGTTCGCCAGCATCGGCGGCAAGTACACCGGCGTGCGCCAGATCGATTCGCTGGGCCTGTTGACCTGCGACGACACCGGCGGCCTGAACTGCGACGACAACGGCTACGACCTCAACAGCGGCGAGATCAAGAGCGTGGCCCTGTTCGACGGCTCGTTCGGCTACCAGGGCGGCAAGACCGGCCCGCTGGCCAACACGCGCCTGATGTTCTCGGTCTACAACCTCGGCGACAAGAAATACATTTCGTCGATCTTCCCGTCCGAGAACGGCGGCGAACTCAAGCTCGGCGCGCCGCGCCAGGTGTTCGCCAGCATCCAGTACAAGTTCTGAGCGGTGACGACGGGAGAGCGCCGGATGAACCGAAAGGGATGCATGCACTGGCTGCCGCTGGCGTTCGCGCTGGCGGCGGCGCCGGTGGCCGCACAGCAGGCCGCCACTACACCGCAATACCCGGAGCAGATGGGCACGATGCACGACATCGGCGCCGGCCCGCACCTGTTCGTGCATGGCGATCCGAAGGTCGACATCCTCGATCCGGTCACGCTGAAGTACCAAGGTCTTGTGCAAACCGCGCGTCTCAACGACGTGTGGTGGGGGCAATGGGCGCTGTCGGCTAAGGGCGACCTGCTCTACACCACGACCACGTACTACGACGCCGACAGCGACAGCAATCGCCAGGACGTGGTGAAAGTCTGGAAGATTCCGACCCTGGAACTGGCGGCGCGGATTCAAGTGCCGCCGAAGCAGGTGATGCTGCCCTCGACGAAAGGCATGATGGCGTTGTCGCAGGACGAACACTGGCTGTTCCTGCAGAACATCACCCCGGCCGCGTCGGTCAGCGTGATCGATCTGCGGGCGCAAAAGACCGCCGGCGAAATCCCGCTGCCGGGCTGCTGGAGCGTGATTCCGTCCGAACGCGATGCGTTGAAGTTCGCCACGATCTGCGGCGACGGCACGTTCGCCACGGTGCGCATAGACGCCGCCGGCCGGAAGCTCGACGTCGTGCACGGCGACAAGCTGTTCGACGTGCAGGCCGATCCGCTGTTCGCCCAGGTTGCGCGCGATGGCGACACGCTGTGGATGGTGTCGTTCAATGGCAGCGTCCATCGCATCGACATCGCCGGCAAGCAGGCGGTGCTGAAGGAGAAATTTTCGATCGTCGAAGGCCTGCCCGACGACTGGAAGCCCAGTGGCGATCACTTGCTCGCGTTCGTGCCGAAGGCGAACGTGATGTACGTGCTGATGCACGCGCATTCCTACGACGGTTCGCACGACTTGCCGGGCGACGAAGTCTGGGCGGTCGACGTCAAGGCGAAGAAGGTGCTGTCGCGCACCTCGGTGGACAAGGTCACCGACATCGCGTGGTACGACGACGGCAACGCGCCGGTGCTGTTCGCGTTGCAGAACGAAGGCAAGGACCTGGTCCGTTACGAGGCCAACCCGGCGGCGGGTTATTCGCTGCACAAGGGCAAGACGATGCACTTCAGCGGCGAATCCTGGTCCGCGCAGATCGAGGTGAAGTGATGGCCGCAGGCGTCGCCTCCGTTTCGGCATGGTGTGCGTGGATTGGCGCGGTGTTGCTGTGCCTGCTGTTCGTGCGCGGGGTGCTGCACAAGCTCGGCGATTTCGGCCAGTTCGTTGCCGACCTCGGCAATTACCGGGTGTTGCCGGCGGCGTTGGCGAAACCGGCGGCGGTGCTTTGCCTGGTGCTGGAAGCCCTGGTCGTGCCGCTGCTGTGCATCGCGCCGCTGCGCGCGTTCGGCGCTGCACTCGCACTGATTTTGCTGGCTGCGTACACGCTGGCGATTGCGATCAACCTGCAACGCGGCAGGCGCAGCATCGATTGCGGTTGTGGCGGGGGCGGGCAGGGCATTTCATGGCTGCACGTGCTGCGCAACGGCATCTACGCGCTGCTTTGCGTGCCGATGTTGGCCGGCACGGCGCGTACGCCGCACGGTTTCGTGGCGATGATTGCCGGCTTCGCCTGCGTGCTCGCCTTGTGGCTGGCGCTGTTGCTGTTCGAGCAACTGCTCGGCAATCGCATGCACGCGCAGGCCACGACGCATTCAAGGCTCTGAGGAAATCACGATGGACGCAATGACGGTGGTGGTGGCGGTGCTGTTCGTGCTGGTGTTGGCGTTGACCGTCGCGGTGTGGGCGCTGGCGCGGCAGGTCGGCGTGCTGTTCGAGCGCGTCTCGCCACTCGGCGCGCTGGTCACCGATGCCGGCCCGACCGTGGGCGCGGCGGCGCCGGCGTTCGAGCTGGATTCGATCACCGGCGGCAAGGTCGTCATCGGCGGCGCTGGCAAGCAGAGCACGCTGCTGTTCTTCGCCTCGCCGACCTGCCCGGTGTGCAAGAAGCTGCTGCCGATCCTGCGCACGCTGGCCAACGACGAAGTGAAGTGGGTGCGTCTGGTGCTGGCCAGCGACGGCGACCTCGACGAGCATCGCGCGTTCGTGCAGGCGCAGAAGCTCGCGCAGTTCCCGTACGTGCTGTCGAGCCAGCTCGGCATGACCTTCCGGGTCAGTCGCCTGCCGTTCGCGGTGTTGATCGACGAGCAGGGCATGGTCCGTGCGAAAGGCCTGGTCAACAACCGCGAGCAGGTCGAAAGCCTGTTCAACGCCAAGGAGCTGGGCGTGACGTCGGTGCAACACTACCTCGACCAAACCGTGCAATCGGCCTGAGGACGCACGCATGTTCAAGCCATCCCTTTTCAAGCTCGTCGACAAACTCGAAATCCTGTTCGACCGCGCCGCCGAATCGCAAGCGCGCAAACAGGCCAACGCGCAGGGCCGGCGCAGCTTCATCGGCACGCTGGGCAAGGCGATGGTCGGCGCGGCGGTGGTGCCGATGCTGCCATTCGACCGCTGGAGCGAGGCGCGGGCCGAGGACGCGCCGAAACGGCAGGCGAAGGACGACACTGCCTGCGATTACTGGCGCTTCTGCGCGCTGTCGGGAAACCTGTGCACCTGCTGCGGCGGTTCGCTGACCCAATGCCCGACCGGCACCGAAGTGTCGAAGGTGTCGTGGATCGGCACCTGCGAGAACCCGGACGATGGCAAGTCGTATCTGGTCAGCTACAACGACTGCTGCGGCAAGCTGATGTGCAGCCAGTGTGCCTGCGAAGGCGCCGAACGCGCGCGCCCCGGCTATCGCCTCGGCCTGTACAACCACGTCAACTGGTGCATGGCCAACAACCAGAACGCCTACCATTGCACCATCACCTCCATCGTCGGTCTCGCCGGGAATCACTGACTCATGCGCGCCCCGTTTGCGTTCCTTGCCGCTCTTTCCTTCGCCGTCGCGTCCAGTGCGTTCGCCGCCGACGGCGCGGCGATCTACCAGGACAAGTGCAGCGCCTGCCACGAAACCGACGGCAGCGGCATGCCGGGCATGGCGCCGCCGCTGCAATCCGCGTTGTGGAAGAAGCTCGGCGCGAAATCGCCGGCGTATTTCGCCGCGATGGTGCTCAACGGCTCCGCCGGCGCATCCATCGACGGCGAAACCTACGCCGGCGCGATGCCGACCTGGTCGGCGCAGCTGAGCGACGAGGACATCGCCGCGGTCGGCAGTTACGTGCTGCACGATTTCAACGCCAGCACGCAGGTGGTGACGCCGGCCGACGTCGCCGCGGTGCGCGCGGAAGGCCATGTCGATGCGGCCAAACTGCAGGCGATGCGCGGTGGCGGCGCGCCGTGATTCGCCGTTGCCTGTCGCTGTTGCTGCCGAGCCTGCTGTTTTCGGCGGCAGGCGCGCAGGCGCAGGAGGTGTCCGTGCATGGCGATCTTGCGCCGGCGATGAAGTATTCGCTGTATTGCGGCGGTTGCCATGGCCTCGATGGCCGCGGCGACATCCACGCCGACGTGCCGCCCCTGCCGCCGAACGTCGGTGCCTTCCTCGAGGATGCCGAAGGGCGGCGCTATTTGACCCAGGTCGGCGGCGTGATGTCGACCGGCCTTGACGCGGCCGACACCGCGATCGTGCTCAATTACGTGCTGCATACCTTCGGCAAGGACAGCACGCCCGCCGATGCGCGCGACTACGACGCGGCCGAGGTCGCGGCCTTGCGCAAGCAGCGGGTGCAGGACCCGGTCGCGCTGCGCCGGCGGATCGTCGCCAGGTTGCAGGCGCGCGGCATCGCGGTACCGGAATATCCGTGGCCGTGAACGGGGCGTGGCGGTGGGAAATGCCGTTCCATCGGCACTCCGCCGGCGTCGCCGGGGGCTGATGTATCATGCGCACCCCCGCCGTCGCCTCAGGGGAGAGGCGGTGCGAGAACTTCAAGGAATTCCAGCTTCATGCGCATCCTGCTTGCACGCCATGGCGAGACGCCATGGAACGCCGAAGGCCGTTACCAGGGCCAGATCGACATTCCGCTTTCGCCGGTCGGCGAAGCCCAGGCCGCCGCACTCGGCGCGCGTTTGAAGGACCTGCGCATCGACCGCGCGGTCGCCTCGCCGCTGTCGCGCGCGCGCCGTACCGCCGAACTGGCGCTGGGCGAGGAGCGCGCCGCGATGCTCACGCTGGATCCGGAGCTGCAGGAAATCGCCCACGGCGAATGGGAAGGCCTGCTGGCCAGTGAAATCAACGAGAAGGACCCGGCGCGGCTCAAGGCCTGGCGCGAAACGCCGGACAGCGTGCTGATGCCCGGTGGCGAATCGCTGCGCCTGGTGCTCGACCGTGCCTGGCGCGGCCTGGTGCGCGCGACCGACGGCCTCGGCGACGACGACACCTTGCTGATTGTCGCCCACGATGCGGTCAACCGCGTGCTGTTGTGCCGGATCCTCGGCCTGCCGATGGCGCGGGTATGGGGCTTCCGCCAGGCGCCGACCACGCTCAACCTGCTTGAAGGCGACAGCGCGGATGCGCTGGAAGTGGTGCGCCTGAACGATTGCGCGCACCACACGCCGTTCTTCGGCGAAGCCAAGCATCGCGCGCTGTAAGTTCCGTGCGCGGCTGGATGCGGCGCGCAAGAGTGGATGCCATGAACCTGCAGCAGTGGCTCGACTACATCGAACGGCAACACCCGAAGAACATCGCGCTCGGGCTTGAGCGCGTGCGCGAAGTCGCGGCGCGCATGCAACTGCACGAGCCGGCGCGGTACGTCATCACCGTCGGCGGCACCAACGGCAAGGGTTCGACCGTCGCCTTCGTCGAGGCCATCGCGCGCGCCGCCGGCCTGCGCGTCGGTGCGTATACCTCGCCGCACCTGCTGCGCTACAACGAGCGGGTGCGCATCGATGGCATCGATGCCGGCGATGCACGACTGGTCGCGGGTTTCGAGGCGGTCGAGCGCGCGCGCGGCGAAACCCCGCTCACCTACTTCGAGTACGGCACGCTCGCGGCATTGTGGCTGTTCCAGCGCGCCAATCTCGACCTGGCCGTGCTCGAAGTCGGGCTGGGCGGGCGGCTGGATGCGGTCAACCTCGTCGAGCCGGACGTCGCGGTCATCACCACGGTCGATCTCGACCACCAGGACTGGCTCGGCAACGACCGTGAAAGCATCGGCGCGGAGAAGGCCGGCATCGCCCGCGCGTGGAAGCCGCTGGTCCTCGGCGAACGCGACTCGCCGTCGAGCGTGCTGCGCCATGCCTATGCGATCGGCGCGCGCGCATTGCGATTCGGCAGCGATTTCATCGTCGATGCGGTCGATCCAGGGCATTGGCGCTGGCGCGACGCCGGCGGCGAAATGCTCCTGCCGAATCCGCAATTGCCCGCCCCGGCGCAGGTCAACAACGCCGCCACGGCGATTGCCGCGCTGCGCGCGCTGGACGTGGAATTGCCGCAGGCCGCGTTCGCGCAAGGCGTGGCGAATGCGCGCGCGGCGGGACGCTTGCAGCGCTTCGAGAAGAAGGGCGTCGAAATCTTCGTAGACGTCGGCCACAACCCGCAGGCGGCGCGGCAGCTTGCGGCATGGCTGCGTGCGCAACCGCGCGATGGCGAGGCGTTCCTGGTCTACGCCGCGCTGGCCGACAAGGACGCGCGTGCAGTCGCCGCCGCATTCGAGGGCATCGGGAACCTGCGCTGGCTGCTGGCCGGCTCGCTCGATGCCGGCGTGCGCGGGCAGGGCGTCGATGCGCTGGCGGCCAGGCTCGACGCCACGCCGGCTGCGCAGGGCGAGCGCTTCGCCGACGTGCCCGCCGCGCTCGATGCCGCGCTGGCGCGCGCGCGCGGCGGTGACCGCGTGCTGGTGTTCGGCGCGTTCCATGCGGCCGAAAGCGCGATTCGCACGCTGCGTGAATGACGGGACGCGCGCGCCCTATAATCGGCGCGTGTTCCTTTTCTGCGGATCGATGCGCATGGACCCGGTATTGAAGAAGCGCCTGCTGGGCGCGGTGGTGTTGATCGCGCTGGCAGTGATTTTCCTGCCGATGCTGATCAAGGGGCCTGCGCCGGGCAGCGGCGTGAGCAACGTGCCGATGAACGTGCCGAAGGAGCCGGACGGCCAGTTCGTCGAAATCCCGCTGGCCACGCCGGAAGCCGTGTCCTCCGCCGGTGCGGTCGGCATGCCCGCGCCGTTGCCGGCACCCGCTGCGGCTGGCAGCACCGCCTCCGCGATCGATGCAAGCGTGCAATTGCCGGCAACCGCCGCGGCCGGCGACTATGCGGTCAATTTCGGCGCCTATGCCAGCCAGTCCGACGCCGAAACGGTCGCCGCGAACCTGAAGAAAGCCGGCCTGCCAGCCTATACCGCGACCGATGCGATCAACGGCCGCACCGCGGTGCGCGTGCGCATCGGCAATTACGGCGACCGTGCGCAGGCCGAGATCGTGCGCCTGCAGGCGCTGAAGGTGCGCAACGACGTCAAGGCCACGGTCGTGGCACTGGACGCGACGCCCGATGCGCCTGCGCCGCAGCCCATCGCCGCGACATCCCCCGCCGCACCCGTGCCGCCAGTCGCCAGCACGCCGTTGCCGAAGCCTGTGCCGGTCAAGCCGCTCGCGCCACCGGTCGAAACACCCAAGCCAGCCGCCGCCGCGCCTGCGCCCGAGCCGGTGGCCGCCAAGCCCAAGCCCGCGTCGCAGACGGCATCCGCGCCGGTTGCCACTGGCTTCGCGGTACAGGTTGGCGCGTTCGGCGCGGCCAGTACGGCCAATGCCCTGCGCGACAAGGCGCGTGCCGCCGGCCTGTCCGCCTTCGTCGAGCAGATCAACACCGATCACGGCGTGCTCAACCGCGTGCGCGTCGGCCCGGTCGCCACGCGCGAGCAGGCCGACGCGCTTGCCGTGCAGGTCAAGGCCAAGCTCGGCGTCGACGGCAAGGTCGTGCCACATCCTTGATGTCGCCGCTTGACGCCGCACTGCTGCTCGTCGTCGGCCTGAGCGTGCTGGCCAGCGTGCTGCGTGGGCTGCTGCGCGGGGTGCTGATCGCCGCGGTGCTGTTGCTGGTGCTGGGGCTGAGCCCGCTCGGCAAAGGCCACCTCTGGCAGCAATCGAAAGTGGTTTCGGCGCTGTCGCATCTGGCGTCGTCATGGCGTTCCGCGTCGCACAAGCAGGCACCGACGGAACAGTTCATCCGCACCGAACCGCGACCGTCTGAACGATCACGGCTTGGTCACGCGACGGTAAAGGGCGATAATGGCGCGGTTGAACAATTGCCGCGACAGAATTCGCCGGACGATGGCGCCCGGTGGCCCCAACCGCTTCCCGAGCCTGATCCGAAGAAATGACGGACGGCGGGAGCTTCCTTCCCCGCCCAAACTTCCCAGCGCAGACGGAGAAACGTCCCATGTGCGGCATCGTCGGTATTGTCGGCAACCACAACGTCGCCGGCCAGTTGTATGACGGCCTGAGCGTATTGCAGCACCGCGGCCAGGACGCCGCCGGCATCGCCACCGCCGATGGCGCCAAGCTGCGCGTGCAGAAGGGCACCGGCCTGGTCCACGACGTGTTCGACGCGCAGGCGATGTCCGTGCTCGAAGGCCGCGTCGGCATCGCCCATTGCCGCTATCCGACCGCCGGCTCCGAGGGCCTCGACGAAGCGCAGCCGTTCTACGTCAACGCGCCTTACGGCATCGCGCTGGCGCACAACGGCAACCTGATCAACACCGAGGCGCTGCGCCGCGAGGTGTTCGAGCAGGATCGCCGCAACGTCAACACCGAATCGGACAGCGAAGTGCTGCTCAACGTGCTGGCGCACGAGCTGGAAATACAGAACACGCTGACCCCGGAAGCGGCGTTGCGTGCGGTCGCCGGCGTGCACAAGCGAGTGAAGGGCGGTTACGCCGTGGTCGCCACCGTGCTTGGCCTTGGCCTCGTGGCGTTCCGCGACCCGAACGGCATCCGCCCGCTGGTGCTCGGCAAGAAGGAAAGCGCCAGCGGCGAAGGCATCTGCGAGTACATGGTCGCCTCCGAATCGGTGGCGCTGGACATTCTCGGCTTTGCACGGGTGCGCGACGTCGAGCCGGGCGAAGCGATCGTCATCACTCCGCGCGGCGAGCTGTTCGCCGAAATCGTCGCCGGGAACACCAAGCACGCGCCGTGCATCTTCGAGTACGTGTATTTCGCCCGTCCCGATTCGATGATCGACAACGTCTCGGTGCACAAGGCGCGCATGCGCATGGGCCAGAAGCTCGGCGAAAAGATTCTGCGCCTGCGCCCGGACCACGACATCGATTCGATCATCCCGATTCCCGACACTTCGCGCGACGTGGCGCTGGAAATGTCGAATGTCCTGGGCGTGAAGTACCGCGAAGGCTTCGTCAAGAACCGCTACGTCGGCCGCACCTTCATCATGCCGGGG
>JAATFG010000048.1 GCA_015655355.1 Lysobacterales bacterium
CTGACCGCCGGCGCCTTCGGCATCGGCACCACCGAATTCGTGATCATGGGCCTGCTGATGCAGGTCGCCGCCGACCTGCACGTCAGCATCGCCGCCGCCGGCCTGCTGATATCCGGCTACGCGCTGGGCGTGTTCGTCGGCGCGCCGGTGTTGACCGCGTTGAGCGGGAAAATGCCGCGCAAGGCGGTGCTGGTCGCGCTGATGGTGATCTTCACCCTCGGCAACATCGCCTGCGCGCTGGCGCCGAACTACGGCGTGCTGATGGCCGGGCGGGTGCTGACCTCGCTGGCGCACGGCACCTTCTTCGGCGTCGGTTCGGTGGTCGCGACCTCGCTGGTCGACCAGGACCGCAAGGCCTCGGCGATCTCGCTGATGTTCACCGGCCTGACCGTGGCCACCCTGCTCGGCGTGCCCGCCGGCGCGTGGCTCGGCCTGCACCTGGGCTGGCGCGCGACGTTCTGGGCGGTGGCCGTGATCGGCGTGATCGCCACCCTCGTCATCGCCACGCTGGTGCCGAAGGACCACGCCGCCGCCGCGCCGGCCTCGCTGGCGACTGAAATCCGCACCGTCGCCCGTCCCCAGGTGCTGCTCGGCCTGCTGACCACCGTGCTCGGCTCCGGCGCCTTGTTCACCCTGTACACCTACATCCAGCCGCTGCTCACCCAGGTGACCGGCTTCGCGGTGGCGGAGGTGTCGCCGATCCTGCTGGTGTTCGGCGTCGGCATGATCATCGGCAACATCCTCGGCGGACGCTTCGCCGATCGCGGGCTGGCGCGTGCGCTGTTGCTGACCCTGCTGATCGCCTCCGTGGTGCTGGCGCTGATGAGCTTCGCCGTGCACGCGAAACTGGCAATGGTGCTGTTCACCGGCCTGCTCGGCGCGGCCTCGTTCGCCACCGTGTCGCCACTGCAACTGTGGGTGCTGCGCAAGGCCGAAGGCGCGCAGAGCCTTGCTTCCAGCCTGAATATCGGCGCCTTCAACCTCGGCAACGCCGGTGGCGCGTGGCTGGGCGGCATCGTGATCACGCACGGCTTGGGCTTGCCCGCGCTGCCGTGGGTCGCGGCGCTGCTGCCGATCGCGGCACTGGTGGTCGCGCTGTGGGGTATTCGTCTGGAACGCAACGGCACCTGCAACACCGCCGTGTGTGCGGACGCGGCTTGACCGTTAGGGAAGGTCTGAATAACTCCATTTTTGCTCGTTATCCCGGCGAACGCCGGGATCCAGGGTATTTGCTTTCAATGACTTCAAGTCGCTGGATGCCGGCGTTCGCCGGTATGACGGCATTTTCCTCAGTTCGACAAATTCAAGGACATTCCCATGGAAACCCGTTTTCTCGGTGCATCCGGCCTGAAAGTGCCGGTACTCGGCTTCGGCGTCGGCACGTTCGGCGGCAAGGGACCGTTGTTTTCGGCATGGGGCAACACCGATGTCGATGAAGCGAAAAGACTGATCGACATCTGCCTCGACGCCGGGGTCAATTTCTTCGACACCGCCGACGCCTATTCCGATGGCGCCTCCGAATCCATCCTCGGCGCGGCACTGAAAGGCCGCCGCGAGCGCGCGCTGGTTTCGACCAAAACCGCGATACGCCTGAGCGACGATCCCAACGATGCAGGCGCCTCGCGCTCGCGCCTGCTGAAGGCGGTGGATGCTTCGTTGCGGCGCCTCGGCACCGACTACATCGACCTGCTGCAACTGCACGCCTTCGATGCGCACACGCCGATCGAGGAAACATTGTCCGCCCTCGATGACCTGATCAAGGCCGGCAAGGTTCGCTACGTCGGCGCGTCGAATTTCTCGGGATGGCAATTGATGAAGTCGCTGTCCATCGCCGGGCAACGCAATCTTCCGCGCTACATCGCCCATCAGGTGTATTACTCGCTGATCGGCCGCGACTACGAATGGGAACTGATGCCGCTGGGCATCGACCAGGGCGTCGGCGCCGTGGTGTGGAGTCCGCTCGGGTGGGGACGCTTGACCGGCAAGATCCGCCGCGGGCAGCCCTTGCCGGCCGGCAGCCGTTTGCACGATACCGCCGGCTTCGCCCCGCCGGTCGACGAAGAGCGCCTGTATCGCGTGGTCGATGCGCTGGACGAAGTCGCCGCGGAAACCGGCAAGAGCGTGCCGCAGGTCGCATTGAACTGGCTGCTGCATCGGCCCACGGTTTCGACCGTGCTGATCGGTGCGCGCAACGAGGAACAACTGCGCCAGAATCTCGATGCCGCGGGCTGGAACCTCGATGCCTCGCAGATCGATCGGCTCGACGCGGCCAGCGCGACGATGCCGCCGTATCCCTACTACCCGTACTGGAACGGCCAGTTCACCGAGCTCAGCCCGCCGCCGGTGAAGCCGACAGGCGTGCGCTGAAAACCGCCGCGATCACTTCGCGTCCTGCGCCGCGTCGTTCTTCGCCGCGGCGTAGTCGTCGCCGGCCTGCCAGCCGCCGCCGAGCGCGCGCACCAGCTGCACGCTGGCAAGCAGGCGATGCGTGTCGAGGTCGAGCAGGCTGCGTTGCGCTTCCAGTGCGGTGGTCTGCGCCTGGACCACGTCGAGGTAGTCCACCGCGCCGGCACGGTAGCGGTTCATCGCCAGGTCCAGCGCGTGCTGCGCGGCATCCGCTGCGGCCTTCTGGTCGTCGTGCGCGCTGCCGAGGTGATCGAGCTGGCTGAGGCTGTCCTCGACCTGCTGGAACGCGCCCAGCACCGTGCCGCGGTATTTCGCCGCGGCTTCATCGGTGGCGGCCTTCGCGGCGTTGACCCCGGCCTTGCGCTTGCCGAAGTCGAACACGTCGTACAGCAGGCTTGGCCCGATCGCCCAGAAGCGGTTCGTCGCGTTGATCAGATTGCTGGACACGTCGCTCTGCCAGCCGCCCTGCGCATCCAGCGTCAGCGACGGGAAATACGCGGCGCGGGCGATGCCGATGCGCGCGTTGGCCTCGGCGACGCGGCGCTCGGCGGCGGCGATGTCGGGGCGGCGCTGCAACAAGGTCGAAGGCATGCCGAGCGGGATCGACGGCAGCGCGACTTCCTGCGTGCTCGTTTCCAGCTGGAAGCTCGACGGCGATGCGCCGACCAGCACCGCGATCGCGTGCTGCATCAATTCGCGTTGCGCTTGCGCCTGCGCCAATTGCGAACGCGCGTTCGACAACTGGGTTTGCGCGCGCGCTTCGTCCAAACCGGAGGCGATGCCGCCGGCGTGGCGCGTCTGCGTCAGTTGCAGCGCCTTGGTGTAGGCATCCATGCTCTGCCGCAGCAATTGCACCTGCTGGTCGAGATCGCGCAGTTGCAGGTAATCGCCGGCGAGTTGCGCCTGCAAGCTCAACTGCACCGAAGCCAGGTCGGCGGCGGCGGCGAGCGCTTCGTCGCGACCGGCCTCGACGCTGGCGCGCACCTTGCCCCACAGGTCGACTTCGTAACCGATGTCGGCATCGACGGTGTAGGAATCGTAGTACGCCGGCGAGGTCGCGCCGCGCAGCGGCTTGGTGTCGGACTGGCGATCGCGCTGCACGTTGCCGCCGGCGCCGATCTGCGGGAAGTATTGCGAACGCGCCTGCGCGCTGTACGCCTGCGCCTGGCGGTAATGCGCGAACGCGGCGGCCAGGTCGGTGTTGTTCTGTTTCAGCTCGTCCTGCAGGCGATCCAGTTCCGGTTCGGCGTAGGACTTCCACCAGCCGTCGCGCGGCAACTGGTCGGACGGCTGCGCCGGCTGCCACGGGCCGTCGTCATGCGCGGCGTAGGTGTCGGCGACCGGCACCTTCGGCACCTCGTAATGCGGCGCCAGCGCACAGCCGCCGAGCACGGCGGCGGCGAGCAGCGCCAGCGCCGGCAATGCACGTTCATTGCGCATGGGGCTTGTCCGTCTTGGCGCCGGCCTGCTTTTCATCGGCCTGCTTGCTGGCGACCTGCACCGCGTCGCCATCATCGAGGCCGTCCGGCGGACTGTCGATCACCTTGTCGCCGGCATCGAGGCCACTGCCGATTTCCACGCTCTTGCCGAGGTCGCGCAGGATCGTCACTTGCTTGAACTTGACCTTGCCGTCCGCCGCCACCGTCGCCACGCGCAAGCCCTGCTGGTCGAACACCAGCGTGCTGGCCGGGATGCGCAGCGCCGCGGCCTGCCCGGACAGCTTGAAGGCGACGTTGGCATAGCCGCCCGGCAACAGCTTGCCATCGGTGTTGTCCACCAGCAGTTGCACCAGCATGCTGCCGGAATTGGCCTGCACCGCCTGTGCGATCGCTTCCACCCTGGCCGGGAATGTCTGGCCTGGATGCTCGGGCACGCTCAGCGTGGCGCTGGCGCCCTTGCGCACGTTCGGCGCGTAGCTCTGCGGCACCTGCACGTAGACGCGCAGCCTGCGCGTATCGGAAACCTCGAACAGTTCCGGGCCGACGCCGGCGCCGGCGTTGATCAGCGCGCCGACGTCGGTGTTGCGCGCGGTGACCACGCCATCGAACGGGGCGACGATGCGGGCGAAATCCTTGGTCGCCACCAAGCGATCAACGTTCGCTTTCGCGGCATTCACCAGCGCCTGCTTGGCCGCGTAGTCGCCGCTCTTCTCGTCGACTTCCTGGCGCGACACCGAATCCGAAGCGAGCATCGATTGCCAGCGGTCGGCGGTGGTCTTGGCCAATGCGGCATTGGCCTGCGCGCTGGCGAGGTCGGCGCGTGCCTGCAGCAGTTGCTGGTCGACGTCGGGCGTCTCCAGTTCGGCGATCAACTGGCCGGACTTCACCGGCGCGCCGATGTCGGCCTTCCACGACTTCACGTAGCCGCTGACCCGCGCGTACAGCGGCGCGCGCGCATAGGCTTCGAGGCGGCCGGGCAGGCTCAGGTTGTCGCTGGCATCGCCCTGCTCCGGTTTGGCCGCGTTGACCGTGGGCACCGCCTGCGCATCGGTCCACTGGCGCAACTGGCGCGCATCGACGACGCGGACGACGAGGCCGGCGACGACGACCAGCAAGGCGATCAGGCCGAGGACGATGCCGCCGGTGCGCACGCGCTGGCGCGTCTGCGCGGACGGAGTCGGAAGATCAGACATGGACGGGTTCTCCGGAAGAGGACGGCGGCGTCGCAGCGGCATGGCCGCGGCGTCCGTGGATCAGGCTGAACACCACCGGCACGAACAGCAGCGTGGCCGTGGTGGCGAAAATCAGGCCGCCGACCACCGCACGGCCGAGCGGCGCGTTCTGCTCGCCGCCCTCGCCGAGGCCCAGCGCCATCGGCGCCATGCCGATGATCATCGCCAGCGCGGTCATGCACACCGGGCGGAAGCGCACGAAGCCCGCTTCGGTGGCGGCCAGCATCGCGTCGCCGTGTTCGGCGAGGCGTTCGCGGCAGAAGCTGACGACCAGGATCGAATTCGCGGTGGCCACGCCCATGCACATGATCGCGCCGGTCAATGCCGGCACCGACAGCGTCGTGTGCGTGGCGAACAGCATCCACACGATGCCGGCCAGCGCGGCGGGCAGCGCGGTGATGATCACGA
>JAATFG010000006.1 GCA_015655355.1 Lysobacterales bacterium
CCGGTGTTCCATGACGATCAACACGGCACTGCGATCATCGTCGGTGCGGCCGTGCTCAACGCGATGATCGTCACCGGCAAGAAAATCGAGGACGTGAAGCTGGCCACCACCGGCATGGGCGCGGCGGGCATCTCCTGCGTCAACATGCTGGTGTCGCTGGGGCTGAAGCCGGAAAACATCCTCGCGTTCGACCGCGATGGCGTGCTGCACACTGGCCGCACCGACCTGGACCCGGAGAAGCAGCGCTACGCGCGCGACACCGACAAGCGCACGCTGGCCGAGATCGTCGAGGGCGCGGACATCTTCCTCGGACTTTCCGCCGCCGGCATCCTCAAGCCGGAAATGGTCGCGACCATGGCGCGGCAGCCGATCATCTTCGCGCTGGCCAACCCCAGTCCGGAGATTGCTCCGGACGACGCGAAGAAGGCGCGCCCGGACGCGATCATCGGCACCGGCCGTTCCGACTACCCGAACCAGATCAACAACGTCCTCTGCTTCCCGTACCTGTTCCGCGGCGCGCTCGACGTCGGCGCCACCGAGATCAACGAGGAAATGAAGATCGCCTGCGTGCGCGCCATTGCCGAGCTGGCGCGGATGGAAGCCGGCGATCTGGCGACCGCCTACGGCGGCGAAGTGCCGACCTTCGGCCCCGAGTACCTGATCCCGCGTCCGTTCGACCCGCGCCTGCTGGTGATGCTGTCGTCGGCGGTGGCGCAGGCGGCGATGGACTCCGGCGTGGCGCAGCGTCCGCTGGCCGACATGGATGCCTATCGCGAGCAGCTGTCGCAGTTCATCTACCGCACCAGCCTGCTGATGAAGCCGGTCTACGAGCGGGCGCGCGCCGATCGCAAGCGTGTGGTGTACGGCGAGGCGGAGGAGGAAGTGGCGTTGCGCGCGGTGCAGACGGTGATCGACGAGAAGCTGGCCTTTCCGATCCTGATCGGTCGTCCCGAGGTGATCCAGACCCGCATCGACCGGCTCGGCCTGCGCATGCGCGAGGGCGTCGATTTCGAAATCACCAATATCGACAACGACCCGCGCTTCAACGAGTACTGGCAGCAATACCACGCGCTGACCGAGCGCCGCGGCGTGTCGCCGGCGGCGGCGAAGAACCTGCTGCGCTCGCGTTCCACCCTGATTGGCGCGCTGATGGTGGAGCGTGGCGAGGCGGATGCGCTGATCTGCGGCCTGGTCGGGCGTTTCCACAAGAAGCTCGGCTACCTGCGCAGCGTGTTCGATCTCGATCCCGGCGTGCAGTGCACCTCGGCGATGACCGGCGTCATCAACGACAAAGGCGCATGGTTCTTCCTCGACACGCATGTGCAGGTCGACCCTACCGCCGAGCAGATCGCCGAGGCCACGCTGCAGGCGACCTATCGCCTGAAGCTGTTCGGCATCGAGCCGAAGGTCGCGCTGCTGTCGCACTCCAACTACGGCAGCCACGACAACCCGAGCGCGGCGAAGATGCGCAAGGTGTGGCAGATCCTCAAGGCGCGCGCGCCGAAGCTGAATATGGATGGCGAGATGCAGGCAGACACCGCCTGGGACGAGGCGCTGCGCCAGCGCACCTTCCCGAACACCACCCTGAGCGGTCGCGCCAACCTGTTCGTGATGCCGAACCTGGACGCGGCCAACATCACCTACAACATGGTGCGGGTGATGACCGACGGCGTGGCGATCGGGCCGATCCTGATGGGTCTGGACAAGCCGGCGCACATCCTCACGCCGGCCTCGACCGTGCGCCGCGTGGTCAACATGACCGCCGTGGCGGTGGTCGATGCGCAGATCCGCGCCGCGCAAAGCGAGCGCCGCAACGGCGGCTGAGCTTCGCACACGACTTGCCTGCTATGCAGTCGGAACCGGCCATGCGCCGACGCATGGCCGGTTTTGATTGGCGAGGTCGCGGCGGCCAGCTAGAATCGGGTATGGCTCGTCATCCGGCGATGTCCGGTTCCGCCGCAGCGGCATCCCGCCTGCCGGCCCCGGTCTTCCCACGCGATGGCGCTCTGCTGCAGTCGCATCCCTGGCGACGCAACCCCCCACTGGCATGCGCCGCCCGGCGACGCGGAGAATCTTCATGGACCAGCTCGACGACATCCTCAACCAGGACATCGACCCCACCGAAACCCGGGAATGGATGGATTCGCTCGATGCGGTGATCAGCCACGACGGCACCGAACGCGCGCACTTCCTGCTGGAGCGCATGGTCGATTCGACCCGTCGTTCTGGCGGCTACCTGCCGTTCGATCCCACCACCGAATACGTCAACACCATCGCTGCCGCCAATGAGGCGAAGTCGCCTGGCGACGGCGCGATGGAATGGCGCATCCGTACCCTGATCCGCTGGAACGCGATGGCGATGGTGGTGCGCGCCAACCGCAAGCCGGGCGAGCTCGGCGGCCACATCGCCAGCTTCGCCTCGTCGGCCACGCTGTACGACGTCGGCTTCAACCATTTCTGGCGCGCGCCCAGCGCCGACCACCCTGGCGACCTGGTCTTTCATCAGGGCCATTCGAGCCCGGGCGTGTACGCGCGCTCGTTCCTCGAAGGCCGCATCGGCGAAGACCAGATGGACCTGTTCCGCATGGAAGTGGAAGGCAAGGGCCGCGGCCTGTCGTCGTATCCGCATCCGTGGCTGATGCCCGATTACTGGCAGGCACC
>JAATFG010000117.1 GCA_015655355.1 Lysobacterales bacterium
AAAATGGACGACAACATCGACATCGAAATCAATCCGGCCGATTTGCGCACTGACGTGTATCGTTCGTCCGGCGCCGGCGGCCATCACGTCAACAAGACCGAATCGGCGGTGCGCATCACCCACGTGCCGACCAATACGGTCGTCGCCTGCCAGACCGAGCGCTCGCAGCACGCCAACCGCGACCGCGCGATGAAGATGTTGAAGGCCAAGTTGTACGAACTGGAAGTGCAGAAGCGCAACGCCGAGAAGAACGCGCTGGAAGCGACCAAGTCCGACATCGGCTGGGGCAGCCAGATCCGCAATTACGTGCTGGACCAGTCGCGCATCAAGGATCTGCGCACCGGCATCGAGCGCAGCGACACGCAGAAGGTGCTCGACGGCGACCTCGACGAATTCCTCGAAGCCAGCCTGAAATCCGGCCTGGATGCCGGTTCCAAGCGCAGCGATGCGGTTTGATTTCCTGAGCCTACGACCATGACCGAACAGAACACCCCGCCTGCCGCCGACGAAAATTCCCTGATCGCGGAACGCCGCGCGAAATTGACCGCGCTTCGCGGGCAGGGCATCGCCTTCCCGAACGATTTCCGCCGTGAAAACTTCGCCGGCGATTTGCACGCCGAATTCGCCGGCGCGGAAACGTGGACCGCCGAAGCGCTGGAAGCGTCGGGCCGCGAAGTGAAACTCGCCGGCCGGCTGATGGCCAAGCGGGTGATGGGCAAGGCCAGCTTCGCCCAGATCCAGGACGAAAGCGGGCGCATCCAGCTGTTCCTGCAATCCAATGCGCTGGGCGAAAGCTACGACGCGTTCAAGACCTGGGACGTCGGCGACATCATCGCGGTCGAAGGCGGCTTGACCCGCACCAGGACCGGCGAGTTGTCGGTCAAGGCGCAGCGGATTCGCCTGCTGACCAAATCGCTGCGTCCGCTGCCGGACAAGTGGCATGGCCTGAGCGATGTCGAGCAGCGCTATCGCCAGCGCTACGTCGATCTGATCGTCACCCCGGAAGCGCGCGAAGTGTTCATCAAGCGCAGCAAGATCATCCGCGCGCTGCGTTCGTGGCTGGATGCGCGCCGTTTCCTCGAAGTGGAAACGCCGATGATGCATTACATCCCCGGCGGTGCGACGGCCAAGCCGTTCACCACGCACCACAACGCGCTCGATCTGGATCTGTACCTGCGCGTGGCGCCGGAGCTGTACCTGAAGCGCCTCGTCGTCGGCGGCCTGGAGCGCGTGTACGAAATCAACCGCAACTTCCGCAACGAAGGCGTGAGCACGCGGCACAACCCGGAATTCACGATGCTCGAATTGTACGAAGCGTATGCGACGTACACCGAGATCATGGACCTGACCGAGAACGTGATCCGCGACACCGCGCAAGGCGTGCTCGGCACCACCCAAGTCGAGTGGGATGGTGCGCAGATCGACCTCAAGCCCGCGTTCCGGCGCTGGCGCATGGACGAAGCGGTGCGCCACCACAACCCGGAAATTTCCGCGCAGGATTGCACCGATCGCGACGCGCTGCTGAAGCATTGCGAACGCTTGAAGATTCGGGTCAAGCCGTCGTATGGCTGGGGCAAGCTGCTGCTGGAAATCTTCGAGGCCACGGTCGAGCACACCCTGATCCAGCCGACCTTCATCACCGATCATCCGGTCGAGGTGTCGCCGCTGGCGCGCGCGAATGATGCAGACGACGGCTACACCGATCGTTTCGAGCTGTTCATCAACGGCAAGGAAATCGCCAACGGGTTCTCCGAGTTGAACGACCCGGAGGACCAGGCCGCGCGTTTCCGCGCCCAGGTCGAAGCCAAGGAGGGTGGCGACGACGAAGCGATGCATTTCGATGCCGATTACATCCGCGCGCTCGAATACGGCATGGCGCCGACCGGAGGCTTGGGCATCGGCATCGATCGCCTCGTCATGCTGTTGACCGGCAGCGATTCGATCCGCGACGTGCTGTTGTTCCCGTACATGAAGCCGGTGGCAGTGGAATAATTCCTTTGCCGGGCTCGACACGGCAAGTTGCAGACATGAGAAAAGCCGCGATTCCCGCGGCTTTTCTCATCATTCAGTCGTTCGCCATCCGCGCGCGTTGCGACGCGTTTTCCATCAATGCGCGTTGGGTTCGGCGGGGCGCGGCTTCTCGTCGCGCAGTTCCTTGCGCAGGATCTTGCCGACGTTCGACTTCGGCAGCTCGCTGCGGAACTCGACGTACCTGGGATGCTTGTAGCCGGTGAGGTTCTCGCGGCAGTAGTCCTTGACCTGCTCGACGGTCAGCGTCGGGTCCTTGCGGACGATGAAGGCCTTGACCACTTCGCCGGATTTCTCGTCCGGCACGCCGATCGCCGCGACTTCGAGCACGCCGGGCATCGCCGCGATCACGTCCTCGATCTCGTTCGGGTACACGTTGAAGCCGGAGACCAGGATCATGTCCTTCTTGCGGTCGACGATGTAGAAGAAGCCTTCCGCGTCCATCTTGGCGACGTCGCCGGTGTGCAGCCAGCCGTCGCTGTCCATCACCTTCGCGGTTTCTTCCGGGTGCTGCCAGTAGCCCTTCATCACTTGCGGCCCCTTGATGCACAATTCGCCGGTTTCGCCGACGGGCAGCACATTGCCGGCGTCGTCCTTGATGCAGGCATCGGTGGACGGAATCGGCAGGCCGATCGAACCGTTGTAGTCCTTCAGATCCGGCGGATTGATGCAGGCGCCCGGCGAGGTTTCGGTCAAACCATAAGCTTCGGCCAGGGTGCAGCCGGTGACCTGTTTCCAGCGTTCGGCCACGGCGCGTTGCACCGCCATGCCGCCGCCGAGCGAAACCTTCAGGTGCGAGAAATCCACTTGATCGAAACCCGGCGCATTGAGCAGGCCGTTGAACAAGGTGTTGACGCCCGGCAGCACCGAGAACGGCACCGATTTCAATATCTTGACGAAGGCCGGCATGTCGCGCGGATTGGTGACCAGGCAGGTGTTGGCGCCGATCTTCATGAAGACGAAGGCATTCGCGGTCAGCGCGAAGATGTGGTACAGCGGCAACGCGCCGATGGAGACTTCCTTGCCGGGTTCGAGCCGGCCTGCAATCCAGACCCCGACCTGCTGCGTGTTGGCGACGATGTTGCGATGGGTCAGCATCGCGCCCTTGGCCACGCCGGTGGTGCCGCCGGTGTATTGCAGGAAGGCGATGTCGTCCGGCGCGATGTCGATTTCCGGCAACGGGTGCTTGGCGCCGAGCTCCAGCGCATCCTTGAAGCGCACGGCACCGGGCAGTTCGTAATCCGGCACCATTTTCTTCACGTACTTCACCGCGAAGTTGATGGCGAAACCCTTCAAGCCGATCAGATCGCCCAGGCCGGTGGTGATGACTTGTTGCAACGGCACTTCGTCGATCACTTCCTGCACGGTCTGGCCGAAGTTGTCCATCACCACGATCACGGTGGCGCCGGCATCTTCGAGCTGGTGCTTGAGTTCGCGCGCGGTGTACATCGGGTTGACGTTGACCACGGTCAAGCCGGCGCGCAGCGCGCCGAACAAGGCCACCGGATATTGCAGGCAGTTCGGCATCATGATCGCGACGCGGTCGCCCTTCTTGAGCTTCAATTCGCCCAGCAGATAACCGGCGAAGCGGCGGCTGAGCGCTTCGAGGTCGCCGTAGGTGAGGGTCTTGCCGAAGTTGTTGAATGCCGGCCGGTCGCGGTAGGTGGCGACGGCCTCGTCGAACAAGGCCACGATGGAGCCGTACTGTTCCAGGTCGATTTCGTGCGGCACGCCCGCCGGGTAGTGCTTGAACCAGGGCCGATCACCACTCATTTGTTTCCCCCTTCGGGCAGTCTGTTCTTGGCGTTGCGGTGACGCGATGCGCGCCGCCGTGCATTGTAATCGGCAAGCATACCGGTGCGCATGGAAAAGGCGAAGCCGCGCCTGCGGCTTTCGTGCAATGGACGCCAAAACGGCGGCTTGCGCCGCCGTTTCCTGATGCGGTGCACAAGACCGGAATGCTCAGGCTTTCGCCGCCAACTGGCGCAGCACGTAGTGGAGCAGGCCGCCGTTGCGGAAGTATTCGACTTCCTTCGGCGTGAGCAGCAGCACGTCGACCTCGAACTCGATCCTGCCGCCGTCGGCCTTGGTCGCGACGACTTTCGCGGTCTTCGACGCGCCATCGTCCAGGCCGGTGATGGCGATGGTCTCCGGCCCGCTCAACCCCAGCGATTGCGCGTTCTGGCCCTCGCGGAAACGCAGCGGCAGCACGCCCATGCCGACCAGGTTGCTGCGGTGGATGCGCTCGAAGCTCTCGGCGATCACCGCCTTGATCCCGAGCAGGTTGGTGCCTTTCGCCGCCCAGTCGCGCGAGGAGCCGGTGCCGTATTCCTTGCCGGCGAAGACCACGGTCGGGATGCCTGCGGCCTTGTACTTCACCGCCGCGTCGTAGATCGCCAGTTTCTCCGGTGGATCGGAACCGAAGTAAAGCGTGTTGCCGCCTTCCTCGCCGCCGAAGAACAGGTTCTTGATGCGGATGTTGGCGAACGTGCCGCGCACCATCACGTCGTCGTTGCCGCGGCGCGAACCGTAGCTGTTGAAGTCGCCCTGCTGCACGCCGTGCTCGATCAGGAAGCGCCCGGCCGGCGAATCCTTCTTGATGTTGCCCGCCGGCGAAATGTGGTCGGTGGTGATCGAATCGCCGAAGATGCCCATGATCCGTGCGCCGTGGATGTCGGCGATGTGTCCGACCTGCGGGGTGATGGCGTCGAAATAGGGCGGGTTCTTGATGTAGGTGGACTTGTCGTCCCACGCGTACAGCTCGCCGTCGGGCGAGGCGATGCTGTTCCAGCGCGTGTCGCCCTTGAACACGTCGGCGTAGTTCTGCTTGAACATTTCCGGGCCGACCGTCGCCGCGATCGTGTCGCCGATTTCCTTGTTGCTCGGCCAGATGTCGCGCAGGAATACCGGCTGGCCGTCGCTGCCGGTGCCGAGTGGTTCCGTGGTCAGGTCGATGTCGGTGGTGCCGGCAATCGCGTAGGCGACCACCAGCGGCGGCGAAGCGAGGTAGTTCATCTTCACTTCCGGATGCACGCGGCCTTCGAAATTGCGGTTGCCCGACAGCACCGAAGTGACGACCAGGTCGCCGCTGGCGATGCCCGCGCTGATTTCCGCCGGCAACGGGCCGGAATTGCCGATGCAGGTGGTGCAGCCGTAGCCGACGACGTAGAAGCCGAGTTTTTCCAGCTCGCTCAACACGCCGGCCTTTTCGAGGTAATCGGTGACCACGCGCGAACCCGGCCCGAGCGACGTCTTCACCCACGGCTGGCGCTTCAGGCCTTTCTTCGCCGCGTTGCGCGCGAGCAGGCCGGCGCCGAGCATCACCGCCGGGTTCGAGGTGTTCGTGCACGAGGTGATCGCGGCGATGACCACCGCCCCATCCTTCAGGCGCACTTTCTGCCCGTCGATCTCGATGTCGGCGAAACCCTTCTGCAGCGCTTCGTTGCCGACCGCCGCGCCGCCGCCTTCGTTGATGAAGTTCGCCGCTTCCTTGCTGCGCTTGTCGCGCGATGCGGTGAGCACGGGCAGGTTGGCGTTGTAGTTTTCCTTGACCTTCTCCAGCAGCACGCGGTCTTGCGGACGCTTCGGACCGGCCAGCGACGGCTTCACGGTGCCCATGTCCAGTTCGAGCACGCTGGAATATTCGGCTTCCGTCGCGCCGGGCTCGTGCCACAGGCCCTGTGCCTTCGCATAGGCCTCGACCAGCGCGATCTGCGCTTCGCCGCGGCCGGACAGGCGCAGGTAGGTCAGCGATTCGGCGTCGATCGGGAAGATGCCGCAGGTCGCGCCGTATTCCGGGGCCATGTTGCCGATCGTGGCGCGGTCGGCCAACGGCAGATGCTGCAGGCCGTTGCCGAAGAACTCGACGAATTTGCCGACCACCCCGAACTTGCGCAGCATTTCGGTGACGGTCAAGACGAGGTCGGTCGCGGTCGCGCCTTCGGGCAGTTTGCCGGTGAGCTTGAAGCCGACCACCTGCGGGATCAGCATCGACGAAGGCTGGCCGAGCATCGCCGCTTCGGCCTCGATGCCGCCGACGCCCCAGCCGAGCACGGCGAG
>JAATFG010000108.1 GCA_015655355.1 Lysobacterales bacterium
CAAAGACCCTGGATCCCGGCGTTCGCCGGGATGACGAGCAAAAATGGAGTTATTCAGGCCTTCCCTAAAGAAGCAGGATCGTCGGGAAAGCTGCCGTATCGCAAACGAGATATCGCTTCAGTGAATGCATGACAGTGGCTCACTTCGCCGCCGGCACGCCCATGGCCTGGAACAAGGCGGCGCTATCGGCAAGCCGCGCCTGTCGGGCCTGGATGTCGGTCAACTGCGCGTTGCGCCAGCGTTGCTCGCTGGCCAGTTGCGCCGGATACGCCACTGCACCGAGTTGATGGCGCGCAGCGGATTCGGCGGAGAATTGCCTGGCCGCTTCCGCCGCGGTTTGTGCGGCCTGCAACGCCAGTGCGTCCTGGTCCAGGGCGGTCAGCGTGTTGGCCACGTCCTGGAAGGCGTTGAGCACGGTCTGCCGGTATTGCGCCAGTGCGGCGTCGTATTCCTCCAGCGCGGCCTTGCGCTGCGCACGCAGGGCGCCGCCGTGGAAAATCGGCTGGGTGATGCCCGCGCCGAGGCTCCAGATGGACGCGCTGCCGCTGAACAGCGACGACGATTTCAATGCGCCCGAACCCATCGATGCGTTCAACGACAATTGCGGAAACAGGTTCGCGGTCGCCACGCCGACGCGTTCCGCCGCCGCATGCACCGCCGCTTCGGCGGCCATCACGTCGGGACGTTGCTTCAGCAGTTCCGAAGGCACGCTCACCGGCACGTCGTCCGGCAAATGCAGTTGCGCCAAGGCTAGGTTGGCCGGGGCCTGGTCCGGCGTGCGCCCCAGCAACACGGCCAGCGCGTGGCGCGCGCGCATCGCCTGCGTGCGCAATGGCGGGAGCGAGGTGTCGATCGCCGCCGCATCCTGCTGCGCGTCCAACACGTCCTGGTGCGATGCCGAACCCAGCTCATGCGCGCGCCGGGTCAATTCGGCCTGCGCGTGCGCCAGGCTGGACATGCGTTCGCTGGTGGCCACCTGCTCGGCCAGCGCGGCGGCATCGATCGCGGCGATCACGATGTTCGCGGCGAGCGTGCGCCGCGCGGCGTCGAACTCGTGCGCTTGCTGTTCGACCTGCGCGCGCGCCTGCGCATTGCCATGGCGGACCGCGCCGAACAGGTCGAAGCTGTAGCCCAGTTGCAGTTCGCCGGCATAGACGTTGTACAGGTTCGTCGGCGGCCCGAATCCCGGCTGCCCCACCGCGCGCTGGCGGCTGACCTGGCCGACGGCGTCCACCGATGGCACGGCGTTCTGGCGAACCTGCGCGCGCAGCAAATCCCCCGCCGCCGCCAACGTGTGCCGGCTGGCATCCAGCGACGGATTGTTGCGCAAGCCCTCTTCCACCCATGCATCCAGGGTGTCGCTGGCATACAGCTTCCACCATTCGGGAACGGGCGGCGCGCCGAAGTCGAAATTCTGCACGGTGCCGTCGGCATTCGCGCCCTGCGCGGCGATGGGCTGCACCGTGTAGCTTTGCGATGTCGGTGGTGCCTGCAGCTTGGGCAACGGCGCGAACGAGCACGCCGACAGTCCCAGCGCCAGCCATGCCGCACCGGTCAATTTGCATTGCATGGACGTCATTCGGAAGCCTCCTGCGAAACTGGCGCCTCGTCGTCGCGGACGCGGAACCACGCCGCGTACAACGCCGGCAGATAGAACAAGGTCAGGATCGTCGCCACGGTGATGCCGCCCATCAGCGCCGTGGCCATCGGCCCGAAGAAGTTGCTGCGCAACAACGGGATCAACGCCAGCACCGCGGCCGCGGCGGTGAGCACGATGGGACGGAAGCGCCGCACCGTCGCGCCGATGATCGCTTCCCAGCGCGGATGCCCGGCGGCGATGTCCTGGTCGATCTGGTCGACCAGGATCACCGAATTGCGCATGATGATGCCGAACATCGCGATCGTGCCGAGCATCGCCACGAAGCCGAACGGCTGGCCGAACAGCAGCAGCGCGGCGATCACGCCGATCAACCCCAGCGGCGCGGTGAGCAGCACCATCAACGTGCGGCCCAGGCTTTGCAACTGGATCATCAACAGGGTCAGCACCGCGATCAGGAACATCGGCATCTGCGCATTGATGGCGCCTTGCGCCTTGCCGCTCTGCTCCACCGAGCCGCCGACGTCAACGCGGTAGCCCAGCGGCAAGTGCTGGCGGATGCCGGCCAGTTTCGCGTCGATGGCGTTGGTCACGTCCACGCCTTGCGCGCCACCGCGGGTGTCGGCCTCGACGATGATCGCCGGCTGCCGGTCGCGCTCCCAGATCACGCCGTATTCCAGCCCGTAGCTGACGTGGCCCAGTTGCGCCAGCGGAATCGCCGTGCCGCTCGGGGTCGGCATCGACAGGTTGTCGATCCTGTCCGGATGCACGCGGTCCTTGCCGGCGCTGCGCAAATCCACCGCGATCAGCTTGTCGCGCTCGCGCAACTGGGTCACCGTCGCTCCGGACAGGTTCATCGCCAGGAAGTTGGCCACGTCTTCCGAGGTGATGCCCAGCGCACGCGCCTTGCTCTGGTCGATGTCGAAACGCAGCGAGCGCTCGCCCGGCTCGTCCCAGTCGAACTGCACGTTGGTCGTGTCGGCATCGGCGCGCATCACCTGCGCCACTTGCGCGGCAATGCCGCGCACCTGCGCGATGTCGTCGCCGGTGACCCGGAACTGCACCGGAAACCCGACCGGAGGGCCGTTTTCGAGGCGGCTCACGCGCGTGCGCAGTTCCGGGAATTGCCGGCGCAGCGCGACCTCCAGCCACGCCATCAACTGCTCGCGCTGCTTGATGTCGCGGGCGGTGATCACGAACTGGGCGAAGTTCGGCTGCGCCAGCTTCTGGTCCAGCGGCAAGTAAAAGCGCGGCGCGCCGCTGCCGACGAAACTGACGAAGCTGGCCACTTCCTTGCGGTCGCGGATGACCGTTTCCAGGCGCTGCGTTTCGCGCCGGGTGGCGTCGATCGACGCGCCTTCGGGCAGGCTCAGGTCCACCATCAATTCGGGCCGGTCGGAACTGGGGAAAAACTGTTTCGGCACCAGGCCGAAACCGGCCAAGGCCACGACGAACAAGCCGACCGTCACCGCCAACACCCACCCGCGATGGCGCAGGCAGGCATCCAGCCAACGGCGGAAGCGCCGGTAGAACGCGGTGTCGTAGATGTCCGGGCCGTCATGCCCGGCTGGCGCCGTCGCCGCGGCCTTCGCCTCGCGCGCCGCGCGCCAGCGCCGCGGCAACAAGCGCGTCCACCAGCGCGGGTTGGCGGCGGCGCGTTCGCCGTGTTCGGGCAACAGGTAATAGCCGAGCAGCGGAATCACCACGACGGCGACGATCCACGACAGCAGCAGGGCGATCGCCGACACCTCGAAGATCGAGCGCGTGTATTCGCCGGTGCCGGATTTGGCCAATGCGATAGGCAGGAAGCCCGACACCGTGACCAGCGTGCCGGTCAACATCGGGAATGCGGTGCTGGTGTAGGCGAACGCGGCGGCGCGCACGCGGCTCCAGCCCTGCTCCAGCTTCACCGACATCATCTCCACCGCGATGATCGCATCGTCCACCAGCAGGCCCAGCGCCAGAATCAGGGTGCCGAGCGAGACCTTGTGCAGGCCGATGCCGAACACGTCCATCAGCAATGCGGTGGCGGCAAGCACGAACGGAATCGAAATCACCACCACCATGCCGGTGCGCAGGCCCAGGCTGAGCAGGCTGACCAGCAGCACGATCAGCACCGCTTCGACCACGGCTTCCATGAAATCATCGACCGAATGCGCCACTGCGTGCGGCATGCTGGTCACCGATTCAAGCGCGAGGCCGGCGGGCAGGCGTTTCTGCAAGCCGGCGGTGGCCGCATCCAGCGCCTTGCCCAGCTGGATCACGTCGCCGCCAGGCTGCATGGTGAGGCCGATGCCGAGCACCGGCTGGCCCATGAAACGCATCTGGCTGGCCATCGGTTCGTCGTAGCCGCGGCGCACCTCCGCCACGTCGCGCAGGCGGAAACTCCTGCCGTTGACCCGCAGCAAGGTATTCGCCAGTTCGTCCACGTTGCGGAACTGGCCGCTGGGGCGCACGAACACGCGGTCGTCCGCCGTGGTCAATACGCCGGTGGACGCCACCGCGTTCTGCGCATCGATCGCCTGCCCGAGCTGTTGCGGACTGATGCCGAGCTTGGCCAACCGGGTGTTGTCGATGTCGATGTAGACGTGCTGGTTGCGGTCGCCGAAGTAATCCACCTTCGCCACGCCCGGCACGCGCAGCAATTCCGCGCGCAGCTGGTCGGCGTAATCGTGCAGTTGCGCGGGCGTGTAGCCGTCGCCGTGCAGGGCGTAGATGTTGGTGTAGACGTCGCCGAACTCGTCGTTGAAGAACGGCCCCTGCACGCCTTGCGGCAACTGGGCGGCGATGTCGCCCACCTTCTTGCGCACCTGGTACCACGTCTCCGGCACCACCGCAGCCGGCGCCGAATCCTGCAGGTTGAAGAAAATCAGCGATTCGCCCGGGCGCGAATAGCTTTGCAGGAAATCCACGCGCGGGGTTTCCTGCAACTTGCGCGCGATGCGGTCGGTCACCTGCTCCTGCACCTGTTGCGCGGTCGCACCGGGCCAGAAGGTCTGGACCACCATGATCTTGAAGGTGAACGGCGGGTCTTCCGATTGCGACAGGTGCTTGTACGCGGACACGCCGAACAGCACGATCATGCCCATCAGGAAGAACACGAACGACTTGTGGCGCAGCGCCCACGCCGACAGGTTGAAACCGCCTTCGTGGCTGCTCATCGCGGCGCGTCCTCCGGGTGCGGCGGCGCGATCGGCGCGACCTTTTCGCCGGCGGACACCACGTGCACCCCTTGCGCGACGATGCGCTCGCCCGCCTTCAGCCCGGCGCCGACCAGCACGTCGCGTTCCAGGTAACGCGACACCGCGACCGGGCGCAGTTCCAGCGTCGAATCGCCCGCGCGGATCACCCACACCGCCGGTTTTTCGTCCTGGTGGAACAGCGCCGTCGCCGGAATGCGCAGCGCCGGCATGGCGCCGGATTGCCAGCCGACATTGGCGGTCATGCCCAACTGGACCGCCGGCGCCGGCGTGTCCAGCGCCAGCTTGACCAGGTAGGTGCGCGATTGCGCGTCCGCGGCCGAAGCGACTTCGCGCACGCGCGCCGCAACGGTGTAATCCGGCAACGCGGGCAAACTGACTTTTGCCGCTTGCCCGACGGCCACGTCGTTGATGCGGCTTTCCGGCAGGTTCACCTGCACTTCGCGCTCGCCATCCCACGCGAAACCGAACACCGCCTGCCCGGCCGTCAGCACCTGTCCCACGTCCGCGCGCAAATCGGTCACCGTGCCGTCGTGGTCGGCCAGCAGCGTGGTGTAGCCCAACTGGTCGCGGGCCTGCACGAGTTGCTGCCGGGCCTGCTCGCGTGCCGCCGACGCCGACGCATACGCGTCGCGGGTCTGCTCCAGCTGCACCTGGCTGATCAGGTTCTGCTGGTTCTGCGCCTCGTCGCGCTGCAATTGCTTCGCCGCGAACGCATACCGGCTTTGCGCCGAGTCCAGTGCCGCCCGTGCCGAAGCCAGGGCACTGGCCGCATCCAGCGGATCGAGTTCGGCCAGTTTGGTGCCGGCCTTGACGTGTTCGCCGGGGTTGACGTGGCGCGCCACCAGCTTGCCGGCGATCCGGAACGACAACGGCATTTCATGGCGCGCATGCACGTCGCCGGGGAGCCCGTCGCTGGCCGCGCCATTGGCGCTTTGCACCTGCCAGGCGATCACCGGTACCACCGCCTCGGGCGCCGGCGCCTTGCTCCCGCAGGCTGACAGCAACACGAGGACGGCGATGCCCGCCGCTCGCTGCAGGACGACATGTTTTCGGTTTGCCACGACACCACTCCCGGACAAGGCGGCTGGCGCCGCCGTTTTTTTGGAATCCACTCTGAAACTATAATACATATATGTATCTGAATTCAAATATGGATTTAAATTCGCGATACGCGCTGCGTGCTACCATCCGCGCATGGCCCGCCAACGACTCACCCGCGAAGAAAGCCGCGAGCAGACTCGCCTGCGCCTGCTCGACGCGGCGGCGGTCGTCATTTCCAAGAAAGGGCTGGCCGCGACCAGCGTCGAGGACATCGCCAGGCATGCCGGCTACACCCGCGGCGCGTTCTACTCGAACTTCAAGAGCAAGACCGACCTGTTCATCGAGCTGCTCAAGCGCGACCACGCCAACGTCCAGCAGGACCTGCAGGCGCTGCTGGACAACAGTTCATCGGGGCAGGACCTGCAACAGCAGCTCGCCGATTTCTACGGCCAGTGCTACGGGGACAACGCCAGCTACATCCTCTGGGCCGAAGCGCGCCTGCACGCCGCGCGCGATGCCAGGTTCCGCAGCCGCTTCAACACGCTGATCATCGAGAAGCGCGACGTCATCGCCTACTTCATCACCCGGTTCGGCGAACGCCTCGGCAAGAAGCAACCGCCCGCACCGGCGGATGCGCTGGCACTGGCGATGATGGGACTGGTCGACGGCGTGCATTATTTCCGCCTGATCATGCCCAACGAAATCTCCGAAGCGGCGGCGCAGGACGTGCTCTCCACCATCTTCAACGCCACGTTCTTCGGTCCCTAAACACGCGAGGACGCCGACCTTGCCCTTCTCCCGACGCGACTTTCTGCAGCACGCCGGCGGGTTGCTGGGCGCAGGCATCCTTGCCGGCACCCGGTTGGCGCATGCCGCGCCGATGGCGATGCCGATGCGGCGCAAGGCGGCGATGCTGGCGGCGCCGGACGTGCCGCTGGTCAATCCGGTTTCGCTGGCGCATTTCGTCGATCCGCTGCCGATTCCGTCGCTGGCGCAACCGGCCGGAACGCACACACACCCGGGGTATCCCGGCCGCACGCTGCCGTACTACCGCATGGAGATGCGCGCATTCGAGGCACGCCTGCATCGCGACCTGCCACCAACGCCGCTGTGGGGCTACGCCGGCAGTTTCCCCGGCCCGACGATCCGCGCCGCGAAGGACGCGCCGCTGCTGGTCGAATGGGTCAATGCCCTGCCCTCGTCGCACTTCCTGCCGATCGACCACGGCGTGCACGGCGCCGAACGCGACAAGCCGGACGTGCGCGCGGTGGCGCACGTGCATGGCGCGAAAACCGCGGCCGACAGCGATGGCTTTCCCGAAGCCTGGTTCGCGCCGGGACAGTCCGCGCTGTACGCCTATCCCAATGCGCAGGACGCCAGCACGCTGTGGTACCACGACCACGCGCTCGGCATCACCCGCCTGAACATCTACGCCGGGCTTGCCGGCGCGTGGATCATCGACGACGCGCACGAACAATCGCTCGGGCTTCCGGCCGGCGATGCCGACATCCCGCTGCTGCTGTGCGACCGCTTCGTCGCGCAGGATGGCCAGTTGTATTACCCGGTGTCGGACGATCCGGCGGCGCCGTGGGTCATGCAATGCAACGGCAATCTGACGCTGTGCAACGGCAGGATTTTCCCGTACCACGAGGTCGAACCCAAGGCCTATCGCTTCCGCCTGATCAATGCCGCCAACAGCAGCTATTTCGACCTGTCGCTCTCGAATGGAAGAGCGCTCGTGCAGATCGGCAGCGACCAAGGTCTGCTGCCCGCGCCCGCCGAACGCGCGCGCATCACCCTGTATCCGGCCGAGCGCGCCGAGGTGCTGCTGGATTTCAGCGGCATGGATGGGCAAACGCTGATCCTGCGCAATCAAGAGCAGGACATCCTGCAGTGGCGCGTGCGCGACCGCGGCGGCAAGAACGTTGCTTCATTCGCATTGCCGGCGAAACTGCGCGACGTGCCGCGCCTGGACCCGAAACACGCCGTGCGCGAACGCCTGCTGACGCTGGAAGAAACCGATGACGCCGACGGCAATGCCATGCAGATGCTGCTCGACGGCAAACACTGGCACGATCCGGTCGCGGAAACCCCGCGCGTCGGCGACACCGAAATCTGGAGCTTCATCAACCTCAGCGGCGACACCCATCCGATCCACCTGCACCTGGTGCGTTTCCAGGTGCTCGACCGGCGTCCGTTCGACCTGTTCGCATGGGCCACGCGGCGCAAGCTGGTCTACACCGACCCGGCCGAACCGCCGCCCGCGCACGAAGCCGGCTGGAAGGACACCGTGCGCTGCGACCCGGGCCTGGTCACCCGCATCATCGCCCGTTTCGACGGCGAGCCTGGCCGCTACGTCTGGCATTGCCACATGCTCGAACACGAGGACAACGACATGATGCGGCCGTTCGACCTGCTGCCCGCGCCCAAGCCGCGCGCATGATCCGAATTGTCATGCAGCCATGCCAGAATCCGCGGCTGCGCCAACAACGGGAATGCTCGCCATGTCGATGAAATCGGTGCGTCGCCGGAATCTGTCCTTGCTCGCCGGCCTGTTGCTTGCCGGCATCGCCGGCGCTAGTCATGCGCAGAGCGAAGCGGCGCAGACCACGGCCAAGTCGGGCCACATGGAAAAGCCCAGGCCCGCCAGTGCGGCGACGCTGGTCGCCACGCCGATCAGCAGCGAAAACAACGACGCCGACACGCGCACGCCGATCAAGCACGTGCTGATCGTGATCGGCGAGAACCGCACCTTCGATCATGTCTTCGCCACCTACACGCCAGCGGCCGGGCAGACGATCAACAACCTGCTGTCCGAAGGCATCGTCAATGCCGATGGCACGCCCGGCCCGAACGTGGCCAAGGCGCTGCAATACCAGGCCAACCAGACCGGCGACTACTCGCTCGCCCCGCCCCATGCCGCACCCTACGAACACCTGCCGCGCCCGAATACCGGCGACGCGCCGACGCAGGCGTGGTTCTCCTCGACGCTGGTCGCGCGCATGATCGAACCGGCGCTGCTGCCGGAGGATTACGCCAAGCTGATCGCCGGCGGCACCGGCCTGCCGAAGAAAGCGGTGGACACGCGCTTCCCCGCCGAACTCCCGAACGCGCCGATCGACCTCCATGCCGCACTCGGCCACGAAGCCTACGCCGGCAGCCCGGCGCACCGCTTCTTCCAGATGTGGCAGCAGCTCGATTGCGACGTCAAAGCCGCCACGCCCGGCAACCCGAGCGGTTGCCGCGCCGACCTGTTCCCGTGGGTGTCGACGACGATGGGCGGCGGCAACGACGGCAAGCCCTTCCCCGCCGATTACTCCGACCAGACCACCCACGAGGGCGGCACCACGATGGAGTTCCTGAACATGGCGCAGGGCGATGCGCCCTACTTCAAGCAGCTCGCCGATCAATACACGATCAGCGACAACTTCCACCAGTCGGTGATGGGCGGCACCGGCGCCAACCACATCATGCTCGGCTTCGGCACGCTGGCGTACTACGCCGATGCCGACGGCAAGCCGGCGGTGCCGCCGGCGAACCAGATCGAAAACCCGAACGCGCAACCGGGCACCAACAACTGGTGGATCAACGACGGCTACGCCGGCGGCTCCTACGTGCAATGCGCCGACGTCGCGCAGCCGGGCGTCGCCGCGGTCAACGACTATCTGCGCAGCCTGCCGTACCAACCGGCCAACCGCTGCAAGCCGGGTGCGTATTACCTGGTCAACAACTACAACCCGGGCTTCCTCGGCAGCGGCGAGCTGGCGCCGCTGGGCAGCGACCAGTACACGATGCCGCCGAGCCGCCAGCCGAACCTAGCCACCCTGCTCGCCAAACACGGCGTCAGCTGGAAGGACTACGGCGAGGGCTGGAACCACGGCAAGGAAGACGGCGAGCACGCCACCTACTGCAACATCTGCGATCCGTTCCTGTATTCGGCGCAGGTGATGACCAACCCGGCGCTGCGCAAGAACAACCAGGACGTCGGCGATCTCTACGACGACATCAAGCGCGGCGCGCTGCCGGCGGTGGCGATCGTCAAGTCCGACGAAATCCTCGACGGCCACCCGGCCTCGTCCAAGCTGGAACTGTTCGAGGCCTTCGTGCGCAAGCTGGTCACCACCCTGCAGGCCGACCCGAAGCTGTGGGACGACACCGCGGTGTTCGTCACCTTCGACGAGGGCGGCGGCTATTACGATTCCGGCTACGTGCAGCCGCTGGATTTCTTCGGCGACGGCACCCGCATTCCGCTGATCGTGGTGTCGAAGTATTCGACCGGGGGCCGCGTCGTGCACGCCTACGCCGACCACGTGTCGATCGACAAGTTCGTCGAGGCCAACTGGAAGCTCGGCGAGACCATCGCCGCGGACACCCGCGACACCCTGCCGAATCCGCAAACCGGCGCCGACAATCCCTACGTGCCGACCAACGCGCCGGCGCTGGACGATTTGATGGGCCTGTTCGATTTCGGCGCCGATGCGGTGGCGTCGCGACATTGAGGCGATGAAGCGCCGCGTTCCCATCGCCCTGCTGCTCGGCCTTGCCTGCGTGGCGGACACGCAGGCCGACCCGGAGGATTTCCAGGCCATCCAGGGTTTGTGGAAAATCACCGTGCACGCCGGCAACAGGACCTCGGTGCGCTGGCGCTGCTACTACGACGGCGCCGATCCGTGGACGGTGTTAATCGACACGCTGATGCCCTCGCCCACCTGCCAGCGCAGCGACGGCGAGCGCAACAGCATCGCGCTCGGCTGGAACCTGCAATGCGGCGAGCATTCGGGACAAGGCCGCCTGCTGCTGGATTCGGAAGCCCACTTCAAGGCGAGCGTCGTCCTCGGCGGCAAACCGGTGCTGCGCGCCGAGGGCCAGCGCCACGCGGCCTGCACCGGGCCGGCGGACTGAAGCCCAAGCAAGCCGCATGCGGCGGGCACCGGGCCTGTCCGGACTGATTGATCGGCACTGTCCGCCGCCTGTCCGCGGACACGTAGACAACCCGTGCCATCCCGGCGACTGCTTGCAAATCAACCATTTGCGTTTGGCACGCGGCTTGCACAAGACAATGCAGGTTCCCACTGCACGCCGTCCATGAGCATCCGCGACACTTCCGCGCAAGACCAGGTCCTGCAAAAACCGCGCCGGCAACCGCCGCGCTGGCTCGTTCCCGCCGTGATCGGCGCACTGGTGCTGATCGGCATCCTCTGGGTGCTGGCAAGCTGGCTGAGCGGCGGCCAATCCTTCGATGCCGAACGCCTGCGCATCGCCGCGGTCACCCAGGGCGATCTGGTCCGCGACATCTCCGCCGACGGCAAGGTCATCGCCGCCAACAGCCCCACCCTGTACGCGATCGCCGCCGGCACGGTGGCGATGAAGGTCGTCGCCGGCGATGCGGTGAAGAAGGGCGAGGAACTGGCGGTGATCGACAGCCCCGAGCTGCGCAACAAGCTGATGCAGGAACAGGCGACCCTGGCCAGCCTCGAAGCCGAAGCCAGCCGCGCCCACCTCGATGCGCAGATCGCGCAGTTGAACGCGCGCAAGGCGCTGGACCAGGCGCAGATCGACAGCGCCGCCGCGCAGCGCAATCTTTCCCGCGCACAGCGCGGCTACGACGGTGGCGCGGTGTCGCTGGTCGAACTGGAAAAAGCCCGCGACGACGTCAAGAAGACCGACCTCGGCCTGGACGCCGCGCAGAAGGATTTCAAGCTGCAATTGCAGGGCACCGAGCTCGACGCGCGCAACAAGCAATTGCTGGCGCAGCGCCAGAGCGACGTGGTCGACGAAGCCCAGCGGCAGGTCAACGCGCTGACCGTGCGTGCGCCATTCGATGGCCAGGTCGGCCAGGTGCAGGTGCCGCAAGGCACCAGCGTCACCGCCAACGGCGCGGTGCTGAGCGTGGTCGACCTGAGCAAGTTCGAGGTCGAGATCAAGGTGCCGGAAAGCTTCGCCCACGACCTCGGCATCGGCATGCCGGCGCAACTGACCACCGGCGCCGGCGAGCCGTATCCGGGCGAGATTTCCGCGGTGTCGCCGGAAGTGGTCAACGGCGAAGTCACCGCCCGCATCCGCTTCAGCAAGGCCCAACCGCCGGGCCTGCGCCAGAGCCAGCGCCTGAGTGCGCGCATCCTGATGGACACCCGCCACAACGTGCTCAAGGTCGAGCGCGGTCCCTTCGTCGAACAGAGCGGTGGCCGCTACGCCTACGTCGTCGACGGCAACAGCGCCGTGCGCCGTCCGGTACGCCTGGGCGCCAGCAGCCTTTCCGAAATCGAAGTGCTCGATGGCCTCAAGCCGGGCGAGCGCGTCGTCGTCTCCGGCAGCGACCTGTTCGGCGACGCCGAGCGGGTGAAGGTCCATTGATGAACACCACAACCAACTTCGCCGTCATCCCGGCGAATGCCGGGATCCAGTGCCTTTCGTTCCGGCCCCGCAAAAGCGACGGCGAAGTCGCTGGATCCCGGCATTCGCCGGGATGACGATCAAGAGCCAATTCCGAACACAACCACAACCCGAGGAAAACGTCATGTTGGAAATGCGCCAAGTCTCCAAGGTCTACCGCACCGAACTGGTCGAAACCCATGCCCTGCGCACGCTCGACCTGCACGTGAAGGAAGGCGAATTCGTCGCCGTCACCGGCCCGTCCGGTTCCGGCAAGACCACCTTCCTCAACATCGCCGGCCTGCTCGAAACCTACAGCAGCGGCGTGTACAAGCTCGACGGCGAAGACGTCAGCCACCTCAGCGACAACGCGCGCAGCAAGCTGCGCAACCAGAAGATCGGCTTCATCTTCCAGAGCTTCAACCTGATCCC
>JAATFG010000086.1 GCA_015655355.1 Lysobacterales bacterium
ACAAGGATTTCCAGGCGATCCTGCCGCTGCGCGGCAAGATCCTCAACACCTGGGAAGTCGCCTCCGGCAGCGTGCTGGCGTCGGAAGAAGTGCACAACCTCGCCGTCGCCATCGGCTGCGACCCGGGCAAGGACGACATCAGCGGCCTGCGCTACGGCAAGGTCGTGGTGCTCGCCGACGCCGACAGCGACGGCCTGCACATCGCCACCCTGCTCGCGGCGCTGTTCCTCAAGCACTTCCCCGCGCTGGTCGATGCCGGCCACGTGTTCGTGGCGATGCCGCCACTGTTCCGCGTCGATGTCGGCAAGCAGGTGTTCTACGCGCTGGACGAGGAAGAAAAACGCCTGCTGCTGGAAAAGATCGAACGCGAGAGGCTCGCTTCCAAAAAGGGCATGGGGGGCGCGGTCAACGTCACGCGTTTCAAGGGCCTGGGCGAAATGAATCCCTCGCAGTTGCGCGAATCGACGATCCATCCGGACACGCGACGCCTCGTCCAGCTCACCATCGACGACAATACGCAAACGCACGGCCTGATGGACATGTTGCTGGCAAAGAAGCGCGCCGGCGACAGGAAAAACTGGCTTGAAACCAAGGGCGACCTTGCGTCTCTGGAAGTTTGATTGGCTATTCCGCTGCCGCTGGCCGTTGCGACGGCATCGTTCCCGCGCCAGCGGAACGTCTGCCGCGGCGCGGCCTGAAACCAAGGGCGACCTCGCCTCGCTCCAATTTTGACCTGTTTGACCCATTAGAATCACAACGCACTCCCCACGCGAACACGCCATGTCCACGCCGACCAAACCCATTCCGCTTTCGCGCTTCCTGATCGAAGAGCAGCACGCCGGTCGCATCAACGCCGAGCTGCGCCTGCTGATCGAAGTCGTCGCCCGCGCCTGCAAGGGCATTGCGCATGCGGTCAACAAGGGCGCCCTCGGCGGCGTGCTCGGCGACGCCGGCACCGGCAACGTGCAGGGCGAGGCGCAGAAGAAGCTCGACGTGCTCTCCAACGAAATCCTGATCGAAGCCAACGAATGGGGCGGGCATCTCGCCGGCCTCGCCTCGGAAGAAGAGGAAACCTTCGTCGAAATCCCGCACGCCTACCCGCGCGGCGAATACCTGCTGCTGTTCGATCCGCTCGACGGCTCCAGCAACATCGACGTCGACATTTCCGTCGGCACCATCTTCAGCGTGCTGCGCTCGAACCTGTCCGCCGGCGAAAAGCTCGAAAACAAGCATTTTTTGCAGCCGGGCAAGCAACAGGTCGCCGCCGGCTACACCGTGTACGGCCCGAGCACGCTGCTGGTGCTGAGCGTCGGCCACGGCGCGCTGGTCTTCACCCTCGACCGCGAAACCGGCAGCTTCCTGCTCACCCAGCGCGATTTGCGGATTCCCGCCGACACCAGGGAATTCGCGATCAACGTCTCCAACCAGCGCCACTGGTTCGCGCCAATGCAGAAATACGTGGCCGAACTGCTGCAAGGCAAGGACGGCCCGCGCGGCAAGGACTTCAACATGCGTTGGGTCGCCTCGATGGTCGCCGACGTGCACCGCATCCTCAGCCGCGGCGGCATCTTCATCTATCCGCGCGACCGCAAGGAACCGGACAAGCCCGGCAAGCTGCGCCTGATGTACGAAGCCAATCCGATGGCCTTCATCGTCGAACAGGCCGGTGGCGCGGCGACCGACGGCACCCGGCGCATCCTCGACATTGTCCCGGAAAAGCTGCACCAGCGCGTCGCGGTGTTCCTCGGCTCGAAGAACGAAGTCGAGATCGTCACCCGGTACCACCACGACGCGGAATGATCTCCCGACAAAACGCCCGGCTCTCCGGGCGTTTTTCATTTCACGAGCCAATACGACGTACACCCGCCATGACCGACGCCCCCGGCAACATCCGCTATACCCAGGCCGATCCGGAATACTTCGAGAAACGCGGGCTGCGCCGCTACGCCGGCGTGTGGTCGCTGTGGGCGCTGGGCGTCGGCGCGGTGATTTCCGGGCATTTTTCCGGCTGGAACCTCGGCCTGACCTACGGCATCGGCAGCATGGCGATCGCCGGCGCGATCATCGCGCTGATGTACCTGGGGCTGGTGTTCTGCATCGCCGAAATGAGCCCGGCGCTGCCGCACACCGGCGGCGCGTATTCGTTCGCGCGCACCGCGATGGGGCCGTGGGGCGGCTTCGTCACCGGCCTGGCCGAGAACGTCGAATACGTCTTGACGCCTGCCGTCATCGTGTTCTTCATCGGCAGCTACATGGGCGAAATCTGCGGTACCGCGGCCAGCCAGCAGCCGCTGTGGTGGATCGGCTCGTTCGCGGTGTTCATCGCGCTCAACGTGTTCGGCGTCGAGCTTTCGTTCAAGCTCACCCTCGTCGTCACCCTGCTCGCGCTGGCCTGCCTGATCGTGTTCTGGTTCAGCGCGATCCCGCACGTCGATGTCCACCGCTGGGCCCTGGACATCGGCGTCGGCACGGATGGCAAGCCGATCGAACTTCCGAACGGCCACGGCGCGTGGTTCCCGTTCGGCATCAAGGGCGTGCTGCTGACGCTGCCGTTCGCGGTGTGGCTGTTCCTCGCGATCGAGCAACTGCCGCTGGCCGCGGAAGAATCGGTCGATCCGGTGCGCGACATGCCCAAGGGCATCATCGCCGGCCTGCTCACGCTGATGCTGTCGGCCTTCATGATCGCCTGGCTCAATCCGTCGCTGCCGGGCATCGGCGCATTCAAGCTGACGACGTCAAGCGAGCCGCTGCTCGACGGCTTCCGCGCGATCTACGGCAACGGCACCGCGAAGCTGCTCGCGCTGGTCGCGGTGATCGGCCTCGTCGCCAGTTTCCACACCATCATCTTCGCCGAAGGCCGGCAAATCTATTCGCTCAGCCGCGCCGGCTATTTCCCGACGTTTTTGTCGGTGACCCATGCGAAATACAAGACACCGCACGTGGCGATGGTATTCGGCGCGGTCGTCGCGCTGGCGGTGATGCTGGTGCTGTGGTTCGCGCTCGGCAGCCAGGCCGGCGGCGCGGCGATCGGCGCGACCCTGCTCAACATGGCGGTGTTCGGCGCGATGTTCAGCTATTTCATGCAGGCACTGTCGTTCCTCGTGCTGCGCGCGAAATTGCCGCACCTGCCGCGTCCTTACCGCAGCCCGTTCGGCGTGTTGGGGGCGGTGCTGACGATGGGCATCGCGGTGGTGACGCTGTTCTTCCAGTTGAGCGATGCATCGTACCGCGCGGCGGTGATGTGGGTCGCGCTGTGGTTCGTGGTCGGCATCGTCTATTTCGCCCTCATCGGCCGGCACAAGCTGATCCTTTCGCCGGAAGAGGAATTCGCGCTGGAGCAGAGAGCCGCGCGACGCGGCTGATGTTCAACTTTCCGCGTCGAGCGATGGGCGCGGCAAACCTTGCGGCATGGTTTCGACTTTCAGGTTGACGCCGGTTGCGCCGATGCGGCGCGCCTCGCCGATCAACCACGCGATTACGCGCGCCGCGGCGGCGATCGGCAAACCGCCCGGCTCGCGGATGTTCGAGACGCAGTTGCGTGCGCTGTCGTGGCGGCCGATTTCCGGCGCGAAAGTGAGATAGGCGCCGAGGCTGTCCGCCGCGCTCAAGCCGGGACGCTCGCCGACCAGCATCAACCCCATGCGCGCGCCGAGCCGCTGCGCGACGTCGTCGCCCAGCGCGACGCGCGCCTGCGTGGCGATGACGATCGGCGCGACGCGCAGACCGGGCACTGCCGCAACCAGCGCTTTCGCCAGCGCCGCGGCATGCTGCATCACCGCGAACGCGGAAAGCCCGTCGCCGATGACGATGGCCAGGTCGAAATCGCCGCGCATCGCATCGAGTTTCGCCGCCGACTGCGCATCGAGCAGGCGTCCCAGGTCGGGACGCGCGAGGTATTGCGCGCGATTTGCGACGCGGCTGCGCACGTCGATGCCCGGCAACGGCGCCAGCGCGCCTCTCAACGCATCCACATCGACCGCCGCATGCACCGCGTCGCGCGCGCGGCTGGCGGCGAGCTGGAATTCCAGCAGTTCGCGCGTCGGCAACGCATCGCCGCTGCGACCGAGGCCGATGCGCGCGGAGGTGAATTGCCGAAGTCGCGCGAACGGATCGACCGGTTCGGGATCGCTCATCGCGCCAGTTCCAGCAGGCGTTGCATCGCGCGATCACTCGGCAACGGCGGCACGACGCGGCCGCGTGCATCGAGCATGTCCATCTTTTCCAGCCATGCCGCGAATTCCGGCGCGGGCTTCAAGCCAAGGCTGTTGCGCAGGCCGAGCACGTCGTGGTGCGACAGGCTCTGGTAATTGAGCATCACGTCGTCGGCGCCGGGCACCGCGATCAGGAAGTTGACGCCGGCGTTGGCGAGCAGGTGCATCAGCACGTCCATGTCGTCCTGGTCGGCCTCGGCGTGGTTGGTGTAGCAGACGTCCACGCCCATCGGCAGGCCGAGCAGCTTGCCGCAGCAATGGTCTTCGAGGCCGGCGCGGATGATCTGCTTGGCGTCGTACAGGTACTCGGGGCCGATGAAGCCGACCACGGTGTTGACCAGCAGCGGCTTGAACGCGCGCGCGACCGCGTAGGCACGCACCTCCAACGTCTGTTGGTCGACACCGTGATGCGCATTCGCCGACAACGCACTGCCCTGCCCGGTCTCGAAATACATCGCGTTGCAACCAACGGATCCGCGCTTGAGCGATTGCACCGCGTCGTGCGCCTCGTGCAACACGCCGAGGTCCACGCCGAAACTGCGGTTCGCCGCTTCGCTGCCGGCGATGGACTGGAAAACCAGGTCCAGCGGCGCATCGCGTTCCATTGCGCGCAGCGAAGTGGTGACGTGGGCGAGCACGCATGACTGCATCGGGATGTCGAAACGCTGGCGCAACTCGTCGAGCATCGCCAGCAATTCGACGCACGAGCCGACGCTGTCGCTGGCCGGATTGATGCCGACCACCGCATCGCCCATGCCGTACAGCAGGCCGTCGGCGATCGAGGCGGCGATGCCGCGCGCATCGTCGGTCGGGTGGTTCGGCTGCAGGCGCGCGGCCAGGGTGCCGGGCAAGCCGAGCGTGGTGCGGAACTTCGTCACCACCCGGCACTTCGCCGCGAGCGCGATAAGATCCGCGTTGCGCATCAGCTTGGACACGGCGGCGACCATCTCCGGGGTCAGGCCCGGCGCCAGCGCCGCCAATTTTTCCGTTGTCGCCGCGTGCGACAGCAGCCAGTCGCGGAACTGGCCCACGGTCATGTGCGCGACCGGCGCGAACGCCGGCGCATCGTGCGCATCGACGATCAGGCGCGTGACTTCGTCGGCCTCGTAGGGAATCAATGCGTGATCGAGGAATTCGCGCAGCGGCACGTCGGCCAGCGCCATGCGCGCGGCGACGTGCTGCTCCTCGGACTGCGCGGCGATGCCGGCCAGTTCGTCGCCGGAGCGCCGCGGCGCGGCGCAGGCGAGCAGTTCGCGCAGGTCGGCGAAATCGAAGCTGCGAATGCCGGTGCTGGCGCGATAGCTCATGCCGCCACCCGCATCGGTTGCAGCTTGAGGTAGGTCAACGAACGCCACAGCCATTCCATCGGCCCGAAGCGGAACTTCATCAGCCACGCGCGGCTGGCGACGAGTTGCACGGCGAACACGGCCAGCACCAACACGACCTGCGCGGCGCGACCGACGTGGCCCCACAGGCCGAAACCGTAGTGGTAGAACAGCAGCGAGGCGATCACCGATTGCAGCAGGTAATTCGTCAGCGCCATGCGTCCGGCCGGCGCCAGCCACGCCTGCAGCCTGTCGCCGAAGCGGCCCTGCAACAGCAGCAGGAAACCCGCCGCGTACGCCAGCGCCAGCAGCAGCGCGCCGATGTTGAAACCGGCGACCTGCACCGCGTCGATCGCGCTGGAATCGGCATCGTGGCGCTTCAGCGCAAGCACCACGCTCGCCGCGGTCAGGGCCAGGCCCGCGGGCAAACCGATGCGGCAAATTCCGCGCAACAGCGCCACGTGGTCCTGCGGCCGGTGCAGCAACGAGGTGCGCGCCACGCCGGCGCCGAGCGCGAACACGCCCAGCAGCATCGGCAGGAACCACGGCAGTTCGCGCAGTTGCTTGCGGGTGTCGGCGATGCGCTGCCGGGTTGCCGCGGCGTAATCGCCGTCCCGATACGCGGCAATCGCCGCCGTGCGCGCCCGTTCGTCGTGCGCTTGCCGTTGCGTTTTTTCCTGCGCGATCTGCACGGCTTCGGGCGAACCGGCCTCGGGTTTAGGCGAAATCTGCACCAGCAGGGCAATGCCCAGCAGCAATGCCGGCACCAGCGCATAGCTGCCGATGCCGAGCACGCCCAGCGCTTCCGGCTCCATCGCCTCGACCTGCGCCGGCGGCCTGCGCTCCAGCAGGCCCTGCACGAGGCGCCGCGCTTGGCGCACGGCCAGCAGCAGCAGGGCACCGAGTGCGTACGCCACGAGGATGTCGCCGCTCCACAGCAGCAGCGCGTGCAGCAGGCCGATGCCGAGCAGCGCCAGGCTGCGACGCAGGTAGATCGGCACGAAGGCGCGGCCGCCGGCATGGCTGCGCGCCAGCATTACCCCGAAGCCGATGCCGAACAGCAGCGAGAACAAGGTCCAGAACTTGCCCTGCACGAAGAAATACACCAGCGCATCCATCCACCAGTCGAGGCCATGCAGGCTCGCGTCGATGCCCGGCCCGTCGAGGTCCTGCAACGGCTTGGCGAAGAACTCGATGTTCATCAGGAAGATGCCGAGCAGGGCGAAGCCGCGCAACGCGTCCAGCGCGGCGATGCGTTGTGGCGGCGCGACGGGCGTCAGTTCGGCCGGATGCAAGGACATGGCGCTTCCCGGGAATTTCCGCCCGCATCAAACCATGCAGGCGCGGAAAAGAAAACGGCCCGCCGAAGCGGGCCGTTCGCGTGCATCACCCGGCGCGAAGGCTCAGTGATGGTGATGGCCGTCGCCCTCGTGGACGTGGCCGTGCTCGAGTTCTTCCGCCACGGCTTCGCGCACTTCGACGATCTCGATGTCGAAGTGCAGGTCCTTGCCGGCCATCGGGTGGTTGAGATCGACATCGACCACGCTCATGCCGACCTTTTCGATGGTGACGGCGCGCGGGCCGAAGTTGGTCTGCAGCACGACCTGCTCGCCCGGCACCAGCTTCTGTGCGCCGAAGTGCTTCTTCGGCACGCGCTGGGTCAGGCCTTCGCGGCGCTCGCCGTAGGCGTCGGCGGCAGCCACGTCCACGCCGAAGCTGTCGCCGGCAGCGTGGTCGATCATCGCGTTTTCCAGGCCGGGAATGATGTTGCCGTGGCCGATCAGGATCGCCAGCGGCTCGCGGTCCTTCGAGCTTTCCAGCGGCTCCTGGCCCTGTTCGGCAACGGTGTAGTGGAATTTGACGACGGCGTCTTTGGCGATTTTCATTCGACGAAATACTCGGGAAACATGCTGCTCGGCAGCGTTGGGCGACTTGCCGGCCGCGAACGGTGCAGCCAAGATGGCCACGATGAAGACCCTGCATTATCCCGGCTTGCGCCGTCTGGTGCCACTGACGCTGGCCGCCGCCCTGCTCGTCGCCTGCGGCGGGCACAAGGCCACGACCCGGCAGGCGCCCCCGCCCTCGCGCGACTGGCCAGTGGTCAGGCCCGCCCAGCCGGACAAGGCCAACGCGGTGGTGATGCGGGCGATGAGCCTGGTCGGCACGCCCTACCGCTGGGGCGGCAATACCCCGGAAACCGGCTTCGACTGCTCCGGGCTGGTCACCTACGTCTACCGCGACATGCTCGACCTCCGCCTGCCGCGCACTTCGCGCGAACTGGCCAAGGTCCAGGGCCCGAAAATCCCGCCCCGGAAACTGGCCACCGGCGACCTGGTGTTCTTCGGCAGCCACGGCGAGGTCAGCCACGTCGGCATCTACGTCGGCGAGGGCCGTTTCGTCCACGCACCCAGTACCGGCGGCACGGTGCGGCTGGATTCGCTCGACGGCGCCTGGTGGCGCGACCACTATTCAGGTTCCAAGCGGGTGCTTTAGCAAGCGTGAACCCGATACCGGTTCAGGAAATTCTCCATGAAAATCCGATACTTCTTACTAACTTTTAACATTTCACCCGGTTTGCTGGGTACCATGCGTCATCCCTCTGTAACCGCGTAAAGATCCCGTGACGACTGACGCTTCGCAGCAGCCGCAACTGCTTTCCGCCAGCCGCCCCCGTGGCGCCAATCGATTCCCGCCCCTGCTGCTGGCCTGCGCCCTCGGCGCGGCAAGCTTCGGCGCCAGTGCGCAGTCCGCGCCGCAGGCAGCAATCGCCCCAACCGAAAACACCGCCGCTGCCACCGTGACAGCGCCGACGCTCGATGCTGCCACCACGGACGCCAACGACGGCGACAACACCGCACCGGCAACCGGCTTGCGCGCCAAGGCCGCGCAGGCGGCGACCGCGACCCTGACCGCGCTGCTGCCACAGCTGACCGCCGGCAACACCCTGCCATTGCTGGACCGCTCGGCCGACCTGGCCAGCGACCTCAGCCACCTGCTGCCGAGCTACCACCTGGCGCAAAACGCCGACCTCGACGCCGGCGCGGTGCAGCGCATCCTCAAGAGCGCCGTGGCCCTGCTCGGCACGCCGTACCGCTGGGGCGGCAACAGCCCGAACAACGGCTTGGATTGCAGCGGCCTGGTCAAGTACGTGTTCCAGAGCGTCGGCGTGCAGTTGCCGCGCGTCTCCCGCGACCAGGCCAAGCTCGACGATGCCGAACTGATCAAGGACCCGAACGAACTCAAGCAAGGCGACCTGGTGTTCTTCGGCGACAGGGGCCGCATCCACCACGTCGGCATCTACGTCGGCGAAGGCCGCTTCCTGCACGCGCCGCGCACCGGCAAGGACGTGCGCGTGGATTCACTCGACGGCTACTGGGCGACCAAGTTCATCCAGGCCCGCCGCGTGCCGCTGTAAGCGCGCGCACCGCACAAGGGGCGGGGAATCAGGGGAACCGGAGGGCTGCTTGCGCAGCCCTTCTTTTTTGAGCCTCATCCTGCCATTGCAACGGGCATGGCCGCTTCCGGCCTGGGCCGGAACTCCTGCACGATCCTGCCGCCCTCCATGACCAATGCGCGGTCGGCACTGGCGATGGTTTCGGGACGATGCGCCACGATCACCTTGGTCAATTGCAATTGCTTGACCGCCTCGTTGACCAGCCGCTCGCGCATCACGTCAAGATGGCTGGTGGCTTCGTCGAGGAACAGCAGCTTCGGTTCGCGGTACAAGGCGCGGGCAAGAATCAGGCGCTGCTTCTGCCCGCCCGACAACGAACTGCCCATGTCGCCGATCAGGCTCTGGTAGCCCATCGGCATCGCGGCGACGTCGTCGTGCACCGCGGCCATGCGCGCCGCGCGCTCGATGCGCACCATGTCGAAATCCGGCGCGAAGAAGCTGATGTTGTCGGCGATGCTGCCGGCGAACAACTGGTCGTCCTGCATCACCGCGCCGACGATGGAACGCAGGTTGCGCGCGCCGACTTTACGCAGATCGTGGCCGCCGATGCGGATCACCCCTTCGCTCGGCTGCAGCAGCCCGAGCATCAGTTTGACCAAGGTGGTCTTGCCGCAACCGGATGCGCCGATGATGGCGACCGATTCGCCCGGCTCGATGGTGAAGTTGCAATCCTTCAGCACCCAAGGTTCGCCATCGGCGTAGCGGAACGACAAATTCTCCGCCTCGATCCGCACGTCGGCAGGCGGTGCCACTTCCGGCAACGCGTGATCGGATTCCGGTTCGGTCAGCACGATGTCGGCCAGGCGCTCGCCGTACAGGCGCAGCATGCGGAACTCGATCCACTTGTCGATCAAGCTGCTCATGCGCTGGGCGAACTGGTCCTTGTAGGCCAGGTAGGCGATCAGCATGCCGACCGAAAACACGTTCTGCAGCGCCAGCAAGGCGCCGATCCAGATGACAGCGATGCGCTCGATGCCGAACACCAGTTGGCTGGCGCCGTTGAAGCCCAATCCCATGCGCGCCAAACGTGTGTCGTTGTTGACGGTATCGACCATCAGGTTTTCATAGGTTGCGCGGCGTTGCGATTCCTCGCCGGCCACTTTCAGGCTTTGCATGCCGCGCAGCGATTCGAGCAGATGCGTCTGCTGTTTGGCCGAAGCAACCAGTTGCTGCTCGGTGCGGTCGCGCACCGGGCGATAGGCGATGGCGCGAATGCCGAGGTACAAGACCACGGCCAACAACGTCACCAGGGCCAGTTTCCAGCTGTAGAAAAGCATCAACCCCAAAGTGACCACCGCCATCAGGCCGTCGATGATCGACTCGACGAACGTGGTGGTCAGGGTTTTCTGGATCGCCTGCACCGATGACATGCGCGAGGTGATGTCGCCCAGATGGCGCTTCTCGAAGAAATCCAGCGGCAGCTTGAGCAGATGGGCAAAGACATTACCCATCCATTGCAAGCCCAGCCGCGAGGACAGGTACGTCACCGACCAGCCGCGCAGCAGGCCGATGCCGACTTGTAGCAGCAAGGCCAAGCCGAAGCCCAACCCCAGCACGGTGAGCAAATCCTTGTCCGCCGACACCAGCACCTGATCGACGACCCACTGCATGTAGAACGGCGCGAGCACCGCGCACACTTGCAGCGCCACAGACAGCAGTAGGATTTGCGTCAGCGCCGGCCACAGGCCATGTATCGGCCCGGTCAACTGCCGGGCAGTAATCGAAGGCGCGGCTTTCTGCGGCTTGAACTCGGCGGTCGGCGTCAGTTCCAGCGCCACGCCAGTGAAGTGATCGGAGACTTCGGCAAATGCCAGTTTGCGCTCCCCAATCGCCGGATCGAGGATCGTCACCTTCGACTTGCCGACTTTCGCCAGCACCACGAAGTGGTTCAAGTCCCAATGCAGGATGCACGGCAACTTGAGTTTGTCCAAGTCCTCCATGTCCAGCCGCAGCGGACGCGTGGAAAAGCCCAGTTGCTGCGCAATGTGGATCAAGTGGTTGAGCTTGGCGCCCTTCAACGACATCGGAAACCGACGGCGCATTTCCGGCAAGCCGATGCGCATCCCATGCGCATCAGCCACCATCGCCAACGACGCCAGTCCGCACTCCGCCGCTTCGGATTGAATAATGACCTTCATGCTATGCCAGTGCGATGTCTGGCACCGATGATCCTGGCCAACTCATGGACGAGGACAAGCAGTGAGTAACTATGAAAAACAAATTTCATGGGCACGATAAGGCGATGAGAATTTCGTAGGGGAAAGCGCACCTTCCGGTTGGTCAGAGCGCTGGTTTCATTTCAGCTTTCCCGTCACTACCGCCAAGATCAATACCACTGCCAGCATGACGCAGGCAACCACGACGTTGATCGGGACTATTTTCTTAGTCTTATCGAGTTCATCCAAGTTTGCGTTTGCCAAGAATTTCTCGTGCTCAATCAGTTTTTTCGGGATGATGTATTCAGCCCAAACTGGCAGATTGAAAAGTCTGTATCCCAAAACGTAACAGTAAAGCGTTGCGTAGATGGCAACGGCGGCAACGATAATGTCGCTGACCTCGTAGTGATGCCGCACCATGTTGTAGATGCTGACAGGTATGGCGGCCAAAATTCCTACCCAAACACCGATTTTGCTGGTTCTCGGGTACTGTGGATTTTTCACTGGCTCCGTCATTGGTTATCTTCTTCGAGTGTTGGTGTTTGTTCTGAAAGCTACGCCGTAAAAATACATTTTACGGCGTAGCCGTCTATTTAGTCTGCGAGGATTCAGTGCTCCAGGACGGCGTCCGCTCCGCCCCAGATGGCGATACCGGCCAGCACGCCGAGGGCGATACCGCCCGTGCCAATCACCAAGGCTCCAGTGGCGACGCCCACCAGAGCGCCGGCAGCGGCAGCGACCGCGACATTACCGCCATCCACCTGATCCACTTCCTGCATGTTGAGTTCACGCATTACACTTTCTCCTCTTGGTCGATGCGGCAATGCCTCCGCATCATAGGCTTTACCGATCACCGGCAAAATTAAAACGCATCAACTACCGAATCCCCGGCTTCAACGCTTCCGGCTTGCCGTAAGCCATCACGTTTTGCTTCGCCAACTCGACCGTCACCCGGTAGAACGGCTCGCATGCTGCGCATTGCCGATCAGCACGCCCAACTCGGCGCCGGGCAACAGGCTCAGCAACGACACCCCTGCGACTTGGGTTTTGCCGGACACCCGGCAACTCTTGAAAATCACTAACCACTCATTCGCCCCTTGATCGAATACAACGGCTCGAAAATCCACTCGATCAAGCCGCGCTTCTCGCCGAGGATGTCCGCATCCAGCAGCATTCCCGGCTTCAACGCCTCCGGCTTGCCGTAAGCCATCACGCTCTGCTGCGCCAATTCCACCGTCACCCGATAGAACGGCTCGCCCTGTTGCGCATTGCCGATCAGTGCACCCAACTCGCCGCTGCTCAACGCGCTACGACTAACCTGCACAACCTTGCCGAGCTGATGCCCGAATTTCTCGTAGGGATAAGCCTGATAACGCAACAACACCTGATCGCCCGGCTCGATGAACCCGATGGCATGGCTGGGCACCAGCAACTGCGCTTCCAGCTTGCCGTCGCCGGGCAACAGGCTCAGCAGCGGCTCGCCGGCCTGCACGGCTTGCCCGGGCTTGATCATTTGCGTGGCAACCACGCCATCGACCGGCGCAGTGACCGCCAATGCCCCCTGCATCTGCGTCTGCACTCGCTCTTGGTTCAATTGCGCCAGATCGCGCTGCAACGAAGCCGCGACGGACTGCTGCTGGCCGGGCAATTCGCGAACCTGCTGTTCGAGTTGCGCGATGGTGCGGCGCATGTCGGTGGCCTGTTGCTGCAAGGCCTGCGCTTGCCCGGTGTATTCCAGTACGGTGGATTCCTGCTGCTTGATCTGCAGGATGCTGATGTATTTGCTGTCCTTCAATTGCAGGAACCGATCGAGTGTTTCCTGAGCGATGCGCCCCTGATTCTGCCGCGTCACCACTTCGGCTTCGATCTGCGCCAACTCGCGACGCGCCGCAGTGAGTTGTGATCCCAGACCATCGGACTGCGCCCGAAGCTGCTGTTGTTGCGCATCCTGTGCCGCAATCAAGCCCGCCTGGCGCTGGTCGAGATGTTGTTCGAGTGCCACCTGTGCGTCGCCGCTGGCCGGCGTGGCGCGCGGTACCAGAATGACGGCCAACGGCTGGCCACCGCGAACCTTGCCACCTTCCGCCACGTCCATCCGCTCGACAACACCCGTTGCAGGCGCCTGCACTTCGGAAATACCGCGGGTCGGGACCAGTTGGCCAGTAACCGCCGAACGTCGCGTGTAGGTTCCAAGCACCAGGAAAATTCCGACGCTGGCAGCGATGAGAACGGCTCCGGCTGTCAGCACCCACAACGGCAACGGCTGCGCCAACGAGATGCCGCCCAGCCAACTGGTACGGCGAGCTTGCAAAACTTCCTTGCGAAATAGGCCCTGCGACATTCCCGTGTCTCGTGCTCCAATCCTTATGGGCTCGTCGCCAATCTCACCCAACCCGATTCGGTTGACAACTGTCACTTCCGACAGGTCGCTCCATTCGCCTCAACCCTCCCTGGTTCACCACAGCAGCCGATACGATCATCCGACCGTATCGGCTGCCTCGGTGAAAAGCCATCAATCCTTGATGGCACGATGCGGGCTCCATGCATCTCAACGACGGGAATCGATATTCCTGGCGTCTGCAATCCTTGCGGGCCGTCTCCCTACAGCGAAATTAATCATTTACCGTAGATCACATAACCACAACTGTCATTTCTGACAGGTCGCAAGCGATCACTTGCAGCTTCTGTCGCGACAAGGCGGGTGGAGCTACGTCAATTCGATCCAGCAAGCGAACGTCGGATGACCCTCCACCATCACCGGCGGGCCCGCGCGATGCGTATGGAACCCCGTCTTGCGCAACAGCCGCTCCATCGCCAAGGGCGAAACCGTGATCATGCGCTTGCCGCCCGCCCGGGCGACGTAGTCGGCGGCAACGCGAAGGATTTCTACAGCCAACGTGGACGGTGCCTGCGAAATGACATCGGTTCGCTGTCCGCTCAAATCCACCACGGCGAATCGAGACAGCTCCCATGTCTCGGATGAGCAGGGTGGCGGCGCACCATTCATCAGTTGGGGAAACACTTCCCCCAGCAAATAAGGCCCGCTCGTGGGAAGCAACCGGGCGCATCCGACGATCCCCCTTTCGTCGCGCGCGATCACGTGCACCGTGTCCGGCAAGTCGAACTGGTCGCGCTCCAGGCCATTGGGCGTATCGAGTTTCCAGCCCAGCTTTTCGATGAACACCCGGTAGCGGTAGCGACCAAGTTCCTCGTAGAGAAAGTCAGGCAGTGTTTCCGCTTCAGCAAGAATGAATTCCATTGCACGTTGCCCCATTTCATTGAGTGAGGGCAAAGTCTTGCAAGGCCTTCAAGCCACGGATAACTGTCAGAAATGACAGGTACCGGAAATGAAACACAGAAGGGCCGAATCCGTGCGCGAACCCGAGAGGGTCAACTCGATGCGAACTCCGTCCCAACGACTTCCAGCACCATGGACTGCCAGGAAAGCCGGTCGGCCACGTCACAGAGCAAGGTTGCCGATTCCTCCATGCCGACATCCCGCCCATTGGCATCCACGATCATGAGATTGCTGTAGGGCTTGCCATGCCGCTTGGGCACAGGCGAGTCGGGCGTATCCAACGCCCAATCCCATCCGATCGAGATGGCGGGCGTTTGCGCGGTTGCCCACTCGGTATAGCCGAACACCCGGGTCCCGGGATGAGCGGGAATGCCCACCTGCACGACCTCGCCGCTGATGCCCGAGAGCAGATGCAGCAAATGGATGTCGGCCAGTTCCTGCCGCCTCACGCGGATATAGCCGTCTTCGTCAACATGCCACATTGAGTTTGGCCCCTTGTCCTTGACAAAGCAGTTGAAGGAACCCGTAATCTAAGCAGACCCAGCCGGCAAGGCCAACTGTCAATTTGAACAGTTCCCCGCCAAACCACTTGTTTGGTTTGGGCTCCGGCAGGTTGGCGTGACCGCATCGCATGGGGATGGCATGGATACCTGGAAAGAAGAACAGTTGAACTTGATGTTCAGCCGGCAATCGCCAGAAAGTCTGTTTGACGCCATCGTGGCGATGACCGGGCACATGGGCTTTGATCATTGCGCCTACGGTGTGCGGGTACCCCTGCCGTTTGCCCAGCCGCAGATCCTGATGTTCAACAACTACTCCAGGACATGGCAGGCGCGCTATCAGGACAAGGGCTACCTGGCCATCGACCCGACCGTCAGGCATGGCCTGGTCTCGCTTGATGCATATTCTTGGCCGGACCACGCACCCTCCGATGAGCACGAAGAGTTCTGGGCCGAGGCGCACGCCCACGGTTTGCGCGATGGCATTTCGCTTCCGGTACTGACGGTCAATGGCATCCGCGGCATGTTCACCGTCACCCGCTCCACGGCCGACTCGGATCCGCATTCGGCGGCAAAACTGGATTGGCTGAGCCATGTCGTCCACCAGAGCATGTCCCACGCCGTCGTGCGCGAATCCTTCGATGCGCACAAGGGGCTCCTGACAAACAGGGAGCTGGAAGTGCTGAAGTGGACTGCCGATGGCAAGACTTCCGCCGAGATTTCCGAAGCGGTCGGCATCACCGAGCGTACCGTGAACTTCCACATCAACAGCGCCATTGCGAAGCTCGGGGTGCCCAATCGAACCGCCGCCGCGGTGAGAGCCGTCGTGCTTGGACTGATCACATAGGCAGCAACCGCTCAGTCGCGGTAATGCGCGACGGTCTGCTCGATGCCCTTGCTCAGTTCCATCACCTTCAGCGCGTACTCGGCCAGGCGCTTGTCCTCGTCGGTGCGCGGCGTCCACGCCTGCACCGTCGCCGGCTTGCCCTCGTGCATCGCCACGAACACGATCACGCAGTGCGTGCACAGGCGCTCCTCGCCTTCGATCGGGTTGCGCGCGCGCACGTCGATGGCGAAGTGCATCGAGGTGGTTCCGGTGTGGACCAGTTTCGCCGTGATCGACACCAGATCGCCGATCAGGATAGGCGCGACGAAGCGGATGCCGCCGACCGCGACGGTGACGCTGTAATGCCCGCTCCAGCCGACCGCGGCGGCATAGCCGACCTGGTCGATCCATTTCATCACCGCGCCGCCGTGGACCTTGCCGCCGAAATTGACGTCGCCCGGTTCGGCGAGGAAACGGAAATTCAGTTCGTCCTGGGTGCCGCTCATGCAAAGGCTCGCGATTGTGTGTCCAGGTGCGAGTGTATGCCCTCGCGCCGGCTTTGTTCGCGTGCCCGCCGGCAGGCTGTCATCCGCAGGACATTCGCGCTTGTTCCAATGCCACGTTTCCTTTTGCCTCGCGGAGCTTCCGATGCGCCCATCCGTCCTCGTTTTCGCCTGCACGACCGCCGCCCTTCTGCTCGGCGCCTGCGCCAGCACGGGCGACACCCGCGCCGCCGTACCTTCGTCGCCCGCACCGATCGTCATCGACGTCGCCGACGTCAAGCATCCGCAAGGTGAAACGCCCGCATGGTGGTACCGCAGCGGCGCGGCGCAGGCGGCGCAGAACGGCGCGATGGGCGGCCACGCCAGGAACGTGATCCTGTTCCTCGGTGACGGCATGTCGCTGACCACGGTTGCCGCGGCGCGGATCTTCGAGGGCCAGCTCGAAGGCGGCTCGGGCGAGGAACACCGCCTGGCGTGGGAAAGATTCCCGTACACCGCCCTCAGCAAGACCTACGAAACCGATTCGCAGGTGGCCGACAGCGGCGGCACGATGACCTCGATCATGACCGGCGTGAAAACCTACATGGGCGCCATCGGCGTCACCAACCAGGGTTTGCGCGGCGATTGCGAAGCGGCGAAAAAGGATGCGCTGCTGACCTGGCTGGAACTGGCCGACAGCGTCGGCATGGGCACCGGCGTGGTCACCACCACGCGCCTGACCCACGCCACGCCGGCGGCGACCTACGCGCATTCGGCCGATCGCAATTGGGAAAACGATTCGGACCTGCCGCCGGAAGCCGCCGCGCAAGGCTGCACCGACATCGCCCAGCAGATGTTGGCGCCGCGCTTCGGCAAAGGCCCGACCGTCGCACTCGGCGGTGGTCGCGAGGAATACACCAGCTACGAACAGCGCGACCCGGAATACGATGACAAGGTCGGCCTGCGCCTTGATGGCCGCGACCTCACTTCGGAATGGAAGGCCGCGCATCCCGGCGGCGCCTATGTCTGGAACGAAAAGCAGTTCGCCGCGGCGAAGGATGCGCCATCGCTGCTCGGCCTGTTCGAGTACGACCACATGCAGTACGACCACGATCGCCCGCAGGACATCGCCGGCGAACCGTCGCTGGCGGAGATGACCACGCAGGCGATCCACACCCTGTCGAAGAACCCGAACGGCTACGTGCTGATGGTCGAAGGCGGCCGCATCGATCACGCCAGCCACGCCGGCAATGCCTATCGCGCGCTGACCGACACCGTCGCGTTCGCCAAGGCGGTGCAGGCCGCGGCGGACGCGACCAATCCCGACGACACCCTGATCGTGGTCACCGCCGACCACTCGCACACGCTGACCTTCGTCGGCTATTCGGTGCGCGGCAACCCGATCCTCGGCAAGGTCCACGGCAGCAGCGGCGAAGCCTCGACCAACGAACTGGCGCGCGACGCGCAAGGCATGCCCTACACCACGCTCAACTACATGGACGGCCCTGGCTACGTCGGCGCGAGCAACGTGCAGGCGGAAGGCACGCACACGTATCCGCACGTGGTCGACAGCTTCCAGCAGGCGAAGAACGGCCGCCCCGACCTGACCCGCGTCGACACCGAAGCACCGGACTACATGCAGGAAGCGATGATCCCGATGAAGGACGAAACCCACGGCGGCGACGATGTCGGCATCTGGGCGCGCGGCCCCGGTGCGCAGGCCTTCCACGGCTCGCTGGAACAGAACGCGATCTACCACGTGATCGTGCAGGCCACGCCGAAGCTGCGCGAGAAGCTCTGCGCCGAGCGCACCTGCGACAAGAACGGCGTGCCGGTGGAGTTGCCGAAGCCGGAAGCCTTCATGCGGAAATGAAGCGCCAGAGTTGACGCTGCCCGCCACCATCGCATCCTAGACATGGAACAGCCGCGAATCACCGACCCGGCCGCTTCATGCACGATATGACCGCAATTTCGCGGCCATATTGCTCATGACCGTCTCAATGCCGGATAAAACTTCCAACGCTTCATGCCTTCGGCATGCGCCCCTCATCGCAACCCGTTGTTTCGCATGGTTCTGCCCTGATTGACGTCATGCTTCATCCCCATCCAGAATCTGTGCTACACCCCAATTCCGGGGTCTAATAGGCGTTAGGCCTCTTGTAGTCCCCTCGTTTAATCGAGCCAGTTGGAAGTAGAGTTCCACCCGAAGGAGCTCTGCATGAAGAAGTCGCGTTTCACCGAAGAACAGATCATCCGCATCCTCAAGGAATGCGAAGCCGGCGCGAAGGTCGGGGAGAC
>JAATFG010000138.1 GCA_015655355.1 Lysobacterales bacterium
CGCCGATCGAAGTGCAGATCCGCACCGAGGAAATGGACCTGATCGCCGAACGCGGCGTCGCCGCGCACTGGACCTACAAGTATGGCGAGGACGCGCCGAATTCCGCGCAGAGCCGCGCGCACGACTGGATCGTCGATCTGATCGAAAGCCAGCGCGCGGCCGGCTCGTCGCTGGAATTCCTCGACAACGTCAAGGTCGATCTGTTCCCGGACGAAGTGTATCTGTTCACGCCGAAGGGAAAAATCCTCTCGCTGCCGCGCAATTCGACCGCGCTGGATTTCGCCTACGCGGTGCATACCGACGTCGGCAACCAGGCGGTCGCTTCACGCGTGGACCGCAAGCTCGTTCCGCTGCGCACGAAGCTGGTCAGCGGGCAGAGCGTGGAAATCATCACCGCGAAATCGGCGACGCCGAAGCCGCAATGGCTGGAATTCGTCGTCACCAGCAAGGCGCGCACCGCGATCCGCCACCAGTTGAAGCAGCTCGAACACGAGGACGCCGTGCAACTCGGCCACCGCATGCTCGACCGCGCGCTGGAGGAACTCGATTCCTCGCTCGAACGGTTGCCGCAGCAGCGCCTCGACGCCTTCCTCAGCGAGCACAATTATCCGCGCCTGGAAGCCTTCCTCGCCGACGTCGCGCTCGGCAACTGGATGCCGGCGCAGGCCGCGCAGGCGCTGACCGCGTTCGCCGAATTGCGCGGCGGCCATCACTCCAAGCACGCGCCGGAGAAAATCCTGATTTCCGGCAGCGAGCGCGGCGTGGTGACGTTCGCCAACTGCTGCCAGCCGATTCCCGGCGACGAGATCATGGGTTACCACACCACCGGCAAGGGCATCGTCGTGCATCGCATGGATTGCCCGAATCTGGCCGAATTCCGCAAGTCGCCGGAGCGTTGGGTGGGCATTGGCTGGGACCCGCAGGTCAGCGGCGATTTCAACGTCTCGCTGCTGGTCGATACCGAAAACCGCACCGGCGTGCTCGCGCAACTGGCCGCGGCGGTGGCGCAGAGCGAATCCAACATCGATCGCGTCGACTACCTCGAACGCGATGCCAGCGCCGCGGTGCTGCGCTTCGCGATTCAAGTGAAAAACCGCAACCACCTGGCCGAGGTGATGCGGCGCATGCGCCGGTTGAGCGTGGTGCAGAGCGTGAAGCGGCAATAGTGCCGGTCGAAAAGTCCGGGCGCGCTAGAATCCGGACTCCACCCACCGTCGGAGCGATTCCATGCGACACCTTGCCTGCGCGTTCGTCCTGCTGCTTGCCGCCGTTCCCGCCTTCGCTGCCGATACCACTTCCCACCCCAAACATCATCATCACGCCATGACCAAGCAAATCATCAGCACGACCAACGCGCCTGCCGCGATCGGCCCGTATTCGCAGGCCGTGAAGGTCGGCAACACCGTGTATTTCAGCGGCCAGATTCCTCTCGACCCGGCCACCGGCAACGTGGTCGAAGGCGGCATCGACGCGCAGGCGCGGCGCGCGTTCGACAACCTCAAGGCCGTTGCCGAAGCCGCGGGCGGTTCGCTGGACCAGGTCGTGCGCGTCGGCCTGTTCGTCACCGACCTCAAGGACTTCGCCGCGGTGAACGCGGCCATGCAGGAATACTTCAAGGCGCCGTATCCGGCGCGCTCGACCGTGCAGGTCGCCGCGTTGCCGAAGGGCGTGGCGTTCGAGGTCGAAGCGACGATGGTCCTCGAATAAGCGCGGAACAAGGCACTGAGCCGCGCATCGACCGAACCTGTTTTTGCCAAGCCGGTCACCACGCTGACCGGCGTCGGCCCCAGCGTGGCGGAAAAACTCGCCGCGCGCGGCCTGCTCACCCTGCAGGATTTGTGGCTGCACCTGCCGCTGCGCTACGAGGACCGCACCGCGATCACGCCGATCGGCGCCTTGCAGCCGGGCGTGGCCGTGCAGGTCGAAGGCAAGGTCGAAGCGGTCGAACGCGGGTTTCGTTATCGGCCGATGCTGCGCGTCGCGCTCGGCGACGATTCGTTCGGCACGCTGGTGCTGCGCTTCTTCCATTTCCGTTCGCAGCAGGTCAACCAGTTCAAGCCCGGCGCGCGGGTGCGCGCCTACGGCACGCCGCGGCCGGGCCAGCACGGGCTGGAAATCGTGCATCCGAGTTATCACGTTTTCGCCGAAGGCGAAGCCGCGGACCTGAGCGCGCAACTCGACCCGGTCTATCCCGAAGTCGAAGGGCTTGGGCCGGCGACGCTGCGCAAGCTGATCGCGCAGGCGCTGGACGCGCTGCCGCCGGCCGAGCAGCTCGAACTGTTGCCGCAACACCTGCTGGCGCAACTGCATCTGCCGACGCTGCGCGACGCGCTGTTGACGATGCACCGCCCGCAGCGCGACGACGACGTCGCCGCGTTGATGGCCGGGAAACATCCTGCGCAGCAGCGGCTTGCGCTGGAGGAATTGCTCGCCCACCACCTGAGCCTGCGCCGCCAGCGCATCGCGCTCCAGCAGCACAAGGCGCCGGCGTTGAAAGGCAAGGGCGCGCTGGCGAAAAAACTCGAAGCCACGCTGCCGTTCAAGCTCACCCAGGCGCAGCAACGCGTGTTCGCGCAGATCCGCGAGGATTTGCACAAGCCTTCGCCGATGCTGCGATTGGTGCAAGGCGACGTGGGCAGCGGCAAAACGGTGGTCGCCGCGCTGGCGGCGATGCTTGCGGTCGAAGCGGGCAAGCAGGCCGCGCTCGCCGCGCCGACCGAATTGCTCGCCGAGCAGCATTGCAACAATTTCCGCGCGTGGCTGGAGCCGCTCGGCGTGCGCGTCGCCTGGCTGGCCGGCAAGGTCACCGGCAAGGCGCGCGCGCAGGTGCTCGCCGAGGTGGCCGACGGCGTGGCGCAGGTCGTGGTTGGCACCCACGCGTTGATGCAGGAACAGGTGCAATTCCACGACCTCGCGCTGGCGATCGTCGACGAGCAGCATCGCTTCGGCGTGCACCAGCGGCTTGCGCTGCGCGACAAGGGCGCGGGCGCCGACAGCGTGCCGCACCAACTGGTGATGACCGCCACGCCGATTCCGCGCACGCTGGCGATGGCCGCGTATGCCGACCTCGACGTGTCCGCGATCGACGAGCTGCCGCCGGGGCGCACGCCGGTGACGACCGTGGCCTTGAGCGCGGACAAGCGTCCGGAGCTGGTCGAGCGCATCCGCGCCGCGTGCCGCGAAGGCCGCCAGGCGTACTGGGTGTGCACGCTGATCGACGACAGCGACGAAGTCGTCGCGCAGGCTGCGCAGACCACTTACGAACAGTTGACCGCAGCGATGCCGGAATTGCGCATCGCGCTGGTCCACGGGCGGATGAAGCCGGCGCAGAAGCAGGCGACGATGCTCGCGTTCAAGCGCGGCGAAACCGACCTGCTGGTCGCGACCACGGTCATTGAAGTTGGCGTCGACGTACCGAACGCCTCGTTGATGATCGTCGAGAATGCCGAACGCCTCGGGCTTGCGCAGTTGCACCAGTTGCGCGGGCGCGTCGGCCGCGGCGCGGCGGCGTCGAGTTGCGTGCTGCTGTACCAGCCGCCGCTGGGGCAGATGGCGAAACAGCGATTGGCGACGATGCGCGAGACCAACGACGGCTTCGTCATCGCTGAAAAAGACCTGGAATTGCGCGGTCCCGGTGAATTGCTCGGCACCCGGCAGACGGGCCTGGCCGGGTTCCGCGTCGCCGATCTGTCGCGCGATGCGAACCTGCTGCCGCAGGTGCACGAACTTGCCGACAAGCTGCTGGCCGAATCGCCGGTGCTGGCCGACCGCATCGTCGCGCGCTGGGTCGGTGGCGCGGCGCGCTATGCTTCGGCCTGAACTGAAGCGGTATCCATCCACGGGAGATGTCCATGCAAAACCGTCGTGAGTTCCTGCGCAATTCCGCCTTGCTTGCCGGCGCTGCGGCATTGCCGTCCGCCGCGTTCGGCGCGAACAAGGCCGGTGGTGGCGCGCGCGTCGTGTCGACCTGGGATTTCGGCATCGGCGCGAATGCGGCGGCATGGAAGGTGCTGGGTGCGGGCGGTTCGGCGCTGGACGCGGTCGAAGCCGGCGCGCGCTGGGCGGAAAGCGACCTGTGCAACTCCACCGTCGGCCATTGCGGCAATCCGGACCGCGATGGCGTGCTGACGCTCGACGCCAGCATCATGGACGGCGATGGCCGTTGCGGCGCGGTCGCGGCGATCGAGGACATCCTGCATCCCGTTTCCGTGGCGCGCGCGGTGATGGAAAAATCGCCGCACGTGCTGCTGGTCGGCGCCGGCGCGCAGCAATTCGCGCTCGAGCAGGGTTTCGAGAAGACCCCGCTGCTCACCGACACCGCGAAGCAGGCGTGGGAGGAGTGGAAGAAAACCTCGCAATACGCGCCGCAGATCAACGTCGAGCGCTCGAAGATTCCCGGCAACAAGGAAAACCACGACACCCTCGGCATCCTCGCGATGGACGCCAACGGCAACCTCGCCGGCGCGTGCACGACCAGCGGCATGGCGTGGAAGCTGCATGGCCGCGTCGGCGATTCGCCGATCGTCGGTGCCGGCCTGTACGTGGACAACGAAGTCGGCGGCGCGACCGCCTCCGGCGTCGGCGAAGAAATGATCCGCAACGCGGCCAGCTTCCTCGTCGTCGAATTGATGCGCCAGGGCCGCACGCCGCTGGATGCATGCCGCGAAGCGATCGCGCGCGTGGTGCACAAGCGTCCGCAGGCGAGCAAGGAAGTGCAGGTGTGCTTCCTGGCGATGAACAAGCGCGGCGAAGTCGGCGGCTTCGCCCTGCACAAGGGCTTCGTCTACGCGATGCAGGATGCGACGCCCGGCCCGCACGACAAGCTGATCGACGCCGGCTCGGTGTATTCGACCACGCAGATTTGATGGGCGCGTTCCTGCTCGAAATCGCGGCCAATTCGCTGGCTTCGGCGCTGGCCGCACAGGACGGTGGCGCCGATCGCGTCGAGTTGTGCGAAAACCTCGGCGAAGGCGGCTGCACGCCGTCGTTTGCCACGATCGCGCTGGCGCGGGAGAAGCTGCGCATTCCGCTGTACGTGCTGGTGCGTCCGCGCGGCGGCGATTTCGTCCATTCCGAACTCGAACACGGGTTGATGCTGCGCGACATCGAGAACTGCGTGCGCCTCGGCGTCGATGGCGTGGTGATCGGTGCGCTGGACGCGGACGGCGAGGTCGATGCCGCGTCGTGCCGGGAATTGATCACGGCGGCGGGAAAACTCGGCGTCACCTTCCACCGCGCGTTCGACGTGTGCCGCGAACCGGCGCGCGCGCTGGAACGCATCGTCGAACTTGGTTGCGAGCGGGTGCTGACCTCGGGTGCGGCCGGCGATGCGCTTGCCGGCGCCGCGAACATCGCGGCGTTCGTGCAGCAGGCCGGCGCGCGGATTGCGGTGATGGCCGGTGCCGGGGTGACGCCACGGAACATCGGCGAATTGAAGAAGACCGGCGCGCGCGAATTCCATGCTTCGGCGAAGGCGTTGCAGGTCGGTGCCGCGCAACGCGCATTGCCGGGCCTGTCCGCCGGGCATTGGCAGACCGATGCCGTCATCGTGCGCGCGCTGAAACAGGCGCTGGACGGTTGAAAGGAGGCTTGCACCACGGCGGCGATGGTGCCAGTCTCGCCAGCCAAGCTGTTGGAACCACGATGAGCAAGAAGATCCCGCTTTACATCGACACCGATCCGGGCGTCGACGATGCGTTGGCGCTGCTGATTGCGTTCAACGACGCGCACCACGACATCGTCGGCCTCGGCATCGCCGCCGGCAACGTCGGCCTCGAATACACCGTGCGCAATGCGCTGAAACTGTGCGAGACGGTTGGGCGCAGCGACGTGCCAGTGTTCGCCGGTTGCGCTTCGCCGCTGGTGCTGCCGCCGCGCGAGGACGCTTCGCACGTACATGGCCGCGATGGTTTCGGCGACGTCGATTTGCCGCCGGCCGCGCACGCGGCGCGGGACGAACATGCCGCATTGGCGCTGCTGCGCCTGTCGCACGAACATGCTGGCGAACTGCTGCTGGTCGCGCTCGGCCCGCTGACCAACATCGCGCTGGCGCTGAAGCTCGACCCGACCTTGCCGCAGCGGATCAAGCGCTTCGTCATCATGGGCGGCGCGGTCACTGCACACGGCAACATCACGGCGGCGGCGGAGTTCAACATCGGCTTCGACCCGGAAGCGGCGCACGTGGTGTTCGAGGCATTCCCGCATTTCGATCTGGCCGACTGGGAAGCCACGATTGCGCACGGCCTCGATCACGATCAGGTGGAGACTTGGCTTGGCGCGGATTCGCCGCGGGCGCGCTTCTACGGGCAGATTTCTCGCCACAACCGCGAGCGCGGCGTGGATCATCGCGGCGGCCGCTGGCTCAGCGCCGACGCGCTGGCGATGGCCTATGCGCTGCAACCGCAAGGCGCGCTGGAAACCGCCGAGCGCCCGGTGCAGGTGGAACTGGGCGGCAGCCTGAGCCGCGGCGCGACCATCACCGACTGGAACCGGCAGACCGGCCGGGCGGACAATGCGCGCATCCTGCTGCGCTACGACCAGGGCCGGTTCGAGCGGCTGGCCGCCGCCGCCCTGACGGCCGGTTGAGGGTGCTTGCGCCGGGTTCGGGAGTTTGGCTATAATGCACGGCTCAACTGCGCATCCGCGCTTCCCGTCAGTCGTTTTGATAAGGTGCCGCCATGAAGGCCGACATTCATCCGAATTACCGTGAAGTCGTTTTTCACGACGTCACTTCCGATTTCAAGTTCCTGACCCGTTCGACGATTCCGACCAAGGATTCGGTGAAGTGGGAAGACGGCAACGAATACCCGCTGGTCAAGGTCGAAATCTCCTCGGCCTCGCACCCGTTCTACACCGGCCAGCACAAGGTCGTGGACACTGGCGGCCGCATCGACAAGTTCAAGAAGCGCTTCCAGAAGGTCTGATCGGCTTCTGCCGCATCCGAAAGCCGCGCCTTGCGCGGCTTTCTTTTTGCGTGTCGCGGCCGTGTGCATCCCGCAGCAGCGGCGCACTGCAACGCTTCGTTGCAATGGTTGCTTTTTTGCGTACACCTCAAGCATTTTTCGGGCAAGTGCCATCCGCATTGGTCCGCTTTTGGACTGTGAACCGGGGCGCATACCCGGGAGTATGTGCGATAATTCACGTCATCCGCCGGCCGATGGATGTCGCGGAGTCTCGTCACGCACCCGCTGCCGTCTGGCGGCCCGTGCAATCCCCACGAAGGAGTGCATTGTGTCCGATCTCAATCAAGCCACCCTGACCGCCGGCGACAAATCGGTGGCCTTGCCGGTGCTGAAGCCCACGCTGGGCAATGATTGCGCCGATATTTCCAAGCTGACCAAGGAAACCGGCCTTTTCACCTACGATTCCGGCTTCACCGCCACCGCCAGCTGCAAGTCGGCAATCACCTACATCGACGGCGACAAGGGCGTGCTGCTGTACCGCGGCTACCCGATCGAGCAATTGGCCGAGAAGTCCAGCTTCATCGAAGTGGCCTACCTGCTGCTCAATGGCGAGCGTCCGGGCGCCGACCAGCTCAAGGCCTTCGAGGCCGAACTGTCGAAGGAAGCCACGGTCGACGATTCGATCAACGCGCTGATCGGCAGCTTCGGCAAGGATGCGCATCCGATGGCGATCCTCGCCGCGTCGATCGCGCAGCTGTCGGCCAAGTACCACAACAGCCTCGACCTCAACGACGCCGCGCAGCGCTACCAGGCCGCGGTGCGCCTGATCGCCAAGCTGCCGACCCTGGCCGCGCTGATCTATCGCCACGGCAAGGGCCTGAACCTCAACGCGCCGGACACCTCGCTGGACTACGTCAGCCGCTTCCTCAAGCAGACCTTCGAGTCGGCCGACGGCAAGTACGACCTGAACCCGAACATCGTCAAGGCGCTGGACGTGCTGCTGATCCTGCACGCCGACCACGAGCAGAACGCCTCCACCTCGACCGTGCGCGGCGTCGGTTCCACCGGCGCGAACCCGTATGCATCGGTCGCCGCCGGCGTCACCGCGCTGTGGGGCCCGGCCCATGGCGGCGCGAATGAGGCCGTGTTGAAGATGCTGGAAGAAATCGGCACCGCCGACAAGGTCGAGGACGCCGTGGCCAAGGCCAAGGACAAGAACTCGCACTTCCGCCTGATGGGCTTCGGCCATCGCGTGTACAAGAACTTCGACCCGCGCGCCAAGATCATCAGCGTGATGACCCAGAAGGTGCTCGCCGAACTCGGCGTCAACGACCCGCTGCTGGAAGTGGCCGTCAAGCTGGAACAGGCCGCGCTGCAGGACGACTACTTCGTCGCCCGCAAGCTGTACCCGAACGTCGATTTCTACAGCGGCATCATCTACAAGGCGCTGCAGATCCCGACCGAACTGTTCACGGTGATGTTCGCCCTCGGCCGCACCCCGGGCTGGGTGTCGCACTGGCTGGAACAGCAGACCGACCCGGAAATGAAGATCGTGCGCCCGCGCCAGATCTACACCGGCTCGCCGGTGCGCGATTACTGAGCGAACGCAGGTTCCGCTTGATGCGAAAAACCCCGGAATTTCCGGGGTTTTTGTTTTCATGCCGAAAGCGCTTGCGTGCTCGCGACGACCGGGAAATGCGCCGACAGCGCGTCCAGCGCGAAGGCGTGCACGGTTTCGTCGAGTGTGGTCGTGCAGTCGGCGAGCACGGTCTTGCGGTACTTGCCGGCATGGGGCGAAAGCACGGTGTGCGTCACGCAGTTCTGGCTCATCATGCCGCCGACCAGCAGATGCTCGATGCGCAGCGTTTGCAGCGTGCTTTCCAGTTCGGTTCGATGGAAGGAATCGGCGAATTGCTTGACCACGACGGACGCGCCCGGCGCGGCGGCAAGGATGCGCGGATGGATTTCCGCGCCCCGCGTGCCGGCGCGGAAGAATTTCGCTTGCGGATTGGCCGAGACGTGCTGGACCAGAATGATCGGCACGCCGCGCTTGCGCGCCGCAATGGCGGCGGCTTGCGCGGCTTCCAGCACCGGCGCGGTGTTACACAGCGGGAAGTTGCCATCGGGGAAATAATCGTTTTGCAGGTCGATCAGCAACAGGGCCGTGCTCATGTGGCATCGTGTGTGTGCGATTGAGGGATCGCCAGTATCGGTGTTGCGCCTCGTCGCCGGAATTGCGTTCTGCAGGCAATCGCCCCGCATGGCTTGAAGATTGGAAAAGATGCCGATGGACAAGATGAATCGCGCCATCCTCGCGCAGTTGGCGCGCGATGCGCGCATGGGTTGGCAGGAACTCGGGCGGCAAGTGCATCTGACCGGGCAGGCGGTGGCCACGCGCGTGCAGCAGATGCGGGATGCCGGCGTCATTCGCCGCTTCGCGCTGGTGCGCGGCGACGTGAAGCGCCACTTCGTCACGGTGTTCATGGATACGCCGCGCTTCGGCGAATTCGAGGCGTTCCTCGAAGCGCGCGCGGAAGTCGAAAGCGCCAGCAAGATCGCCGGCGAAGGCTGCTACCACGTGGTGCTGGCGTGCGAGGAGGATGCGGTGCTGGAAGCGTTCACGCAGGACTTGCTGAGCTTCGGCCGCTACAAGGTCGCCACCGAAATGCGCCGAGTCAAGGGCTGAATCCGGCCTGCGATTTCATGCCCGCGAAAGATGCGCGATGCGCGCGGTTTCCGCATCGCGGTCGTTGTCGTCGAATGGCTCGATGATCAGTTCGTCGAGCGGAACATGCGTCAGGCAACGCGCGTTGACATCGATGCCGTCCGGATTCGAACGCGGCACGTAGAACGGCTTGATCCCGCAGTGCTTGCAGAAGAAATGCCGCGCGATACCGGTATTGAAGCGGTATTCGGAAAGCTCGCTTTCGCCCTCGCGCAACTCGAACGCGGATTTCGGCACGATCAGGTGCAGGAAGTCGCCCATCCGGCAGATCGAGCAGTTGCAGTCGAGCACGTGCAGCGGAAGCGCGGTACGCACGGAGAATTGCACGCGGCCGCAATGGCAGGAGCCGCGCAGAGTGGTTTCAGTCATCGGTTCGCAGCGAGTTGGTAAGCCGAGATTTCGGCTTCGGCTAGCAATTGCCGCAGTTGCGCGGCGGAGGCGCGGTGCATCGGTTTTTCGTCGACGCTCGACAACGGTGCCTGGCGCAAGGCGGAAACCGGCAGCACGCTGAGGTCGAAGCTCAACTCTTCGGCGCTGAACACCCATGTCGGCGCGTCGAATGCACGCTCGCGGTCCAGGCGCAGGCGGCGGCTGCGCGATTCGGCGGGAATGCGGTGCTCTTCGAGGAAACGCGCGACGGCATCGGCATCGTCGCTGTGCAGATGCAGGTGCACCGGCGAGTGCCTGTCGGCGGTGCCATCCAGCACCGGACCGACCAGCCGCGGCGAAAACGCATCGAAGAAGTCGAGCGCGCGCAAGGCGGCTTCGCGGCGCGTGCGCAGGCCGTCGTCGTGGTCGGGCGCGAACAGGCGCTGGTATTCGCGCAGCGCGTCCTCGATCTCGCGGTTGCGCGGCAGCGAGGCATCGTCGTAGATGCCGAGCCGGCTGGCGGCTTTCAATTTCGCGGTGTGGAAATCGCGGATGCCGTCAGTGGCCATCAAGCGAGCCGCTTCGTGGGCGACGCGGTGGCGGCGTTCGCGGACGCGGGTTTCGGCGTGCGTCTTGGCATGGTGTGCGGCGTGGTGCATGGCGGCCTCCGCGTCGTCGAAACTGGGTTCAATCTACACGAAAACGGGCCGCGAAAACGCCGCCGGACGCCGCAGCTCCCGGCGTGCATCGGCCGGATGCGCTGCTCAGAAGATGTCGAACGCCTCTTCGTCCTGCGTCTTGCTCTGGTTGTCGTACAGGTCCTGGGTCTTGGCGCGCTCGGCGTCTTCGTTCTTGACCCATTCGGTGGCGCCGTTGAGAGTGATCTGGGTCATGCCCTGCGGCGGGACGTTGCGCGCGACCGGTTGGTCCTTCAGTGCCACGCGCATGTAGTCGATCCAGATCGGCAATGCGGCGCGACCGCCGTATTCGCCACGGCCAAGGCTGCGGAAGTCGTCGCGGCCGACCCATACCGAGGTGACGATGTTGCTGCCGAAGCCGCTGAACCACGCATCGCGATAGTCGTTGGTCGAACCGGTCTTGCCGCCGACGTCCTCGCGGTTCAGCACGCGCGCCGGCGTGCCGGTGCCGCGCAGGACGACGTCGCGCATCATCGACACGAGTTGGTACACGGTGCGTTCGTCGATCGCGCGCGGCGCGATGGTGCCGGCTTGCGGCGTGGCCGGTTCGGCGGGCGGGGCCGGGTTGCCGGCGTCGGCCGCATCCGGTTTCGTCGCCGCTTGCGGCGCGGGTGCGGCGGCAGGGTCCGGGCCGAAATCGAAACCGTCGACCACGTTGCTTGCCGGCGCGGCCTGCGAGGTGGCGCCGCCAGCCGAGGCCTCCTGGCCGCAGCCGCGGCAGGCGAGCGCCGGCATGGCCTTGTAGATCACCTTGCCGTCGCGGTCCTGCACGTTGTCGACCAGCCAGGTGTCGATGCGCGAGCCGCCGTTGGCGAAGGTCGCGTAGCCGCGCGCCATCGACAGCGGCGTCAGCGAGGCGGTGCCGAGCGCCATCGACAGGTTCGGCGGCAGCTCTTCCTCGCTGAAGCCGAACTGGGTGATGAACTTGCGTGCAAAATCGACGCCGATGCTGTCGAGCAGGCGCACCGAAACCAGGTTCTTCGACTGCACCAGCGCTTCGCGCAAGCGCATCGGCCCGGAGAAGCCGCCCTTGTCGTTCTGCGGTTCCCACACGTGGCCGCGGCGGTCGCGGAATATCACCGGCGCATCGAGCACGATCGAGGCGGGATTGAAGCCTTTCTCGAACGCAGCCGAATACACGAACGGCTTGAAGCTCGAACCGGGCTGGCGTCGCGCCTGGGTAACGCGGTTGAACTTGTTGGCGGCGAAGCTGTAGCCACCGATGATCGCCTTGATCGCGCCGCTGTAGGCGTCGAGCGAGACCAACGCCGATTGCGCTTCCGGCGCCTGATCGAGGGTGAATTCGCCGGGCTTGGCGCCGGCCTTGATGCGGATCAGGTCGCCGCGCTTGATCAGGTCGGCGGGTTTCTTCTGCAGCCAGTCGATGGTCTTGCCGGGCAGGGTCATTTCCCTGGCATCGCCGCCGACCACGACCGCGCCGCCGTCGGTGTCGGTGCGCAGGACGATGGCCGGCAGCATGTCCGCCTGTACCGTGGTCGTGGCGTTGACCTTGTCGGCGAGGCTGGCGTCGTCGGCATCGGCGGGCAGGTCGAAATGCTTTTCGACGCCGTGCCAGCCGTGGCGGTGGTCGTACAGTTCCAGACCGTTGCGCACCGCCGTGCCGGCGGCGTTCTGCATGGTCGAATCCAGCGTGGTGGTGACGCGGTAGCCGCGGGTCAGCACGTCGCCGCCGAAACGGTCGATCATTTCCTGCCGGACCATTTCCGCCGCGTAGGGCGCGTCCACTTCGATTGGCCGTTCATGCGGGGCGGCGTGCATCGGCTCGGCCGTGGCCGCGTCGTAGTCGGCCTTGCCGATGTAGCCGTCTTCGAGCATGCGCTGGAACACGTACACGCTGCGCTGGTGGTTGCGCTGCGGGTTGCTGATCGGGTTGCCGCTGGACGGGAATTTCACGCACGACACCAAGGTCGCGGTTTCGGCCACGGTGAGCTGGTCGAGCGATTTGCCGTAGTAGTACTCGGCGGCGGCGGCGATGCCATAGGCACGGTTGCCGAAGAAGCTCTTGTTGAGATAAATCTCGAGGATTTCGTCCTTGCTGAAGGCATGCTCGATGCGCATCGCCAGCATCATTTCCTTGAGCTTGCGCGTGTAGCTGTATTCGCTGTCGAGGAAGAACTGGCGCGCGACCTGCTGGGTGATGGTGCTGCCGCCGGCGACGCGGCCGGGCTTGCGGCTGACGATCTGCCATACCGCGCGCGACACGCCGGTCATGTCGATGCCGTGGTGCGTGTAGAAATGCGCGTCCTCGGCGGCGACGAAGGCCAGTTGCACCTGCTTCGGCACCTGGGCGATGGTCACCGGGTAGCGCCGGGTCTCGCCGAACATGCCGATCAGCTTGCCGTCGGCCGAATACACGTACAGCGGTTCCTGCAATTCGACGTGGCGCAGCGACTGGATGTCCGGCAGCTTGGACGAAACCACGTAATACAGCGCACCCAGCCCGACCGCGGCGGCCAGGATCAGGATGACGAGGGCGATGACGACGAAGCCAAGCAGGCGGCGTGGTGCGGGCATCCGGGCGGGTACCGTTGCGGAAACGATGGCGGTCGAGTATAGATGACCCCGGAAATGGCAGGGGGTGTTTCCAGCCGGAACAACGACTTGGGACACACTTCTAAGTGAAGCGTGACATGCTCCACAAGGACGTGATTTGATGCTTGCAAGTAGTCAGCTCTTGGTTATCAATGCGAGGGCGGCCGGATAGCCGGTCGTTTGTATTGCCGTTTCGAGGGGAAGTCCACGTGGGGTTCATGCCTAAATCCCAGTCGCCACTGATCGGTGTCGACATCAGTTCGACCGCGGTGAAGCTGCTGCAGCTTTCCCGTTCCGGCAACCGCTACCGCGTGGATCACTACGCGGTCGAGCCGTTGCCGCCCAATGCCGTGGTCGAGAAGAACATCGTCGAGGTCGAGGCGGTCGGCGACGCGATCAAGCGCGCCGTGGCCAAGTCGGGGGCCAAGGGCAAGTTCGCCGCCGCCGCCGTTGCCGGCCAGGCGGTGATCACCAAGATCATCCCGATGCCGGGCGACCTGAGCGAGGAAGAACTCGAAGCCCAGGTCGAGCTGGAAGCGGTCAACTACATCCCGTATCCGATCGAGGAAGTGAACCTCGATTTCGAGGTGCTCGGGCCGATGCCCGGCAGCCCGGACATGGTCCAGGTGCTGCTGGCCGCCTCGCGCGCCGAGAACGTCGAACTGCGCCAGTCCGCGCTGGAGCTTGGCGGCCTCACCGCCAAGGTGATGGACGTGGAGGCCTTCGCGATCGAGAACGCGTTCGCGCTGATGGCCAGCGACCTGCCGGTGGCGCGCGATGGCCTGGTCGCGCTGGTCGACATCGGCGCGAGCGTGACCACGCTCAGCGTGCTGCGCGAAGGCCGCAGCCTGTATTCGCGCGAGCAGATGTTCGGCGGCAAGCAGCTCACCGACGAGGTGATGCGCCGCTACAACCTCAGCTACGAACAGGCGACCCAGGCCAAGCGCCAGGGCGGCCTGCCGGATGGCTACGAGGCCGAAGTGCTGGAGCCGTTCAAGGAAGCCAGCGTGCAGCAGATCAGCCGCCTGCTGCAGTTCTTCTACGCCGGCAGCGAATTCAACCGGGTCGACCAGATCGTGCTGGCCGGCGGCAGCGCCTCGATCGCCGGCTTGCCGGAAATGGTCGAGGAACAGCTCGGCGTGCCGACCGTGGTCGCCAATCCGCTGGCGCAGATGACCCTGGGGCCGCGCGTGCAGGCGCACGTGCTGGCCAAGGATGCGCCGGCGCTGATGATCGCCACCGGTCTGGCGCTGAGGAGCTTCGACTGATGGCCAAGATCAACCTTTTGCAGTGGCGCGCCGAGCGCCGGGCGGCCAAGCAGAAAGAGTTCTACACCTCGCTCGTCCTCGCCGCGGCGGCGGGCGTGGTGCTGGCGTTGGGCATCTATTTCTATTACGGCCAGCAGATCGACGGCCAGAACGCGCGCAATGCCTTCCTTCAGGGCGAGATCAAGAAGGAAGACGCCAAGATCACCGAGATCGATGATCTCGACAAGCAGAAATCGCGCCTGCTGGCGCGCAAGAAGGTGATCGAGGAACTGCAGGCCAACCGCTCGCAGATGGTGCACCTGTTCGACTCGCTGGTGCGCACCATTCCCGATGGTGTGACCCTGACCGGGATCAAGCAGAGCGGCGGCGAAATGACCCTCGATGGCCGCGCGCAGTCGAATACCCGCGTGGCGGTGTACATGCGCAACCTGGAAACCTCCGGCTGGATGGCCAAGCCGGAGTTGCAGGTGATCGAAGCCAAGCCGGACACCGGCAAGGGCACGCCGGTCAGCCGCTCCCTGCCGTACGTGTTCACCTTGAAGGTGCAACTGGCCCAGCCGGAACCCGGTGACGACGACGGCGCCAAGCCGGCCGCTGGCGGCACGACCACGCCGTCGGTGCCGGCCGCTTCCGCGGCCACGTCCGCCGCTGCGGCTGCGGCCGCCACCCCTGCCGCGGTTCCGTCGGCACCGGCTACGCAGGCCGCACCCATCATTGCGCCGGCGCAACCGGCGTCCGCCACCCCGCAGCCGAGGCCGGCGTCATGAGCAAGCAGAAATTCGACCTCAAGAGCCTGGATTTCAACAACATCGGCGGCTGGCCGCGCAACGCGCAACTGGTGTTCTGCGCGGTGCTGGCGCTGCTGATCGTGGTGGTGGCCTGGTTCCTGCTGATCAGCGGCAAGCGTGACGAACTGAACGGCCTGGAGCAGCAGGAAGCCAAGCTGCGCAGCGATTTCGAGGACCGTGCCGGCCGCACCGCCAACCTCGAGCCGCTCAAGCAGCAGCTCACGCAGATGGAACAGGTGCTGCAGCAGATGCTGCGCCAGCTGCCGAGCAAGACCGAAATGCCGGACCTGATCACCGACGTGTCGCAGACCGCGTTGTCCAGCGGCCTGACCAACGACCTGTTCAAGCCCGGCCCGGAAGTGAAGCGGGATTTCTACGCCGAAGAGCCGATCGCGCTGCGCATGGTCGGCACCTACCACCAGTTCGGCGCCTTCGTCAGCGGCGTGGCTTCGCTGCCGCGGGTGGTGATCCTGACCATGCACGACATCACCCTCAAGCCGGCGGGCAACAGCGGCGGGCTGGAACTGGCCGGCACGGTCAAGACCTATCGCTACCTCGATGACGAGGAAATGGATGACGCCAAGGGCAAGAAGGCGGCCGGCAAGGGAGGCAAGAAGTGAGCGCGATGAAATCCGCCCTGCGTGCGCTCGCGTTGCTCGGCCTGGCGGCCGTGGCCGCCGGTTGCACGCGCAGCGTCAACAGCACCTACGGCAGCGACTATGGCGACGGCCCGAACCTGGAACGCTGGGTCAAGGACGTGCGTGCGCGCCCGGCGCCGCCGCTGGATCCGCTGCCGGTGATGCAGCAGTTCGAGACCTTCGAGTACGCCGCGCAGAACCTGCGCGATCCGTTCAGCGATGCCTTCGCCAACGAGGACAGCAGCGGCCTGCGCCCGGATCCGAACCGGCGCAAGGAAACCCTGGAGCAGTTCCCGCTGGACAGCCTGAAGATGGTCGGCACCATCGGCGGCGAAGCCGCCGGCGTGGTCGGCTTGGTGATGGCGCCGGACAAGGTGACCTACCGCATCCGGCCCGGCAGCTACATGGGCCAGAGCGACGGCCGCGTGACCAGCGTGAGCGAAGACCACATCGAACTGGTCGAATTGGTACCGGATGGTGCAGGCGGCTGGCTGGAACGCCCGGCTTCGATTGCGCTCGACGACAAATGATTAGGGGATACACGATGACCGCTTCCACCTCCCTCCGTGTCTGCGGCCTGGCCTTGGCCTTCGGCCTGATGACTTCCCACGGCGCCGCGCGCGCGGCCACGCCGGCGAGCCCGGTCGCGGCAACGCAAAGCCCGGCGCTGAGCGTGTCCGACATCGACTTCAAGCGCGGTACCGCCGGTGAAGGTCGCCTGATCCTGCAGTTCAGCGGCGACGGCGCGGTGCCCGACCTGCGCAACCAGGGCGATTCGGTGATCGTCGACATCGGCAACGCCAGCCTCCCGGCGAACCTGCAGAAACCGCTGAACGTGGTCGATTTCGCCACCCCGGTGCAGCGTATCGACGCGCACTCGGTCGACCACGGCGCCGAACTGGTGCTGAGTACCAAGGGTGGTTTCGATTCGCTGGCCTACCAGACCGGCAACCAGTATGTGGTCGAAATCTCGCCGCGCAGCGACAAGAAGGCGATGGGCGCGTCGTCCGGCGCCGTTCCCGATGCGGCGGCGGGCAAGCGCGCGTACACCGGCACGCCGGCGACGTTCAACTTCCAGGACATCCCGGTGCGCACGGTGCTGCAACTGATCGCCGAGCAATCCAACCTGAACATCGTCGCCTCCGACACGGTCAGCGGCAACATCACCCTGCGCCTGGATCGGGTGCCGTGGGACCAGGCGCTGGACATCGTCCTGCGTGCCAAGGGCCTGGACAAGCGCCGCGACGGCAACGTGATGTGGGTCGCGCCGCAGCAGGAACTGGCCAAGTTCGAGCAGGACAAGGAAGACGCGCGCATCGCCCTCGAGCAGCGCGAAGAGATGGTCACTGACTACATCCAGATCAATTACCACAGCGCCACCGCGATCGCCAAGATCATCGACTCCTCCCGCACCGGTGGCGGCGGTGGTGGCGGCGGCAGCAGTGGCGCGCAGAATGACGGCTTCCTGTCCGAGCGCGGCCGGGTGATTGCCGACGAGCGCACCAACATGCTGCTGGTCAACGACATCCCGAAGAAGATCGCGCACATGCGCGAACTGATCAACCAGATCGACAAGCCGGTCGACCAGGTGTTGATCGAAGGCCGCATCGTCATTGCCACCGACAGCTTCGCCCGCGACCTCGGCGCCAAGTTCGGCGTCGGCGACAGCAAGGGCGACGGCACGCTGGGCAGCACCACCACCGGCGGCGCCACCGCGGCGGCCAACGGGTTGAACGTCAACCTGCCGGTCGGCGCGGGCATCTACACCAAGGGCAATGCGGCGAGCATGGCCTACACGCTGCTGCGCGGCGGCTTCAACCTCGACCTCGAGTTGTCGGCGATGCAGACCGAGAGCCGCGGCGAAGTGGTGTCCAACCCGCGCATCGTCACCACCAACCAGCATACCGGCGAGATCAAGCAGGGTACCCAGATTCCCTACGTGACCACCACCGGCGGCGGCACCGCGGGCGGCGTGGCCACGCCGAACGTGCAGTTCAAGGACGCCTTGCTTGACCTGAAAGTGACCCCGACCATCACCAATGACGGTCGCGTGTTCCTCGATCTCGACCTGACCAAGAACGACGTCGGCCAGACCATCACTTTGGAAGGCTACGGCACGGTGCCGACCATCGATACGCGCGAAGTCACCACCGCCGTGCTGGTCGACGACGGCCAGACCGTGGTGATCGGCGGCGTGTACGAGTTCACCGACCAGAGCAGCGTGAGCAAGGTGCCGTTCCTCGGCGACATCCCGTTCCTCGGCAACCTGTTCAAGCAGAAGGGCCGGCAGAAGAACAAGGCCGAGCTGCTGGTGTTCATCACCCCGAAGGTGCTGCAGGTCGCCAAGAAGTAACCGCCGGGCTTGGCACGACGCACGCAACGGGCCGCCATCGCGGCCCGTTGTATTTTGCACGACGTGAACTGTTGGCACATGCGCCGCGGAGCCGGCGGAACCAACATGGCACACTGCAGTCACAACGCACCCTGCCAGAATGCCGGACATGGATATTCCCACCCCGCCGCCCGCTCCCGTGTTGCCCGATGCCGAACATGCGCGCCTGCACGCGGCTTTCGCCGAGTTGCGCGATGCGCTTTCGCAACAGATCGTCGGCCAGAGCGCGCTGGTCGAACGCCTGCTGATCGCCTTGCTCGCCGATGGCCACCTGCTGGTCGAAGGTGCGCCCGGCCTGGCGAAAACCACCGCGATCCGCGCTTTGGCGGCGCGGCTCGAAGCCGATTTCGCCCGTGTGCAATTCACCCCCGACCTGCTGCCGGCCGACGTCACCGGCACCGAAGTGTGGCGCCCGCAGGAAGCGCGCTTCGAGTTCCAGCGCGGCCCGGTGTTCCATTCGCTGCTGCTGGCCGACGAAATCAACCGCGCCCCGGCGAAAGTGCAGTCCGCGTTGCTGGAAGCGATGGGCGAACGCCAGGTCACCGTCGGCGGCAGCACGTATCCGTTGCCGCCGTTGTTCCTGGTGATGGCCACGCAGAACCCGATCGAGCAGGAAGGCACCTTCCCGTTGCCGGAAGCGCAGCTCGACCGCTTCCTGATGCACGTGCGCATCGGTTATCCCGACGCTTCGGCGGAAAGCGAGATCCTGCGCCTGGCGCGGGCGCAGGCGACTTCGACCCTGGCGAAAACTTCGCCGGAGCAGGCGCTGAAGCTGGCGCAGGACGACGTGTTCGCCGCGCGCCGCGCCGTGCTCGACCTGCATTTCGCGCCGCAGCTGGAGCGTTATCTGATCGAAATCGTCCTCGCCTCGCGCGACGCGAAACGCTATGACGCGGCGCTGGCGCGGCGCATTGCGTGGGGCGCCAGCCCGCGCGGGTCGATCGCGCTGGAGCGTTGCGCGCGTGCGCGCGCATGGCTGGCCGGCCGCGATTACGTCACCCCCGAGGACATCCGCGCGATCGCCCCGGACGTGCTGCGCCATCGCGTGCTGCCCAGCTACGAAGCCACCGCCGAAGGCTGGGACGGGGACAGGCTGGTCGCCGCGCTGCTCGACAAGGTGCCCCTGCCTTGATGCGCATGGAGCGCCGCGATGAGTGACGGCATCGTCCCGACGCTGCAGGAACTGATCGCGCTGCGCGAAGCCGCGCAGCGGCGCGTGTCGGCGCGCAAGGGCCGCTTCGGCATCAGCGGCGCATCCGTGTCGCCGTTGCGCGGGCGCGGCATGGAATACGCCGAATCGCGCGAGTATTCGATTGGCGACGACGTGCGCCATATCGACTGGCGCATCACCGCGCGCAGTGGGCGCACGCACACCAAGCTGTTCCAGGCCGAGCGCGAACGCCTCACCCTGATCGTCGCCGATACCTCGCCGGCGCTGTATTTCGGCACGCGCACGCGCTTCAAGTCGGTGCAGGCCGCGCGCGCCGGCGCGGTCGCGGCATGGGCCGCATTGCGCGACGGCGACCGCATCGCCGCGTTGCGCGGCGCGAAAAGCGAAGCGCCCTTGCCGCCGATGTCCGGCACGCGTGGCGTGCTGCGCGTGCTCGATGCAATGACGCGCTGGTACGCGCAAGCGCCCGCCGATGATGCAGGCCTGGCGTTCGCGCTCGATCATGCCGCGCGCGTGCTGCGCCCGGGTTCGCGCCTGGTTGTGCTGGCCGATGCGTCGAGCGCGGCGGCCATCGATGCGACGCGCTGGGCCGCATTGTCCGCGCACCACGAAGTCGTGCTGCTGTTGCTGACCGATGCGCTGGAGCAGCAGCCACCGCGCGCGATGCTGCCGTTTGCCAGCGCGGGTACGCGCATCGAACTGGACTTGCTCGGCAACGCGCAACGCGAACGCTGGGACGCGGAATTCGTGCAGCCGTTTCGGCGGATGCTGGAAGAGTTGCCCAAACGCGGCGTGCGTACCGCGGCGCTGCCGACCGACGCGGCCAGCGACGCGTGGTTGCCGCTGTTTTCCGGCGCGCAGGCGCAGGTGGCGTGATGGAAAGCCATCCGCAATCGCTGCCGTTGCGCGATGCGCATCTGCCGCCGCCGCCGGCGTGGTGGCCGCCGGCGCCGGGCTGGTGGCTGCTGTTCACGTTGCTGCTGGCGCTCGTCGCGCTGGGGCTGTTTTTTCGTCAGCGCCGGCACAGGCGTTCGCGTGCGTGGCAAGCCTTGTTCGACGCCGCCGATGCACGGGAATCCGCAAGCGCGCGCATCGCCACGATGTCCGAATTGCTGCGCCGCGCCGCGCGTGAAGTCGACGCGAACGCGGTGAACCTGCAAGGCGAGGACTGGTTGCGTTTCCTCGATGGGAAAAATCCGCGCGGTTTCGTCGATGGTGCCGGACGTGCGCTGCTGGATGGCGCGTTCCGTCGCGACGCTGGCGTGGAGGAAGCCGATGCGCTCGCGCCCGTCGCGCGCGCGCGCTTCCTCGAACTGATGGCGGGCCGGCGATGAATTCCGTCGCGCACTGGCTGCTGCAGTGGCGCGAGGTCTTCGGCGGTTTTGCCTGGCCGTGGGCGTTCGCGGCGTTGCCGTTGCCGCTGCTGGCGCGTTGGCTGTTGCCGGCGCGCGGCAGCGCTGCGCCGGCATTGAACGTGCCATTCGGTACGCGCCTGCAGGCGCTCGCCGACGGCGGCAATCCGCTGCACGCAGGCGCAAGGCGCATCGCATTGTGGCTCGCGGTCGCGGCATGGATTTGCCTGTGCGCGGCGCTGGCGCGGCCGCAGCAGCTCGGCGATGCGGTCGCGCCGCCGCAGAGCGCGCGCAGCCTGATGCTCGCGGTCGACTTGAGCGGCAGCATGAGCGAGACCGACATGGAACTGGGTGGGCGTCCGGTCGAACGCGCCACCGCGGCGAAGGCGGTGATCGGCGATTTCCTCGACCGCCGCGCCGGCGACCGCGTCGGCCTGCTGGTGTTCGGCACGCGCGCATACACCTTGGCGCCGCTGACTTTCGACCGCAACGCGGTGCGCGAACAATTGCGCGACAGCGTCGTCGGCCTCGCCGGCCGCGAAACCGCGCTCGGCGATGCGATTGGCCTGGCGGTGAAACGCCTGCGCGAACAGCCGCCGGGCCAGCGCGTGCTGATCGTGCTGACCGATGGCGTCAACACCGCCGGCGAACTCGATCCGCTCAAGGCCGCGGAACTGGCGCAGAGTGAAGGCGTGCGCGTGCACGCCATCGGCTTCGGCGGGGGTGGCAGCGTGCTGTCGGTGTTCGGCCTGCCGGTGGCCGGTGGCGACGACGACATCGACGAAACCACGCTGAAGAAGATCGCCGGCATGACCGGCGGCCGTTATTTCCGCGCGCGCGACACCGGCGAGCTTGCGCAGATCTACGCCGAGCTGGACGGGATCGAGCCGGTGCAACAGGAAGGCAGGAAAGTACGTCCGCGCATCGAGCGTTATCCGTTGCCGCTGCTGTTCGCGCTGGGCTTTGGCTTGCTCGCTTTTGTCTGGCCGAGGTCGCGCGCATGAATGCCTGGCTGCACGCATTGCCGGTTTCCTGGTTGCACTTCATGCGTCCGCACTGGTTGTGGGCGTTGCTTGCGTTGCCGCCGTTGTTTTTCGCGTGGCGAAAAAAACGCCAGCGCGCGAACGTGTGGCGCGACGCGGTCGATGCGCATCTGTTGCCGCATTTGCTCGCCGGCGAAGGCAAGGCGCTGCATGGCGGTTTCGCGTTCGCCGCGCTGGCGTGGACGCTCGCGGTACTGGCGCTGGCCGGCCCGAGCTGGCGCCAGGGCGAGCAGGCGCTGTGGCAATCGAAACAGCCGCTGGTGGTCGCGCTCGATCTGTCCAGCGCGGCGAATGCGAACGACCTGCCGCCATCGCGCCTGCTGCAGGCGCGGGCGAAGCTGCAAACCTTGCTCGACGAGCGCAGCGGTGGCGAGGTCGCGCTGGTCGCCTATGCCGGCGATGCCTTCACCGTCGCGCCGCTGACCGACGATGCGCGCAATCTCGCCCTGTTCCTCGATGCGCTCGACCCGGGCGTGATGCCGGTCGACGGGCAGGATGCCGCGCGCGCGGTCGCGTTGTCGGCGCAACTGCTGAAGTCGGCCGGTTTCGGCCACGGCGACATCCTGCTCATCACCGATCACGCCGACGATGCCGCGAGCGCGGCGGCCGGCCTCGCGTTCGGCGCGGGCTATCGCGTTTCCGCGCTTGGCCTCGGCACGCGCAATGGCGCGGCATACCAGACCGCGGATGGCCGCATCGGCCAGGCGCATCTGGATGCATCGTCACTGCGCGCGCTGGCGGAGAAAGGCGGCGGCGATTACCAGGCCTTGACTGCCGGCGACGCGGATTTGCGCGCGCTCGGCGTGCTCGACCCGCAGGCGGCCGCACGCCAACAGGAAAAGGGCGAGAAGCGCCTGTCCTGGGAAGACGATGGCTATTGGCTGTTGTTGCCGCTGATGGTGCTGGCCGTGTTCGCGTTCCGCCGCGGCGTGCTCGGCATCGTGCTGTGCGTCGCCCTGTTGCCGCTGGCGCAACCGGCACGGGCGCAGACGCATCTGTGGATCCGCGCCGACCAGGCGCAGCAGAAGCGGATCGAGCAAGGCGTGCAGGCCTATAACCGCGGTGACTACAAGACTGCCGAAAAAACTTTGCGCGGCCTGGATCTGCCCGATGCGCAATACGACCTGGCCAACGCGCTGGCGAAGCAGGGCAAGTACGAGGAAGCGCTCGCCGCCTACGACGATGCGCTGAAAAAACAAGCGCAAATGCCCGATGCGCAGGCCAATCGCACCCTCGTGCTCGAAGCGATGAAGCAGCAGCAGAAAAACGGCCAGGGCCAATCGCAAAGCGGTGGTGGTTCGTCGTCGCAAGGCAAGGGCCAGCAGGGCGGCGACAAGTCGCGGCAACAAGGGCAGAAATCGGACGATCCGTCGCGGCAGCAAGGCCAGCCGCAGGATGCGCAAGCGCAATCGAAGCAGGATTCGCGGCAGGATGGCAAGCAGGACAGGAACGGACAGGACGCTCAACAGCAGGCTGCGCAGGACAATCCGCAGAACCAGCAGCAAGCCGATGCCGCGCAGCGCCGGCAGATGCAGCAGGCGATGAAACAGCAGCAGGCGTCGTCGTCACGGCAGAACGGGCAGGCGCAGCCGGCGCAGGAAAGCGCGCAGGAACGCGAGCGCCGGCAAGCGACGGACGCGTGGCTGCGGCGCGTGCCGGACGATCCCGGCGGCCTGCTGCGCACCAAGTTCCGTCTCGAATACGAACGCCGGCAGAAGGAAGGGCGATGAAACTCCGTGCTGCGATGTGCTTGTTGGGCCTGGCGGTTTTCGCGTTGCCTTCGTCGGCGACGACGCGCGCGTGGCTGGACCGCGCGCAGGCCGCATCCGGACAGGCGGTCACGCTCAACATCGAAACCGACCAGATGGGCGCGAATCCGGATTTCTCCGCGCTGGACAAGGATTTCCAGGTCATCGGCCGCAACAGCGGGCAGCAGTGGTCGATGCTCGACGGGCAGACGCACGGCTCGCTGCTGATCGCGCTGGTGTTGCAGCCGCGCCGCGAAGGCGCGCTGGCGATCCCGGCGCTGCGCATCGGCGGCGACACCACCCCGCCGCTGCGCCTCGACGTGCGTGCCGCCACGCCGGCCAGCGCGAACGACCCGAACGCCAAGGCCTTCATCGAAACCGAAGTCGACGACGCCAATCCCTACGTGCAGCAGAGCGTCGGCGTCACCGTGCGCCTGTATTACGCGGTGCCGCTGCAGACCGGGCAGCTCGATCTCGACGCGCCGCTAGGCGCCTCGCTGCAACGCGTCGGCGACGACGTGCAATCGCAGCGCGACGTGCATGATCGCCATTTCAACGTGGTCGAGCGCCACTACCTGCTGGTCGCCGACCACAGTGGGCCGCTGGCCTTGCCGGCGGCGCGTTTCAGCGGGCAGGGTGTCGGCGGATTCTTCGACGACATGTTCGGCAAGGATGCCGCGCTCGGCGCGGTCGGCACGCCGCGCACGCTCAACGTGCGCGCGCAGCCGGACAATGCGCCGCAACCGTGGCTGCCGTTGCGCGACCTGCAACTCAAATACCTCGCCACGCCGCAGAATTTGCGCGCCGGCGAAGCGGCGACGCTGACCGTGCAGGCCACCGCGCTGGGCGCGACGAAAGCGCAGATGCCGGAATTGCCGACGCCGTCGGCACCGGGCGCGCAGGTGTTCGCCGACCCGGTGCAATACGCCGAAAGCCTGCGCGGCGGCGTGCCACAGGTGACCGCGACGCGGCGTTATTCGCTGGTGCCCGAAGGCAGCGGCGAGTTGCACGTCGCCGGCCTGCGCATGGGCTGGTGGGACGTGCAGGCCGGCGCGGCGAAAACCGCGACGCTGCCGAACCTCGATTTCCATGTCGCGCCCGGCAGTGGCGGTTTTTCCAACCGGCAGTTGCCGAGCGTGCCGGTGGCGACCGCTGCCGCGCCGGGCGCGTCGAACCTGGCGCCTGCGTCGCCGCCTTTGTTCGCCGCGATTCCCGTGTTCGCATGGCCGCTGCTGGCGGTCGCATTCGCCCTGCTGTGGCTGCTGACGCTGGCATGGGCGCTGCGGCGCAGGCCGCGCGCCGCGAAATCGGTCGACAGTGGCGCGACGGCGGATGGCGTGGCATCGAATGCAACCCAAGCCATCGCATCGCGCGCCAACTCGAACGATTTGCGCAAGGCGCTGGACACCGGTTCGCTAGACGACGTCGGCGATGCATTGCGCGCAATGCACGCGCCGCCGCTGGCCGACCTCGATGCCTTGATCGTGCAATTGGACGATGCGATCCAGCGCGATGCCATCGAGCAACTGCGTCGTGCGCGCTGGGCGGGTGGCGATGGTTCCGCCGCGCGTGCCGCGCTGCGTGCCGCGTTCAAGTCCGGGCCGAAGTGGAAAGCGCAGGGAAAACCCGGGAAACCCGTGTTGTCGCCGTTGTATCCGCGCTGAGCCTTTCCCCTCTCCCCTCGTGGGAGAGAGTGGCGCGAAGGCGCCGGGAGAGGGGGGAAACCGCGTTTGCTAAGATTCCCGAATCCATTTTCAGGGAATCCCGAATGACCCATGCCATCGACGCCGCGCCGCAGCGCGGCCTGCCGCTGCACGCCAAGGTGATGATCGGCTTCGTGCTCGGCACGGTGCTCGGCCTGCTCGCGCACTTCGGCGCCGGCAATGCGCATTGGGTGCAATTGCTGATCGACGATGCGCTGCGTCCGTTCGGGCAGATCTTCCTCAACCTGCTGTTCATGCTGGTCGTGCCGCTGATGTTCTCGGCGCTGGTGCTCGGCGTCGCCGAACTCGGCGACGTCGCCAGCCTCGGCCGCCTCGGCGGGCGCACGCTGCTCTACACCGCCGGCGTCACCGGCATCGCGGTGCTGGTCGGCCTGGTCTGCGTCAACCTGTTCGCGCCGGGCACCCACCTCGACCCGGCGCTGGTGCAGCAGGCGATGAACAGCAACCTCGCCAAGTCCGACGCGATCATCGCCCAGGGCCACCAACTGAATTTCGTGCAGATCATCGTCGACATCGTGCCGCACAACATCGTCGGCGCGATGGGTGACGACAGCAAGAAGCTCGGCCTGGTGTTCTTTGCGCTGATGTTCGGCATCGGCATGGTGATGAAGCCCTCGCCCGGCACGCAGGCGCTGAAGAACGCGCTGCACGGCGTGCTGGAAATCTGCATGCACCTGATCGGCATGTTCGTGAAGCTGGCGCCATACGCGGTGACGTGCTTCATGTTCGTGCTGTGCGAGCAGATGGGCTGGGAGGTGCTGGTCGGCCTCGGCTGGTTCGTGGTCACCGTGCTGGTCGCGCTGGCCATCCACGGCTTCATCGTGCTGCCGCTGTGGGTGAAATTGATGGCTGGCATGGGCCCGCGCGAATTCTTCCGCGGCGTGCAGGAGGCCTCGCTGACCGCGTTCGCCACCGCGTCTTCGGCGGCGACGTTGCCGGTGGCATTGCGCGTCGCCGAGGAAAACCTGAAATTGCCGCGCAAGGTCTCGCGCTTCGTGCTCACCGTCGGCGCATCGGCGAACCATCACGGCAGTGCGTTGTTCGAGGGCATCACCGTGCTGTTCCTCGCCCAGATCTACGGCATGCATCTGCCGATCGGCGAACAAGTGCTGGTGCTGGTGCTGTGCATCCTCGGCGGCATCGGCACGGCAAGCATCCCGTCCGGCTCGCTGCCGGTGATCGCGATGATCTGCGGCATCGTCGGCTTCAATTCCGAAGGCATCGGCATCATCCTCGGCGTCAACACCTTCCTCGACATGTGCCGCACTTCGCTCAACGTCACCGGCGATCTGGCGATGGTGGTGGTGGTGTCCAGGCGCAGCGGCGAGCAGGATCTGGCGACGCTGGAGGATGTCGTGAATTGACCTACATGGAGGTTGCAATGAACATGCAAGCGAAGTCCGGGGAGTCGCGTTTGATCGTCCTGGTCCTGCTGTTCCTCGCGTTGTGGACGTTGCGCGGTAATTTGTTCGACATCGCATCGCAAACCGCCGTGACCATGGCCAACCTCGACAGCGAAGACGCCAAGCGCTGATCGGTCCGCGTTTGGTTCGCTTCGCCCGCCCGCGGCGGTGTGGGACAATGCGCGTCTCCGTCCACAACGCAGCCGCAGACCATGACCGCGCCCACCCGCCGCCAGCTTGCCAACGCCATCCGCTTCCTCGCCATCGACGCGGTGCAGGCCGCCAATTCCGGCCATCCGGGCATGCCGATGGGCATGGCCGACATCGCCGAAGTGCTGTGGAACGACTACCACCGCCACAGCCCGAGCAACCCGCACTGGGCCAACCGCGACCGCTTCATGCTCAGCAACGGCCATGGCTCGATGCTGCAATACGCGTTGCTGCACCTGAGCGGCTACGACTTGCCGATCGAGGAACTGAAGAAGTTCCGCCAACTGCACAGCAAGACCGCCGGCCACCCGGAACGCAACGAAACCCCCGGCGTCGAAACCACCACCGGCCCGCTCGGCCAGGGCCTCGCCAATGCGGTCGGCTTCGCCCTCGCCGAAAAGCTGCTGGCGCAGAAATTCAACAGGCCCGGCTTCGACCTGATCGACCACCGCACCTGGGTGTTCCTCGGCGACGGCTGCATGATGGAAGGCATCTCGCACGAAGCCGCCTCGCTCGCCGGCACGTGGAAGCTCGACAAGCTGGTCGCGTTCTACGACGACAACGGCATCAGCATCGATGGCGAAGTGCACGACTGGTTCACCGACGATACCCCGGCGCGCTTCGAGGCCTACGGCTGGCAAGTCATCCGCAAGGTCGATGGACATGATCCGGTCGAGATCAAGAAAGCCATCGACACCGCGCTCAAGAGCGACAAGCCCACGCTGATCTGCTGCAAGACCGTCATCGGTTTCGGTTCGCCGAACAAGCAGGGCAAGGAAGAAAGCCACGGCGCCGCGCTCGGCAAGGACGAAGTGGAACTCACGCGCAAGAACCTGCATTGGGATTTCGCCCCGTTCGAGATTCCGCAGGACTACTACGCGGCCTGGAACAAGGTCGAGCAGGGCAAGAAGCTCGAAGCCGAATGGAATGCGCTGTTCGAGAAATACGCCGCGCAATTCCCCAGTGAAGCGCAGGAACTCGACCGCCGCTTGCAGGGCGAATTGCCGAAGGATTTCATCGCCAAGGCCGACGAATACATCACCAAGGTCGCGCTCGATGGCGCGACGATTGCGTCGCGCAAGGCCTCGCAGAACGCGATCGAAGCCTTCGCGCCGCTGCTGCCGGAGGTGATCGGCGGCTCGGCGGATCTGGCGCCGTCGAACCTGACGATGTGGAAAGCGAGCAAGTCGGTCACCGAAGCCGACGTGAACGCCAACTACGTGCACTACGGCGTGCGCGAATTCGGCATGTCGGCGATCGCGAACGGCCTCGCGCTGCACGGCGGGTTCCTGCCGTTCGACGCGACCTTCCTCGTTTTCAGCGATTACGCGCGCAACGCGGTGCGCATGAGCGCGCTGATTCCGGCGCACGTCATCCACGTCTACACGCACGATTCGATCGGCCTCGGCGAAGACGGCCCGACCCACCAGCCGGTCGAGCACATCGCTTCGCTGCGCCTGATTCCCAACCACGACGTGTGGCGCCCGGGCGATGCGGTCGAAACCGCGGTGGCGTGGAAGCAGGCGATCCTGCGCAAGGACGGCCCGAGCAGCCTGATCCTGTCGCGCCAGAACCTGCCGCACCAGCCGCGCGACGAAGGCCAGGTGCTCGACATCGCGCGCGGCGGCTACGTGCTGAAGGACAGCGTCGGCACGCCGGAAGTCATCTTCATCTCCACCGGCTCGGAACTGGCGCTGGCGGTGAAGGCCGCCGAAGCGTTCGGGGACAAGGCGCGCGTCGTTTCGATGCCGAGCACGGACGTGTTCGAGCGCCAGGACGCCGCGTACAAGGAGCGCGTGCTGCCGAAGGCGGTGCGCAAGCGCGTGGCGATCGAAGCGGCCAGTCGCGATTTCTGGTTCAAGTACGTCGGCCTCGATGGCGCGGTGATCGGCATGGACACGTTCGGCGCCTCCGCGCCGGCGGACAAGCTGTACGCGTATTTCGGCATCACCGCCGACAAGGCCATCGAGGCGGCGAAGGCGCTGTAATTGCTTTTCTCTCTCCCCTCGTGGGAGAGAGTGCCCCGAAGGGGCGAGAGAGGGGGAAGGCCGGCGCAAGCCGGCTTTTTCTTTTCGCGCCCCCTCTCCCGGCCTCCGGCCACCCTCTCCCACGAGGGGAGAGGGGAACGGCATGGGCTTGACAACTTGATAATTTACGAGTGTAATCGTAAATAAATTACATTTGTAAACGGAGCCTGCCATGCAGATCAGCGAAGCCGAAGCGGTAGTGATGGAAGTGCTGTGGAAGAAGCATCCACAGGGCGCGGATGAAGTGGTCGCGGCATTGGCGAAGAAGGGCAGCGACTGGGCCGAGCCGACGGTGAAAACCCTGCTCAATCGCCTGCTCAACAAGGGTGCGATCGAAGCCGAGCGCGATGGCCGCCGTTACCGGTATTCGCCGGTGCTGGCGCGCGAGGCATGGATGGCGCAGCAGAGCGATGGACTGCTGCACAAGCTGTTCGGCGGACGCGTCGCGCCGCTGGTCGCGCATTTCAGCGAACGCGGCAAGTTGAGCGAAGCGGACATCGCCGAATTGAAGAAGCTGATCGGCGAACTCGGCGTGGAGAACGGCGATGAACGCTGATGCGTTGCTGCGAATCCTGATCGACACCACGCTCTCCACCAGTGCCGCGACGGTGTTGCTGCTGCTGTTGCGCAAGCCGCTGCGCCAGTGGTTCGGCGCGAGCATCGCGTATGCGGCGTGGTGGTTGCTGCCGGTGGCATGGCTGGCCGTGCTGTTGCCCGCGCCGACCGTGCAAGTCGCGCGAATGATGCCACTGGCGGTGCGGGTCGGCGAATCGCATGCGTTGCCGGCGCTGCCGGTCGCCGCGCCGCTGCCGTGGACGCTGTTCGTGGTGTGCGCGTGGGGGCTCGGCGCAGTGGCGATGCTGGCGCTGTTCTGGTTGCAGCAATGGCGTTTCCAGCGCGCATTGCAGGCCGGCGAACTGCGCGAGGGCATGCAGGTGGCGAACGCCGTCGCCGGCTTGCCGGCGGTGATGGGCGTACTGCGTCCGCGCATCGTGCTGCCGGCGGATTTTGCACAGCGTTACGACGCGGATGAGCGCGAGCTGATCCTGTGCCACGAGCGCGTGCACGTGCGCCGGCTCGATTTGCAGGTCAATGCCCTCGTTGCCGCGTTGCGCGCGCTGTACTGGTTCAACCCGCTGCTGCATGCCGCCGCGGCGCGCTTCCATCGCGACCAGGAACTGGCCTGCGACGCGCGCGTGGTCGCGCAGCATCCGCAGCGGCGCCGCGCTTACGCCGATGCGATGTTGAAAACGCAATTGGCCGCTTCGTCCCTGCCCTTGGGTTGCCATTGGCAGGCTTATCAACCGTTGAAGGAGAGAATCGAAATGTTGAACCATCATGGACGCCATCCGCGCCGCACGTCTGCCGGCGTATTGATCGTGTCGTTGTTGACACTGGGTTTTGGTTTTGCGGCTTGGGCTGCGCAGCCGGCGAAAGCGGCCAAGCCCGCACGCGTTGACGTTCAATCCAAGAACACCAATCCGCCGGCTTACCCGGTTGATGCCGTGCAGAAGGGCATCGGTGGCACAGTTGTTTTGCTGGTCGATGTCGCCGCCGATGGCAGCGTAAGCAAGCTGACGATCGACAAGTCGGAACCGCAACAAGGCGCATCGCAAGATGAGTTTGATGCTGCTGTGCTGGAAGCGGCCAAGAAATGGAGATTCGTTCCGGCTCAAGAAAATGGCAAGCCGGTTGCGGGACGTGTGCGTGTCCCGGTGTGCTTTACCACCGACGAAAGCGCGAAGGATGCATGCTCGTCGTCAACGCAGGCCATGGAGAATGCATCCAGCACTACGCTTGCCGCTGCATCCATCGCCATGCAGCCCGCCGCGCCGGCGGGCAAGCAGATGTTCTTCGCGGACAACGCGGAGATTCATACCACCGGAGATGTGCCCGTCGAGAACATCGACGTGGCGAATTCGCCGTACTCCCACAAGACCGCTGCGCCGGAAGGCGCGAAGGACGCGGAGAAATTCGATTGGTACGAACTGGATTGGTCGGCGCTGAAGGAAAAGGACGCAAACAAGGAGTCGTACGGATTCCAGTGCGACGTGCTGGCCGGCACTGGTACCGATGGCACGCCGCCGGAATTCTGTGGCATCAAGCGCAAGGCGAACGGCTGATGCGTCACATCGCGATGGCCGCGTGCCTGCTGGCGCTGTGCGCCTGCGCCAGCGAGCACGACAGCATCGAGGAAAAGACCGTGCGCAGCGGCAACGTCGATGGCCGCCTGTTGCAGCCGAACACGCAGGGCAACGGCGCGGCGCAGGTGCGGACCTACCAGTTGCACTCGCAGGAGCGCTTCCGCATGCCGCAGCCGCAAGTCGCGCCGACGCCGGGTTTGCCGGCCGATTCGCCGCGCACTTCATTGGCGCCGACGACGGTCTGCGCGCGCGCCATCATCAATGCCGAGGGCGTGGTGCAACGCGTCGATGCGCTCGACGATCGCGGCGAATGCCACGCGGGTGCCACTGTCGAGAATGCGGATTTGCTGCAAGCCGTGCGCGATGCCTTGCTGCAATGGCGCTACCAGCCCGCAGCGGTATGCACTTATGCAGCGGACGCGACCAAACCCGACGACGAGAACGATTGCGCCGGTGCGGAGAAGATCGAAGCGGTGCCGGTGAGCTTGATGTACGCCTTCACCTTCGAGCTGCGCGAAGGCAAGGTCGTGGTGCACAGTCGCGGCAAGTGAGTGGTGCCGCGATGCCGTCTTGTGGCAAGCTCCACGGTGAACCCACAAGCAGCGGAGGCAGTCATGTCGTTTGCAGTGAAGTTGATGTCGGTAATGGTGTTGTCCGGTGTGGCGCTTGCGGCAAGCGCGGCGGATGCGCCGGCTTCACCGGTCGATGCGGCGCAAGCGGCGGTGTTGAAATGCCACGCCGATTACGTGCAGCAAGTGACCGCCAAGCACCGCGATATCGGTCTGGATGCGATGCCCGCCGGCTTCACTGCCAGCGAAATAGCGCATGCCTCGACTGCCGCGTGCAAACCGGCGCTGGATGCGTATGCGCAGAAAGTGAGCGATTCGAGCGGCGGAAACGACGATTACGCCAAGGGGAAAGCCGACGCGCTGAGCGAATATGCGTTCGACTACACGCTCGATGCGCTCATCAAGCTGGCGTCGAGCCGCTGATCCGGCATGATGCGGGAAAGCTGCGTTTTGCGCGGCTATCCCGTCACGGCGGCAGCATGTCCGGGCGGAACAACTTGCGCCGCTGCACCTCTTCGCCGGACACCATGAACTCGCCGTTGCCGCGATAGTGGATCGTCTTCGGGTATTTCGGTGACGGCGCGACGTGCCCCTTGACCACTTGCCACACGAACAGGTTGTAGAGCTTGGTGTTGCGGGTTTCGATCAGCGAGCACTCGAAGTTGGCGTGGCATTCGCCGACCAGCGGCGCATGCACGCGTTCGCCTTCAACCGCGGTGAGCTTGAACCTGTCGAACTTGTCCACGTCGCGGCTGCTGCAATTGCCGATGCCGACCACGCTGTCGAGCAGGTCGAAGGTCGGCACGTTGATGACGCATTCGCGGCTGCGCTTGGCCAGTTCGTGGCTGTGGTTGGCATCCCAGATGTAGGTGCCGACGATGTCCCAGCCGAGCAGCATGTGCCAGCCGCAGGTCATGATCGCGCGCTGGTCTTTCCACGCGGTACTGATGAGGATGACGGGGCCGGGTTCGAGCAAACGGCGGGTTAGTTCGACCGGGAAATCGCGCTTGCGTTTGGTTGCCATGATGCCCCCTCATCCGGCGCTGCGCGCCACCTTCTCCCCCGCAGGCCGGGGGAGAAGGAAAACACGCTGCGGCTTACTTCAGTGTTTCGTTGAGTACTTCGGCCAGCCGCGCGGCGGCCAGGCGCACGCGTTCCTCGGCGAGCGGACGCTGTGCATCCAGGTAGGCGCCGCCGAGCTTGTGCTGCTCCTTGCCGTCGGCGGTGAGCGGGTACAACTGGTGCACGTTGACGTCGTGGCAGGATTCCTGCGCCCATTGCAGCGGCGTGCCGAGCGTGGCCGGGGTCAGCGCGGGGATGCCGTCGCGTTGCAGCTTGTCGGCGTACTTTTCCGGGGCGAGCACGGCGGATTCGAGTTCGTAGTAATCCCACACCGCGTGCAGGTTGGTGCCCATCACGCCGTTGACGTAGCTTTTGCGCGCGTAGGCTTCCGGGGTGATGCTGGTGCGCAGGCTGATCTGGTACTTGTTGCCGCCGGCGTCGTCGTGGCCATCGGGGCCGATGCGCGAGCCGGCATGGAACGGCTGGTGCACGTCGCCGATGAAGTGGACGAGGAACTTCAGCGCGTCGCGGCGTGCTTCCAGCGGCTGGGTGGTGTCGGCGAGAATCTTGCGCTGTGCGTCGATCTGCGCGATCACGCAGTTGTCGCCGGCGCAGTCGCGCGGCGGCACGTAATCGCAATTGTCCGGGTCGAGATCGACGTAGTGCCAGCGCGAGGTGGTCTTGAAGCGGTCAGGGTCGGTGCCGCGCATTTCGTCGGGCCACGAAGCGACGCCGGCGAGGGTCGGGTCGGGTTCGCCTTGCAGCAGTTCGGCGATGTCCTTGCGTGCGGCGGGGGTGAGTTGGGTGGCGGCCAGATCGCCGACCAGCCAGTGGCCGAGGTGGCTCCAGGCGAAGGCGCTGGGCGCGGCGAGCGCCGTGGCGGCGAGGAGGGCGGAGGTGATGCGGCGGAGGCGGAGTCGGGTAGTCATGGCCCGATTCTAGCGCCGCAATGTGACGCGTCATGTGCCGAAAGGCAGCGGATGCGTCCGCTGCCCTTGGCCGAGCCGGCTCAGAACTTGAAGATGTAGGCCAGGCTGTAGGTCATCGGGTCGACGTTGACCGTGCCGAGCTTGCTGCCGTCGAGCTTCACCTTGGTGTCGATGTCGATCCAGCGCGCATCGACCCGGATCGCGCCCTTGGGCAGGTTGAAGTCGACGCCGGCGTGCGCGGCGGCGCCGAACGAGTCGTCGAGCTTGAGCTTGCTGCCGGCCAGCGCACCGCGGGTGTCCTCGCTGAAGAACAGGGTGTAGTTGAGGCCGACGCCCACGAACGGCGAGACCTTGCCGGCGCCGTTGAAGTGGTATTGCAGCGACACCGTCGGCGGCAGTTCCTTGGTCGAGCCGACCTTGCCGAGGCCGTCGATCGAGATGTCGTGCTTGAACGGCGTGGCCGCGAGCACTTCCAGGCCGAGGTTGTCGGCGACGAAATACTCGAAGGTCACTTCCGGCTGGGTGTCATTGCCGACATCGACCGGCAGGGTGCCGCCGGCGAGCTTGCCGTTGTCGGATTTCGGTGCGACGTCGATCGCGCCGACGCCGAAGGTCATGCTGCCGGCGCTCTGGGCGAAGGCGGGCGCGGCGGTGCCGGCGGCCAGCATTGCGGCCAGCGCCAGCAGCGGGAAATTCGGGGTCTTTTTCATCTCCATACTCCTTGGGGTGTTGCGGTTGGTGCGGGCATTGTCTGCCCGTGCCGCGGCCCGAACCTTGATCCAAATCAATGTTCGCGCGGACGTGACGGACGGCGCCGCGCGACGGGGGCGGAGGGCGATTTGCTAGAATGTGCATCCCTTTCAATCCGGCCCGCGTGGCCCTTCGGAGTACCGGCAATGGCAATCAAGGTAGGCATCAACGGCTTTGGCCGCATCGGTCGCAACGTGCTGCGCGCGGCGGTGCAGAACTTCGCCGACATCGAGATCGTCGGCATCAACGACCTGCTCGAACCGGACTACCTCGCCTACATGCTGAAGTACGACTCCGTGCATGGCCATTTCAAGGGCGAGATCGCCATCGACGGCGGCGCGCTGGTGGTCAACGGCAAGAAGATCCGCCTGACCCAGGAGCGCGACCCGGCCAACCTGAAGTGGAACGAGATCGGCGCCGACGTCGTCATCGAATCCACCGGCCTGTTCCTCGACAAGGCCACGGCGCAGAAGCACCTCGATGCCGGCGCGAAGAAGGTGATCCTTTCCGCGCCGTCGAAGGACGACACGCCGATGTTCGTGTTCGGCGTCAACAGCGATGCGTACAAGGGCGAGGCGATCATCTCCAACGCTTCGTGCACCACCAACTGCCTCGCGCCGATCGCGAAGGTGATCAACGACAAGTGGGGCATCAAGCGCGGCCTGATGACCACCGTGCACGCGGCGACCGCGACGCAGAAGACCGTCGATGGCCCGTCGAACAAGGACTGGCGCGGCGGCCGCGGCATCCTCGAGAACATCATTCCGTCCAGCACCGGCGCGGCCAAGGCGGTCGGCGTGGTGATCCCGGAACTCAACAAGAAGCTGACCGGCATGAGTTTCCGCGTGCCGCTGTCGGACGTGTCGGTCGTGGACCTGACCTGCGAGCTGGAAAACGAAGCCAGCTACGAGGAAATCAAGGCCGAGATGAAGGCGCAGAGCATCGGGGCGCTGAAGGGCATCCTCGGTTACACCGAGGACAAGGTGGTCGCCACCGATTTCCGCGGCGACGCGCGCACCTCGATCTTCGATGCCGATGCCGGCATCGCGCTGGACAAGACCTTCGTCAAGCTGGTGAGCTGGTACGACAACGAATGGGGCTACTCCAACAAGTGCCTGGAAATGGTGCGCGTGGTCGCCAAGTAAGTTCGATCGCAACAACCGAAAGCCCCGTCCGCGGGGCTTTCTTTTTCGCAAGAAATCTTGAGAAGGAAGGAAATACACGATGTCGATTCTCCGCATGTCCGATCTCGATCTGTCCGGCAAGCGTGTGCTGATCCGCCAGGACCTCAACGTGCCGATCGACAACGGCAAGATCACCAGCGAGCAGCGCATCACCGCATCGATCCCGACGATCAAGCTGGCGTTGCAGAAAGGCGCGGCGGTGCTGGTCACTTCGCATCTTGGCCGGCCGAAGGAAGGCACGTGGTCCGAAGAGGATTCGCTTGCGCCGGTGGCGAAGCGCCTCAGCGAATTGCTCGGCATCGAGGTGCCGCTGGTCAAGGATTGGGTCGATGGCGTCGAGGTGAAGCCGGGCGAAGTGAAGCTGCTGGAAAACTGCCGCATGAACGTCGGCGAAGGCAAGGACGACGAAGCGCTGTCGAGGAAATACGCCGCGCTGTGCGACGTGTTCGTGATGGACGCGTTCGGTACCGCGCACCGTGCGCAGGCTTCGACGCACGGCGTCATCAAGTTCGCGCCCATCGCTGCCGGCGGCCCGCTGTTGATGGCCGAGCTCGATGCGCTGGCGAAGGCGCTCGGCAATCCGGCGCGCCCGCTGCTTGCCATCGTCGCCGGCAGCAAGGTTTCGACCAAGCTCGAATTGCTGTCGAACCTGGTCGGCAAGGTCGATCAACTGATCGTCGGTGGCGGCATCGCCAACACCTTCATCGCCGCGCAAGGCCACAAGGTCGGCAAGTCGCTGGTTGAAATGGACCTGATCGACACCGCGAAGCAGATCATGCTCGAAGCGAAAACGCGCGGCGCGGACATTCCGGTGCCGGTGGACGTGGTCGTCGCCAGGCAATTCCTGCCGGACGCGGAAGCGACGGTGAAGAAGGTCGATGAAGTCGCCGACGACGACTTGATCCTCGACATCGGCCCGCAGACCGCGGCGAACTACGCAGTGCTGATCGCGCAGGCCGGCACCGTGGTCTGGAACGGTCCGGTCGGCGTGTTCGAGTTCGAGGCTTTCGGCAAGGGCACCGAGACGCTGGCGCACGCGATCGCGGCGAGCAAGGCGTTCTCGATCGCCGGCGGCGGCGACACCCTCGCGGCGGTGGACAAGTACGGCATCGAAAAGGACGTCGGCTACATTTCCACCGGCGGCGGCGCCTTCCTCGAATTCCTCGAAGGCAAGACGCTGCCCGCGGTTGCCGCGCTGGAAGCGCGCGGCTGATGGCGACGATCTTCTTCGACCTCGACGGCACCCTGATCGATTCGGAGTTCGGCATCTTCCGCAGCGCGGCCTACGCGCTGCGCGAGCTCGGCCGGGAGGTGCCGAGCGACGAAGTCATGCACGCGTGGATCGGCCCGCCGATGCGCGACAGCTTCGGCACGGTGCTGGAAACGCCCGCGCTGGTCGAAGAGGCGATGCGCTTGTACCGCGAACGCTACGATCGCGAAGGTTGGCTCGAACACACCGTGTACGCCGGCATCGAGGACGCGGTGCGCGTACTGCACGCCGCCGGCCATGCGCTGTACGTCGTCACCGCGAAGAACGAACCGCATGCGCGGCGCATCGTCGAACATCTGCCGTTCGGCGCCTTCTTCATCGACGTGTTCGGTGCGACCATCGACGGGCGCCTGAGCCACAAGAACGATTTGATCGCCGCCGCACTGCAACGCTGGTCATTGCAGGCACGCGACTGCGTGATGGTCGGCGACCGGCGCATGGACATGGAAGGCGCGCGCGAACACGGATTGAGGGCGGTCGGTGTCCTGTGGGGCTTCGGCGACGAAGCCGAGTTGCGCGGCGCCGGCGCCAACGAGGTGATCGCGCAGCCTGCGCAATTGCCGGGTTTGTTCGCGGCCTGACTGGTCAGGCATTGGTCATTCGACCTTGGCGGTTGTCGTGTTTGATGGCGGCCCTTTTTGTTGCCGAAAGTGCTAGTTTTCCCGCATCAAAAGGGAATCCACATGCAAACGGCACAAGCGAACCAAAGACGTACCAAAATCCTCGCCACGCTCGGCCCGGCGACCGATGCCGACGGCGTGCTCGACCAGTTGTTCCGCGCCGGCGTCAACGTCGTGCGCCTGAATTTCTCGCACGGCGATCCGGGCGGGCAGGCCAAGCGCGCCGCCGCGGTGCGCGCCGCGGCGCAGCGCGTCGGTGCCGAGGTCGGCATCCTCGCCGACTTGCCGGGGCCGAAGATCCGCATCGAGAGGTTCGCGCAGGGCAAGGTCGCGCTGAAACTCGGCCAGCGCTTCGATCTGGTCGCGCGCGTTGATGCACCGTTGGGCGACGCGGCCCAAGTCGGCGTGTCGTATCTGGGTTTGCCGAACGACGTGAAGCACGGCGACGTGCTGCTGCTCGACGACGGCTTGATGCAGTTGCAAGTCGAAAGCGTGGAAGGCGAGCGCATCGTCACCACGGTGCTCAACGACGGCTTCCTGTCCGACAAGAAGGGCTTGAACAAGCAGGGCGGCGGCCTGTCGCTCGGTGCGTTGACCGAGCGCGACAAGGAACTGATCGGCATCGTCGCCAAGATCGGCGTGGATTTCATCGCGGTGAGCTTCTGCCGCAATGCCGAGGACATGAACGAAGCGCGCCGCATCGCCCGCGGACACGGCTGCGATGCGGCGCTGGTGTCGAAGATCGAGCGCACCGAGGCGATCGAGAATCTCGCCGAAATCGTCGAGGCCAGCGACGTGGTGATGGTCGCGCGCGGCGACCTCGGCGTGGAGATCGGCGATGCCGAATTGCCGGGCTTGCAGAAGAAGATCATCAACGAGTCGCTGGCGCAGAACCGCGTGGTCATCACCGCGACGCAGATGCTGCAGTCGATGGTCGAATCGCCGATTCCGACCCGCGCCGAAGTGCTCGACGTGGCCAATGCGGTGATCGACGGCACCGACGCGGTGATGCTGTCGGCGGAAACCGCGGCCGGCGCGTATCCGGTCAAGGCGGTCGAGGCGATGGCGCGCATCTGCCTCGGCGCGGAGAAGCAGTTCGAGTTCAAGAGCGATTTCGAGAAGGCGCCGCGCAACCTCGGACGCGCCGACCAGGCGATCGCGATGGCGGCGATGTTCCTCGGCGAACACGTCGGCGCGCGCGCGATAGTGGCGATGACCGAATCCGGCGGCAGCGTGGGTTACCTGTCGCGGTTCCGTTCCAGCGCGCCGATCTACGCGTTCTCGCGCCACGACGGCGCGCGCCGGCGCATGGCGATGATGCGCGACGTGTATCCGATCGCGTTCGATTCGCGCGGGCTGGCGCCGCTGGAAGCCGCACGCGAGGTGCTGCGCCTGCTGCACGCGCGCACGCTGCTGGAAACCGGCGACCGCGTCGTCTTCACCAGCGGCGACCACATGGAGTTGCACGGCGCGACCAACACGCTGCGCCTGTTGCAGGTGGGCGACGGCGGCAAGGCGGAAGGCTTGGGCGAACTGTAGTTCGCCCTTCGCGCTTGCTGCGGCTCGTTCGGCGTCATGGCGGTGCATTGTGGTCGCGGCGCGGCGATACAATTGCGCATCCCCCGCATCGCAAGGAATTCCCGTGAGCATCGAAGAACTGGCTGAAACCGCACAAAAACTCGTCGCCGCGGGCAAGGGCATCATCGCCATCGACGAATCGGAAAGCACGATCGCCAGGCGCTTCGCCGAAGTGAAGATCGACAACAGCGAAGAGAACCGCCGCCGCTGGCGCGAACTGCTGCTGACCACGCCGAAACTGACCAATCATGTTTCCGGCGCGATCCTGTTCGACGAGACGATCCGGCAGAAAACCGCGGACGGCACGCCGTTCCCGAAGTATCTGGAAAAGCACAACATCCTCGTCGGCATCAAGGTCGACAAGGGCACGGCGGCGCTGGCCGGTTGCCCCGGCGAAGTGGTGACCGAAGGTCTCGACGGTTTGCGCGAGCGCCTGGTCGAGTATTACAAGCTCGGTGCGCGTTTCGCCAAGTGGCGCGCGGTGATCAGGATCGGCGAGGACATTCCTTCCGGCACCTGCATCGAAGCCAATGTGCACGCGCTGGCGCGTTTCGCCGCGCTGTGCCAGGAACAGGGCCTGGTGCCGATCGTCGAGCCGGAAGTGCTGATGGATGGCGAGCACGACATCGAGGATTGCTACGAAGTCACCGAAGCGGTGCTGCTGTCGCTGTTCTCCGCGCTGCGCGACCACAACGTGCTGCTGGAAGGCACGATTTTGAAGGCGAGCATGGTGTTGCCGGGCAAGGACAGCGACGAGGAGGTCGACGTCGAGGAAGTCGCCGAATCCACGGTGATGTGCCTGAAGTCCAGCGTGCCGGCGATCCTCCCGGGCATCGTGTTCCTGTCCGGCGGGCAGGACGACGAGGAAGCGACCGCGCACCTGGATGCGATGAATCACATCGAGAATCTGCCGTGGCCGCTGAGTTTCAGCTACGGCCGCGCGATGCAGCAGGCCGCGTTGAAGTTGTGGTCAAAGGATTTGGCCGGCAACTTCAGCAAGGCGCAAGCCATCGTGTTCGAGCGTGCGAAGGCGAACGGGTTGGCGGCCTTGGGCAAGTGGGAAGGGTGACGTATCAATGAAAAAGCCGGCGAAAGCCGGCTTTTTTGGTTGAGGCGTGGTGAGTCGAATCAGGCGACCGACTTCTTGTTGCGTTCGGCCAAGCGTTTTTCCAGATAGTGGATGTTCTGGCCGCCGGCGCGGAAGCCCTGGTCGCGCATGATGCGCTGCTGCAACGGGATGTTGGTCCTGATGCCGTCGACGATGAACTCGTTGAGCGCCACCTGCATGCGCGCGATCGCGGTGGCGCGGTCCGGGCCGTGCACGATCAGCTTGCCGATCATCGAGTCGTAGTTCGGCGGCACCTTGTAGCCGGTGTAGATGTGCGTGTCCACGCGCACGCCCGGCCCGCCCGGCGGGTAGTAGCCGGTGATCGTGCCCGGATGCGGCATGAAGGTTTCCGGGTCTTCGGCGTTGATGCGGCACTCGATGGCGTGGCCGTTGATCTTGATGTCTTCCTGCTTGATGGTCAGCGGCTGGCCGGCGGCGATCTTCAGCTGTTCGACGACCAGATCGATGCCGGTGATGCGCTCGGTCACCGGATGCTCGACCTGGATGCGGGTGTTCATCTCGATGAAGTAGAAGCGGCCGTTCTCGTACAGGAACTCGAACGTGCCGGCGCCGCGATAGCCGATGCGGATGCAGGCTTCGACGCAGACCTTGCCGATCGCTTCGCGTTCGGCTTGGGTGATGCCCGGCGCCGGCGCTTCCTCGACGACCTTCTGGTGGCGGCGCTGCATCGAGCAATCGCGTTCGCCGAGGTAGATCGCGTTGCCCTGGCCGTCGGCGAGCACCTGGATTTCTATGTGGCGCGGGTTCTCCAGGAATTTCTCCATGTAGACCTCGCCGTTGTTGAACGCGGCTTTCGCTTCGGACTTGGTGGTTTCGATCGAGGTCTTCAGCGCCGCCTCCGAATGCACTACGCGCATGCCGCGACCGCCGCCGCCGCCGGCGGCCTTGATGATCACCGGGAAGCCGATCTCGCGCGCGATCTTGGTGTTGACCACGATGTCGTCGCCGAGCGGGCCGCCCGAGCCGGGCACGCAGGGCACGCCGGCGGCCTGCATCGCGCGGATCGCTTCGACCTTGTCGCCCATCAGGCGGATGGTGTCGGCCCTCGGGCCGATGAAGACGAAGCCGCTCTGTTCGACGCGCTCGGCGAAGTCGGCGTTCTCGGAAAGGAAGCCGTAGCCGGGATGGATGGCCTGCGCGTCGGTGACTTCGGCGGCGGCGATGATCGCGGGGACGTTGAGGTAGCTGTCCTTGCTCGCGGCCGGGCCGATGCACACTGATTCGTCGGCCATCGCCACGTGCTTGAGGTTGCGATCGACGGTGGAATGCACGGCCACGGTGCGGATGCCCATGGCCTGGCAGGCGCGGAGGATGCGCAGGGCGATTTCGCCGCGATTGGCGATGACGACTTTGTCGAGCATGGCAACCGCCTTATTGCTTGATCACGAACAGCGGCTGGTCGAATTCGACCGGCGCGCCGCTCTGGCCGATGATCGCGACCACGGTGCCGGAAACGTCGGCTTCGATCGGGTTGAACATCTTCATCGCTTCGATGATCGCCAGGGTGTCGCCGGCCTTGACCTGCGCGCCGACCGCGACGAACGCCGGCTTGTCCGGCGATGGCGAGGTGTAGAAGGTGCCGACCATCGGCGAGCGCACCACGTGGCCTTCCGGCAAGGCGCTGCCGGCCGGCTTCGCGCCGCCGGTGGCCGATTCGGTGGGCGAGGCCATCGCCACTGCGGGCGCGGCGGCTGGCGCCGGGGCGGCGTATTGCACCGGTGCCGGAGCGGCGTAGGTCACGCCGCTGGACGGCACGCGCGCCAGACGCACGGATTCCTCGCCTTCCTTGATCTCGATTTCGGCGAGGTTGGATTCTTCGAGCAGGTCGATCAGCTTCTTGATTTTGCGCAGGTCCATGGCGGGCCTCTTCGGAATGGTGGGTTTGGAAGGAGATGCGGGGGATTTTGCGGATTTCTTCTTGATCGTCATGGCGCGAGCCGCTGGATCGCCGCGTCCAGCGCGTAGCGGTAGCTGTCGGCGCCGAAGCCGCAGACCACGCCGACGGCCTTGTCGCTGAGATAGCTGTGCCGGCGGAACGGCTCGCGCGCGTGGACGTTGGACAGATGGGTTTCGATGAAGGGCAGGCCGACCCCGAGCAGGGCATCGCGCAGCGCCACCGAGGTGTGGGTGAATGCGCCGGGGTTGATCACGATGAAGGCGGTGCCGTCGCTGCGCGCGGCGTGGATGCGCTCGATCAGCACGTGTTCGGCGTTTGATTGCAGCGCGTCGAGTTCGTGGCCGGCGGCGGTGGCCTGCGCCTGCGCGGCGGCGTTGATGTCGTCCAGCGTGGCATGGCCGTAGACCTGCGGCTCGCGGGTGCCGAGCAGGTTGAGGTTGGGGCCATGCAGGAGCAGCAGCTTCGCCATCGCAGAGTTGCACGCGTAACGGTAGAAGGGCGGAAGTCTGCGCGAACTTCCCGTTACTGTCCAGTTCGCCGAAGTTACGTCACATTTACCGTACGGTGCGGTATTTACCGCGCGGCGCGGTCGAGCGCGTCGTCGACGATCTTCTCGCTCAGCAATTGCGGCAGCACTTCGCCTTCGCCGCCGTTGCGCGGGAACACCACGTACAGCGGCACGCCGACGGCCTTGTACTGGGCGAGGAAGGCGGAAATCTTCGGGTCCGAATCGGTCCAGTCGCCGACCAGATACACCGCGTCGTGTGCCTTCAGCGCCTGCGCGAACCCCGGCTGCGACAACACGTGGCGCTCGTTGGCCTTGCAGGTCACGCACCAGTCGGCGGTCATGTCGACGAACACGACCTTGTTCTGCGCGCGCAGTTCGGCCAGTTTTTCCGGCGACCACGGCTGCTGCACGGAATTCGCGGCGGTCGCGGTTTTCGCCGCCGGCTGCAGCTTGCCGACCTGCGTGGCCGGCCACAGCGCGACCAGCGCGACCAGCAGCGCGGCAAAGCGCCATGCGGTCCAGCGCTTGCGCTCGAACCACCACAGGCCCAGCGCGAACACCGCAAGCCCCGCAGCGACCAGCGCCATCGCATCCACGCCGCGCTGCTTGCCCAGCACCCACAGCAGCCACGCCGCGGTGAGGTACATCGGGAAGGCGAGGAACTGCTTGAGCGTTTCCATCCATGCGCCGGGCTTCGGCAACAGCTTGGCCAGCGCTGGCACGAAGCCGATCAGCAGGAACGGCAACGCCAGGCCCAGGCCGAGCGCCAGGAACACCGCCAGCGCGGCCAGCGCGCCGGACGAGAACGCATAGCCGAGCGCGCCGCCCATGAACGGCGCGATGCACGGGCTGGCGACCACGCAGGCCAGCACGCCGGTGAAGAAATCGCCGGCCGCGCCGGACTTGCTCACCAGCGCACTGCCGGTCTGGCCGACGCTCAGGTTGAACTGGAACACCCCGGACAGGCTCAGGCCGACCGCGAACATCAGGTACACCAGCACCGCGACCACGCCCGGCTGCTGCAACTGGAAGCCCCAGCCCAGCGCCTGGCCGCCGGCGCGCAGCGCCAATACCAGTCCACCGACCGCGGCGAAGCTCAGCATCACGCCGGCGGTGTACCAGAGCGCGTGCTTGCGTGCATGGGCGAGGCTTTCGCCGCTCTGCGCCACGCCCAGTACTTTCAGCGACAACACCGGCAGCACGCACGGCATCAGGTTCAGGATCAGGCCGCCGAGCAGGCCGAACAGCAGCGCGCCCCACAGGCCGATGCCGCCGCTTTGCTTCGCGCCGCTCGAGGAAGGGCCGGTCGAGGGGGACGACGCCGGCAGATCGACCGCGATCGTGCGCGTCATCGGCGGGTAGCACACGCCTTCGTCCTGGCAACCCTGGAATTTCGCTTCGACGCTGATGTGCGCGGCATTGCCGTTGCTGCGCTGCAACGGCAGCGGCACGTCGATCTGGTTGTAGTAGACGACCTGGTCGCCGAAGTTTTCGTCGTGGTGGGTGACGCCCTGCGGCCACAACGGCGTGCCGGCGGCGATGCCGTCCGCGCCGCTCACGCTGAAATGGCTGCGGTCGCGGTACAGGTAATAGCCCGGCGCCATGGTGAAGCGCATCAGCACTTCGCCGGCGTCACCGGGAATGGCCTCGAACTTGTAGGCCTGTTCGGCGGGCAGCAGCGGCTTGTCCATGCCGGCGCCCTGCGCGGCGCCGAACAGCGGCTTTTGCGATCCCTCTCCTTGCGCGGGAGAGGGCGTCGTTGCGTCAGCGGGAACTGCCGCCGGCAGTTTCACTTCCAGCGTGCGGGTCTGCGGCGGGAAGCACACGCCGGCGTCGGCGCAGCCCTGGTATTTGACTTGCAGCGAGACGTTGCCGGCATTCGCGTCGGCCTTGCCGGGCAGGACGGCGACGATGTCGCCGCGCCAGGTTTCGACGTCGCCGAGATAATCGTCGTGGTGCTGGATGCCTGCCGGCAGTTGCGCGTCGGCGGCGGCGAAACCCCCGCCTTGCACGCTCAGCCTGGTCTTGCCGCGGTACAGGTAGTAGCCATCGACGATGTGGAAATGCACCTCGATGCGGTCGCGGCCGGGCGCGGTCGCGGTCACGAGGTAGGCCTGTTCGACCGGCAGCAGGTCCTGGCTGTCGTCAGGCGCGGCGTCGGCGAAGGCGGGAGCGAAGGCGATGGCGGCCGCGAGCAGCGCGGCGCAACGGAGCAGCAGGGATTTCATCGGTGAATTCTAGCCGCGTCCGCGCCCGCTGCGCTGACCCGCCAGCGTCTCGAAGATTTCCAGCATTGCAACGCGGGCGCGCAGCGGGGCGTTGCATCGGGCTTCGAGAGAGCTAGGGCGTCCAGGTCCTCCCCGGTCCTTGGGCGCTCTTTTGGACCTGCAATTTTTTGCCGGCCGGCCCTTGAAAGCCCTGCCGGCGCCCACATCTGCCATGCAGGCCCTGGCTTGCCGGGGTTCTCCTGCCCGCAAGGCTGGCACTCTCCCTTGGCGAGTGCCAATCCCGCAAACCTCAAAAGTCCCTGAGCAAACTCGTAAAAGGAACGACCATGAGCACCAATCTGAAGCCGCTGTTTGATCGCATCGTCATCAAGCGCCTCGAAGCCGAAACCCGTTCGGCTGGCGGCATCTACATCCCCGACGCCGCCACCGAGAAGCCGATCCAGGGCGAAGTCGTCGCCGTGGGCCCGGGCAAGACCCTGGACAACGGTTCGCTGCGCGCACCGTCGGTGAAGATCGGCGACAAGGTGCTGTTCGGCAAGTACAGCGGCACCGAAGTGAAGATCGACGGCACCGAATATCTCGTCGTCAAGGAAGAAGACCTGTTCGCCATCGTCGGCTGAGCAGGGTTTCGCTTCGAACATTTTTTGCCGGTGGGCGATTCGTCCACCCCATGAACATCAATAATCATTGGAGTTAGAAACATGGCAGCCAAAGACATCCGTTTCGGTGAAGACGCCCGTTCGCGCATGGTGCGCGGCGTCAACATCCTCGCCAACGCCGTGAAGGCGACCCTCGGCCCGAAGGGCCGCAACGTCGTGCTCCAGAAGAGCTTCGGCGCGCCGACGATCACCAAGGACGGCGTGTCCGTCGCCAAGGAGATCGA
>JAATFG010000031.1 GCA_015655355.1 Lysobacterales bacterium
AACGGCACGTGGGCGGCGATCAGTCGCAGGGCGAAGTGCCGCTGTGTGACGGCGTCGACGGGCTCCAGCACTTCGACCGTGTCATCGACATCGACCAGAATCCGATCGGCCGCACGCCGCGATCCAATCCGGCCACCTACACCGGCCTGTTCACCGTGATCCGCGAGCTGTTCGCGCAGGTGCCGGAAGCGCGCGCGCGCGGCTATTCGCCGGGGCGTTTCAGCTTCAACGTGCGCGGCGGGCGTTGCGAAGCCTGCGAAGGCGATGGCCTGATCAAGGTCGAAATGCACTTCCTGCCCGACGTGTACGTGCCTTGCGACGTCTGCGGCGGCAAGCGCTACAACCGCGAAACCCTGGAGATTTCGTACAAGGGCTACAACATCAACGACGTGCTGGAAATGACCGTCGAGGACGCGCTGAAGCTGTTCGAGCCGGTGCCTTCGCTGGCGCGCAAGCTGGAAACGCTGATGGACGTGGGCCTGAGCTACGTCAAGCTCGGCCAGAGCGCGACCACGCTGTCCGGCGGCGAAGCGCAGCGCGTGAAGCTGTCGAAGGAACTCTCGCGCCGCGACACCGGGCGCACCCTGTACATCCTCGACGAACCGACCACCGGCCTGCACTTCCACGACATCGATGCGCTGCTCGCGGTGCTGCACAAGCTGCGCGACGACGGCAACACCATCGTCGTGATCGAACACAACCTCGACGTGATCAAGACCGCCGACTGGATCGTCGACCTCGGCCCGGAAGGCGGCCATCGCGGCGGCCAGATCATCGCCACCGGCACGCCGGAAGAGATCGCGGCGAACCCGGAATCGCACACCGGCCACTTCCTCAAGCAGGTGCTGGCACAGGCCGGGAAACACGCCAGGCAACACGACAAAAAGAAACGCGCATGAGCAACCCGCCCGCGAACGACACGAACAAGACCGAAATGAAATTGCTGTTCCGCACGCCACTGGACCTGCGCTGGAGCGACCTCGACGCCTTCAACCACGTCAACAACGCGCGCTACCTGACCTTCCTCGAAGAATCGCGCATCCGCTGGTTCGACAGCATCGGCGAGCCGTGGATGACCGACGAGTTCTACCCGGTCGTGGTCCAGGCGGCGCTGAACTATCGTTTGCCGATCACCTATCCGAGCGAGGTGGCGGTCGAGCTGTACGCCGAGCGCGTCGGCAACACCAGCGGCACGATCGCCCATCGCATCGTCAGCGCCGATGGCAAGACGCTGTACTGCGACGGCAACGTGGTGGTGGTATGGCTCAATGCGAAGACCCATCGCCCACGCGCGTTGCCGGAACAGATCCGCCGCGCCGTTGGCTGAGAGCGGCCGGCCTGCGCAGGCCGGTTCGAATGCCCGGCGTGCTTCGCCGGACCGGGAAGCGCCGATGATTACGGCGCGGTTTTCGTCGCCTGCGCCGCGTCGCGCACGGCGAGCGTCGCGTCGAAACTGCGTCCGTCCTTCAGCACGAAGTGCAGCGCCACCGGCTTGGCGGCATCCAGCGCCGCGGCCGGCTGCATCAGCATCAGGTGGTAACTGCCCGGTTGCAGCGTCACCGATTTGCCAGCGGCGATCGGCAGCGATTGCAATTCGTGCATCATGTTCATGCCGTTCATCTGCATGCTCTGGTGCAGCGACACGCTGGCGAACGCCGGGCTCTGCGCCGAAACGATTTCCGCAGGCGCCTTGCACGGGTTCTCGATCGTGCCGAAGCCGGCGGCCATCGGCGCATTCGCCATCGGCGGCTTGCGTACCCAGCCGTCCTTCAGCACCGGCACGCACGCGTCGGCATCGGCCGCCTGCGCGGCGACCGCATCGACGGGAAACAACGGCGCTGCGCACAGCGCCAACGAAAGCAGCATCGCGGTCTTGTTCATGCCGCGTATCATACGCGCGGACACAAGGAAACACGCACGAGGAGAGCCGCATGACTGCTTTGGTCGAAACGATCGCGCACGGTGCCATTCGCGAACTGAAACTGGCGCGACCGCCGGCGAATGCGCTGAATCCGGAGCTGTGCCGCGCGCTGGTCGCGGCGATCGCGCAGGCGCACGACGACGGCGTGCGCGGCCTCGTGCTCAGCGGCGGCGAACGCATCTTCACCGCCGGCCTCGACGTGCCCCACCTGCTCTCGCTCGGCGCCGACAAGGCCGCGCTGCACGATGCCTGGCAAGCCTTCTTCGCCGCGGCGCGCGCGGTCGCCGAATCGCGCATCCCGCTCGTCACCGCGATCACCGGCCATTCGCCGGCCGGTGGTTGCGTGATTGCGCTATGCGCGGACCGCCGGGTGATGGCGCGCAGCGTCGATGCGGCCAAGCCTTACGTGATCGGCCTCAACGAAGTGCAGGTCGGGCTGGTCGCGCCGGAAGGCATCCAGCGCCTGATGCGCCGCGCGGTCGGCGCGCATCGCGCTGCGCAATTGCTGATGCAGGGCGAACTGGTGCCTGCCGAGCATGCGCTGCAAATCGGGCTGGTCGATGAGCTGGCCGACGCCGAAGACGTCGTACCGCACGCTGTCGCCTGGCTGCAGAAACTGCTGGCGCTGCCGCAACGGCAGATGCAGGAAACGCGCGCGATCGCCCGCGCCGAAGTGGTCGAAGCACTGGCCGACCAACACATCAACCTCGCGCGCTTCGTCGATGGCTGGGCTTCGCCGGACACGCAAGCCGCGTTGCAGGCGATGGTCGCGCGACTGAGAAAGTGAGCGTAACGCTCACGCGTCCAGCAACGGCGCCAGCGTTTCGGCGACCCACTCCATGAACCTCCGCGTGCGCAGCGGCAAGTGCTTGCGCCGCGGATACAGCAAGGTCAGCGGCATCGGCTCGGCCGGATGGTCCTTCAGCACTTCGACCAGTTGCCCGGATTCGAGCAGGCTGCACATGCCGATCATCGGCGCCTGGATCAAGCCCAGGCCCGCGAGCGCCGCTGCGGTGTAAGCCGGCGCGCTGTTGACGGTGACCGCGCCGGGCATCGGCAGGCTCGCGTAGCCGCCGCCTTCGGCCGCATATTCCCAACCCGGCGAACGCTGGCCGAACGCGCCGACGTAATGCACCAGCCTGTGCGCATGCAGGTCCTCGATGCGCTTTGGCGTGCCGTGTTCGCGCAGGTAGGCAGGACTGGCGCAGTTGGCGATGCGGAACGTGCCGAGCAGCCGCGCCACCAGCGAATCATCGACGATGGGACCGGCGCGCAGCACGCAGTCGTAGCCTTCGCCGGCGACATCGACGCGGCGGTCGGTGCTGCCGATCTCGATTTCCAGCTGCGGGTGGCGTTGCAGGAACTCCGGCAATTTCACGATCACGTATTGGGCCAAACCGTTCGACATGTCCACGCGCAAGCGCCCGCGCAGCTTGCGCGGCTCGGTACGGAACATCGATTGCAGTTCGTCGGCATCGTCGAGCAGGTCGCGGCAGCGTTCGAGGAAGGCCGCGCCATCCTGGGTGAGCTGCACGCGGCGCGTGGTCCGGTGCAGCAATTGCGTGCCGAGCGCGGCTTCGAGCTGCTGCACCGCCAGCGACACGCTCGCCTTCGGCACGCCGAGGCGTTCCGCCGCGCGGGTGAAGCCGCCCTGCTCGGCGACGGCGGCGAAAAGGCGGTAGTGCTCCAGCGTGTCCATGCGTGCATTGTCGTCCAATTCTGGACAATGCGGACAAGCCCGCCACGTTTATCGGCGCGGGCATCGCGCCCACACTGCGTTCCACCTCGCGGCCAGCGCCGCATCCTCCGGAGAAACGCAATGAGCTCCCATACTCCCGTCGCCCTGATCACCGGCGGCAGCCGCGGCCTCGGCCGCAGCGCGGCCGAACACCTCGCCCGCCAGAACACCGACGTCATCATCACTTACCACAGTGCGCGCGCCGAAGCCGACAAGGTGGTCGCCCACGTGCAATCGCAAGGCCGCCGCGCCGCCGCGCTGCAACTCGATGTCGGCGACAGCAGCACGTTCGCCGCCTTCGCCGACGAAGTGAAGAACGTCCTGCAGGGCTGGGGCCGCGACAACTTCGATTTCCTCGTCAACAATGCCGGCACCGCGCTGCACGCAAGCATCGCCGACACCACCGAAGAGCAGTTCGACGAGGTCTATCGCGTGCATTTGAAGGCGCCGTATTTCCTGACCAAGGCGCTGCTGCCGCTGATCGCCGATGGCGGCCGCATCGTCAACATTTCCAGCGGATTGGCGCGCTTCTCGTTCCCCGGCTCGTCGGCCTACGCGATGATGAAGGGCGGCATCGAGGTGTTCACCCGTTACCTGGCCCGCGAACTCGGCGCGCGCGGCATCAGCGCCAACACGCTGGCACCGGGCGCGATCGCCACCGACTTCAGCGGCGGCATGGTCCGCGACACGCCGCAACTCAACGCCGCCATCGCCGCGCAGACTGCGCTCGGCCGCGTCGGCCTGCCGGACGACATCGGCGCGGCAATCGCATCGCTGCTGGCGCCGGGCAACGGCTGGATCAACGGCCAGCGCGTCGAAGCCAGCGGCGGCATGTTGCTGTAACCGTACCCGTCTCGCATCAACCCGAAGGAACCCGACATGAAACTGCAAGGCAACACCCTCCTGATCACCGGCGGCGGCTCCGGCATCGGCCTCGCGCTGGCGGAAAAATTCAAGACGCTCGGCAACGAGGTGATCGTCGCCGGGCGCTCGCAGGCGAAGCTCGAAGCCGCACAAGCCAAAGGCCTGCACACCATCGCCGCCGACATGGGCAGCGAATCCGGCGTGCGCGCGCTGGCGGCCCAAGCCATTGCGCAGCATCCGTCGCTCAACGTCGTGATCCACAACGCCGGCGTGATGGTCAACGAAAAACTCGTCAGCCGCGACAATTCGCAGACCGCCATCGACACCGTCAACACCAACCTGCTCGGGCCGATCATCCTGACCAATGCCTTGTTGCCGCACCTGCTCAAGCAAGCGTCGGCGACGATCATCACCGTCACTTCGGGCCTGGCCTTCGTGCCACTGGTGATGACGCCGACCTATTCGGCGACCAAGGCGGCGATCCATTCGTACACGCAAAGCCTGCGTTACCAGTTGCAGGACACCAATGTCGAAGTGAAGGAATTGGCGCCGCCGTACGTGCGCACCGGCCTGATGGGCGAGCGCCAGGCCAGCGACCAGAACGCGATGCCGCTGCAGGATTTCGTCGACGAAGTGTTCGCGATCCTGCGCGACAAACCCGAAGCCGGCGAAATCCTGGTGCAACGCGTGCACGCGCAGCGTTTCGCCGGATTCGATGCGCCGGCTTACGACGCGTTTTTCGGCAAGCAGAACGACACGCTGATGGCCGTGCGCAAGGCCGAATGGGACGCGATGTAAGCGCATGCACAAATACGTGGTCTGGACAGCCTATGGCTGGCTCGCCCTGAGCGGGGCTCTGCACTTCGGCATCGACGTGGTTTCCCAATACTTGCGCGACAAACGCGTGCCAGGTCCGGAGACGACGCTGTACTACGGGCTGAACTCCGCCTTCGCGCTGGGACAAGTCGGGTTCGGCCTGCTCGGGCTGTTTCTGGCCTGGCGGGCCATGAACCTGCTCGACGAAACTCCGGTGCAAATCCTGTCTGTCGCCGCGGCATTCGGGTGGCTGGCAATTGCCTTGCTCTTCATGGACTACTGGGAACCGAAGCTCAACGTCGGCATCTTTTGCGCGCTTGTCGTGGCGGCCATCGCCACGCGTTGACTCGAACGTCGATGCGTCAGCCTTTCGCGATCGGCCTCGAGGCGTCGGTAATCCAGCCGCTCCACGAACCGGCGAACACGCGCGCACCGTGCAGACCAGCGTGCTCGAATGCCAGCAACGCGTGGCAGGCGGTGACGCCGGAACCGCACATCAGCACGATGTGTTCGGGCGATTGCAAGGCAATGAATTGCCGCAGTTCCGCGCGCAACTCGTCTTTCGGCTTGAACCTGCCGTCGCGCAGGTTCAGCGGGAAGGGGCGATTCAAGGCGCCGGGCACGTGGCCGGCGACCGGGTCGATCGGTTCGACGTCGCCGCGATAGCGCTCGGCGCCGCGCACGTCGACCAGCCAGCCGCTGTCTTCGCCTAGGCGCGCACGCACCGCTTCGGCATCGACGATGCGGGTGAAATCGAATTGCCCCGGATACCGTTCCAGTTCGGCGAAAGTCCGCGTATCCGTGGTCACCGGCAAGCCCGCGGCCTGCCATGCGGCAAGCCCGCCATCGAGCACGGCGACGCGTTCGTGGCCGAGCAATTTCAGCAACCACCACATGCGCGCGGCGGCCATGCTGCCGTCCTGCGCGTCGTGGATCACGATCTGGTGCCGTGGGCCGACGCCCCACGCGCCAAGCTTGCGCACGAAGGTCTGGCTGTCCGGCAAGGGATGCCGGCCGAGGCCGGTCCTGCCGACATCGGACAAATCGTTGTTCAAGTCCGCGTATTGCGCGCCGGGAATGTGCCCGGCCTTGAACAGCAGCGCCGGATGCGTGGCGCCCGGCGCGATCGCGGCGACAGCGCGCGCATCGAACACGCGCAGGCTTCCTTCATCGGAAGCCGCATCGTCGATGTGCGCGGCAAGGTCTTCGACCGATACCAGCGTCGTCCAGTTCATCGTCATCGGGATTGCTCCAGTCGTTGCCGCAGGTTCGACAGCATGCTCGCGGTCGCGCCCCAGATGCGCTGGCCGGGCCAGTTGTATTCGAGGATCACCCGGCGCTTGCCCTTGAAGTCGATCTCGACGCGTCGCAGGTTGTCGCGCGCCATCAGGAATTGCAGCGGCACCTCGAACACGTCGGCCACCTCGCTCGGATTCGGCTGCGCGACGTAATCCGGCGCGATCGCCGCGACTACCGGCACCACGCGGAAACCGCTGACGGTAAGGAACGGATCAAGGAAACCCAGCGGCGCGATCTGCGCGGCGGGGATCGCGGTTTCCTCGCCGCATTCGCGCACGGCCGCGGCGATGGCGTCGGCGTCGCCCGGATCGATGCGGCCGCCGGGAAAACTCACCTGTCCGCCGTGGTTGCGCAGGTCGTCGTTGCGCCGGGTGAGCAACACTTGGGTGCCGCCCGCGCGCGGAATCAGGCCGACCAGCACCGCCGCTTCGCGCACTTCGCCCGGCGGCAACAGGCCTTCGAGATCGGCGTGGTTCCAGCCCTGCTCGTGCGGAACCGCATCGAGCGGGCGCAACGCGCGCCGCAGCGCGTCGCCTTCGGCCAGCACGGCGAAGGATGGTTCATGGCCAGCGGGAAAATTCATGTGCGCATTATCGCCGTTCCGCCGTGCGCAGCACGTGCGCGCAAACAAAAACGCCGGCACGAGGCCGGCGTTTTCATCGAACATGGCGCTTGCGATTACTTGATCGCGATCAGCTTGACCACGTAGCTCACCGCCAGGTTCGGCGGGAAGTGGTTGCGCGGATCGGCGCCATAGGCCTTGTCGTACGGCAGGGTGATTTCCCACTGGCTGCCGACCGGCATCTGCACTAGCGCTTCGCGCAGGCCTTGCAGGTCGATTTCGCTGACCTTGATCGACGGCACCTGACGCGCCGGCTGGTCCTGCTGCGGACGCTGGCCCAGCGGATACGGGCCGGCGACTTCGAGCTGCACGGTGCTGGCGAGGGTCGGCTTGGCGCCCTTGCCGGCTTCGACCACCTTGTACTGCACGGTGCTGCCCGGCACGGTTGCGACGCCGGCGGCGGTCTTGTTCTGGGCGATGAAGGCATCCGAGCGCGCCTTGTTGTCGGCGGAGGCCTGCTTGTATTCGGCCTCGGCCTTCTCGGCCTGGCGCTTCTGCATGGTTTCGACCGCAGTGCGCAGTTGCTCGACCGGCACCGCCGGGTCCTTCTTCGCATAGCCGTCCTGCAGGGCCTTGATGACCTGGTTGAGATCGATCGATTCGCCGCTTTCGATCAGGTCGCGGCCGGTCTGGTAGCCCAGCGCGTAGCTCAGCGCGTTGCGGTCGGGCGCAGGTGTGGTCGCGGCGGGAGCGGCGGCAGGCGCCGCGGCCTGCGCGAAGGCATTGCCGGCAGCGAGGGAAAGCGCCAGCAGGCTGCTGGCAGTGACACGCAACTTCATTGAACAATCTCCGGTTGTGAAAAAGGGCGGCCACGCCGCCCCGGCACGCTTAAAATCGACTCGAAGGATAGCGCTCCACCGTGGCAATAACCAGCGGTGATGCGTGTTCAGACCGGCCCTGCCGACCAAAGTTCCCGAACCCAACGCACATTATTCGAGATTGCCATGACCGAACCTCTCGTTCTCGCCCGCGACGACGGCGCCATCCGCAGCCTCGTCGTCAATCGCGCCGACAAGCTCAACGCCTTGAATGCCGCCACCCTCGACGCGCTTGCCGCCGCGTTCGACGCCGCCATCACCGACGCGGACGTGCGCGCAATCGTGCTCACCGGCGCCGGCTCCAAGGCCTTCGTCGCCGGCGCCGACATCGCCGAGATGCGCGGCCTGTCGCCGTTGCAGGCGCGCGATTTCGCCCAGCGCGGGCAGGCGCTGATGCGCAAGATCGAAACCGCGCCCAAGCCGGTGATCGCCAAGGTGAATGGTTTCGCCCTCGGCGGCGGGCTGGAACTGGCGATGGCCTGCCACCTGCGCATCGCCGCGGACAGCGCCCGGCTCGGCCAGCCGGAAGTCAACCTCGGCATGATTCCCGGCTTCGGCGGCAGCCAGCGCCTGCTGCGCCTGACTGGACGCGCCGCGGCGCTGGAGCTGTGCCTGCTCGGCGCACTGATTCCGGCCGAACGCGCGTTCCAGCTCGGCATCGTCAACCGCGTCGTCGCCGCCGCGGAACTCGATGCGGAAACCGCGAAGCTCGCCGCGCAACTGGCCAGCTCGGCGCCCTTGGCACTGCGCGGCGTGCTTGATGCGATCATCCAGGGTGGAGAAATGGGACTGGCCGAGGCGCTGCAATTCGAGACCGCGCAATTCGCCCTGCTGTTCTCCAGCGACGACATGCGCGAAGGTACTGGCGCTTTCATCGAGAAACGCAAGGCGCACTTCGTTGGCAAATGAACAAGGAACACCGATGACGCACGCTTGCACACCGGCCGACCGCGAACAGGCCCGGCACCTCGCCGCGCTGCTGGATGCGGACGACGTCGATGCCGCGCTGGATGCCGGCCTGATGGATTTCACCGCCTGCGAAAATTGCGATGCCGGTGGCGCCGGGAAAATCCGCGCCGCGCAGGCGACACTGCAAACCGTCTGGGCCGCGCGCGAACGCTACCGCGCACGCGAAGCGCGCCTGCAACGCATCGCCGGCGAACGCGCCGCGCGGCGCGCGCCGGCGCAGGTGCAAAAGACCGGCGCCCTGCCCGCGTCCGCCGCCGCCATCCTCGAACGCGCCAAGGCGAAAGCCGCGCAATGCTCGCAACAATGACGCTCCTGCTCGTCATTCCCGCGAAAGCGGGAATCCAGTGACTTGGCTACTGCTTTGGCATGTCATCACGAAAGCCGCTGGATTCCTGCCTTCGCAGGAATGACGACACCGAGACTGAAACACCATGAAGAACGCCACCCAAAAAACTTCACGCTCGCGCACGCTCACGCACGCCGAAATCGTCGAACTGTTCTCGCGCCTGCGCGAACTCGACCCGCACCCGACCACCGAACTGGAATACACCACGCCGTTTGAACTGCTGGTCGCGGTGGTGCTGTCGGCGCAGGCCACCGACGTCGGCGTCAACAAGGCCACGCGCAAGTTGTACGCGGTGGCGAACACGCCGGAAAAGATCCTCGCGCTCGGCGAAGACGGCCTGAAGAAATACATTTCCACGATCGGCCTGTTCAACGCGAAGGCGAAGAACGTCATCGC
>JAATFG010000043.1 GCA_015655355.1 Lysobacterales bacterium
GATGCCCCGGCCTCTGCCGAGATCGATGCCGTGGGTGAATGCCAATTCTTGGCCGAGCCGGCGGCCTGTTTCGAACGCGATGCCGAGTTGTTGCTTGCGGCCCGCGAGAATGGATTCAAGCTGCGGATCGCGCTCTAAGCTTTTGGCCATGTCGCCCATCGCCGCCCGCGTGGATTTGTAGCCCGACATGTCGCCGGCCTGATACTGACGCTGGCTGGTCTGATCGAGCTTCTGCCAGCGTTCCACGAAGCGGTCGGCGCGCCGGGCCGGGTCGGTGCGCAGCTCGGTTTCGAGTTGGAGGGCGCGGATCGCGCGGTTGACCTGGCCGCCAGCCGCGTCGCGTACAAGTTCTGGATTTTTCTTGTAGGCGGCTTCAGCGTCATGTGAACCGTAGGGCCGTACCGCCTCGAACTCCTTGCGGGCCTCCTGCAATTCTTTCACTTGCCCGGGACTTGCCTTGCCGCCCATGTCCTGCGCCTCGAAGATCGCGTCTACCGCGCGGGCATGGCGAACGAGCGCTCCGGTACGCATGCGACGCAATTCCTTTTCCGGATCTTCCGCCACCTTCCTTTCCGGCGCCTCGGTTTCGCGCCGCTCGGCTGCCGTAACGCCGCTTTCCCTTTTCGGCGCTTCCCGCTCTGGCCTCCGTTCGCCATCCGAGCCGGGCACATCTTCAGGAAGGCGCAGACCGTCAAACAGACCGCGCAGCTTCTCCGGCACGAGTTTCTGGACGATCTCGGCGACACGCTCGCGGAAGGTGATGCCGCGCCGCTCGGCGTAGCCCTGCACCGGATCGGCGCGATCGTAATCCGACGCCATGTCCTTGGTCCGGTCGCGCGACAGGGTGCGGACCAGCCGGTCCTGACCGGCGAAGTCGTCACGTCCATAATGCAGGTCCATGCCGTCGCGATGTCGCGACAGGGCGACATAGCTGCTATGGGCGTCCATGCCCGGCGTCGCCAGCACATGCGTCCGGTCCACCGTCATGCCCTGCGCCTTGTGGATGGTCGCGGCATAGCCGTGGTCGATGCGGTTGTAGTCCTTCAGGTCGAATTCAACGGAACGGCCATCGTCGATACGCACCGACATGGACTGCGTGCTGACCCGCTCGATGGTCCCGAGCGTGCCGTTCTTCACGCCGAGACTGCGTTCGTTTTGCAGGAACATGACGCGATCCCCGGCGGCGAAGCTGCGCGCGCCGCGTTCGACCGTGAGACGCATATCCTCACCGAGATCGCCCGCTGCCCGCATCCGTTCCCGCGCGCCATCGTTCAGCGCCCGAACCTCGTCGTTGGTGTGGGTGAGGATGATGCGGCTGCGGTCCGGCGATGCCTGCCGGTCGCGGTCCCAGCGGTTGATCAAATCGTCGCGCGCCTGCTCGCGGGACGCCGCCGCATGCAGCATGCCGTTTTTGTCATAAGCCTGGATCGCTGCGCCTGTCTTGCCGGTCGCGAGATCGCGCGTGGCGTCACGCTGCCAATCCTCGCGTTGACGGCGCACCTCGCCGATCGCGACGCCGCCGTGGCGCTCATGAATCGAGCGGAACGCCGCGCCGGCTTCTATTGCTTGCAGCTGTTGCGGATCGCCGACCAGCACCACCTTGGAACCGGCCTCGGCGGCATGGGACAGCACGCGCTCCAACTGGCGCGTGCCGACCATGCCGGCCTCGTCGATCACCAGCACATGGCCCGCGCTGAGCAGGTCGCGGCCCTGGCCCCAGCCATGTTCCATGCTGGCGATGGTGCGGGAGGATATGCCTGATCCGCTTTCGAGATTTTCGGCTGCGATGCCGGACAGCGCCACGCCCCGGACCTCGTAACCCGCCGCCTCCCATGCCTCCCGCGCAACGCCCAGCATCGCGCTTTTCCCCGTTCCGGCATGGCCGACCACGATCCCGAGATCGCGCCCGTCCGTGACATGCGCCAACGCATCGGCCTGCTCGCCAGACAGGACAAGGCCGCGCGCCTCCGCACGCGCCAAAGCCGCCTGCCTGTCCGCGTCGTTCAC
>JAATFG010000056.1 GCA_015655355.1 Lysobacterales bacterium
GACCACGCGGAAACCGAACACGTCCATCACCTGGTCGAAGCTCTTTCCTTCAGTGAGCATCTTGTTGTAGATGCTCCACGGCGTCTTGACCCGGCTGACCATGCGGTGCCTCAGGCCTTCGCTTTGCAGCCGCTGCGACAAGCGCGCCTCGATCTGCTCCATCGATTCGCGGCGCATCACCGGCTGGCTGCGGATGTGCTTCTCGATCACCGAATGCCGCCACGGGTACATCGCGCGAAAACTCAAATCCTGCAGTTCGCTCTTGATCAGCGACATGCCCAGGCGCTGCGCGATCGGCGCGTAGATGTCCAGCGTTTCGCGGGCGATGCGCATCCGCGCTTCCGCGCCCTGCGCGCCGAGCGTGCGCATGTTGTGCAGGCGGTCGGCGAGCTTGATCATGATCACGCGCAGGTCGCGCGACATCGCCAGCAGCATCTTGCGGAAGCTTTCCGCCGCCGCCTCCTGGCGATCGCGGAACTTGAGCTTGTCGAGCTTGGTGACGCCATCGACCAGCTCGGCGACCGGTTCGCCGAATTCGCCGGCCAACTCTTCGCGGGTGAGCGGCGTGTCCTCGATGGTGTCGTGCAGGATCGCCGCGATCAGGGTTTCGGCGTCCATCTTCATTTCCGCCAGCACCTTGGCCACCGCGACCGGATGGGTGATGTACGCCTCGCCGGACTTGCGCGTCTGCCCCTCGTGCGCGGCGGCGCCGACTTCCCACGCGCGGCGCAGCAGCGGGCGTTGATCCGGTGGCAAATAGGCAATGGTGCGGATGAAATCGCGCACGTACTCCGGCAACTGCTCCGCCGGCAGGGGCGGATCGGCGGGTTGGGGCAGCACGCTGGCGGGACTGGAAGTCATCCGCAAAGCCTATGCCACGGCGCGAACCTCGGCAAATCGGCAGAAGTCATGCCCGCAATGGACGAAAATGAAAAGGCCGCACCGAGTGAAGCCACGGCGGCACGCAAGGCTTGGCGCGTCGCCACGCGCCCGGATATCCGGCAACGAAAAAGCCCGCACAAAGGCGGGCTTTCGGCACAAGACGGCGACGGACGGATCAGTCGTCGTTCTTGGACATGTCTTCGTCGGCGACCACTTCGGCGGCGGCCCATTCCAGCGCCTCGCGTTCCTTGCGCTCGCGCTCGGATTTCTCGACCCGGTCGATCAGCTCGTCGTCGATGCTGCGCGCGGCGATCTCGCGCAGGGCCAGCACGGTCGGCTTGTCGTCGTCCTCGCTGTTGTCGAGGGTCGGATCGACGCCGTTGGCCAGTTGGCGCGCGCGCTTGGCGGCCATCATGACCAGCTCGAAACGGTTGTTGACGACTTCCAGGCAATCTTCGACGGTGATGCGGGCCATGCGGACTCCGGCGGCGTACGCCGCGTGGAATGGGGAAAGGGCAGCGATTCTAGACGAAGCCGTACCGAACCGCAAGCATCATCAGAAAAATCAATGGCTTATTCCCTTCCCCACTTGCGGGGGAAGGTGCCCGAAGAGCGGACGGGGCCATGCGCCAAATCGCCCCCTCCCCCACAAGCAAGGGAGGGAACAGTCAGGCCAGCAGCTTGCGGATCAGCGCCTCGTGCCGGGCCTGCTGTTTTTCGCGGGTCAGGCGGCTGGCGGCGAAGATTGCGCACATCTCGTCGACGGCTGTGTCGAACACCTCGTTGACGATCACGTAGTCGAACTCGAAGTAATGGCTCATCTCCTCGCGTGCGGCAGCGAGGCGGCGCTGGATGACCTCTTCCGGATCCTGGCCGCGCTTGCGCATGCGCTCCAGCAGCGCCTCGCGCGATGGCGGCAGGATGAAGACGCTGACCGCGTCCGGCAGCTTGGCCTTGACCTGCTGCGCACCCTGCCAGTCGATTTCCAGCAGCACGTCCTTGCCGGCGGCCAGTTGCGGCTCGACCGACTGCCGCGCCGTACCTTTGTAATCGCCGTGGACCAGCGCGTGCTCGAAGAAATCGCCGGCGCCGATCATGCGCTGGAACTCGTCCGCGCTGACGAAGTGGTAATGCTCGCCATCGACCTCGCCCGGCCGCGGCCCGCGCGAAGTGAACGAGATCGACAGCGCGATCTGCGCATCCCGCGCCAGCGTGGCGTTGACGATGCTGGACTTGCCCGCGCCCGATGGCGCCGCGACGATGTAAAGGGTTCCGCGCGTCATGTCCCTGCTCGCCAGCCTTCTTATTCGATGTTCTGCACTTGTTCGCGGATCTGGTCGATCAGCACTTTCAGCTCGACCGCGAGGTTGGTGGTGCGCACGTCCACCGACTTGCTGCCGAAGGTGTTGGCTTCGCGGTTGAATTCCTGCAGCAGGAAATCGAGGCGGCGGCCGACCGGCTCGCGCTGCTTGAGCACGCGGCGGATTTCCTTGACGTGGCTGTCGAGGCGATCGAGTTCCTCGTCGACGTCGAGCTTCTGCAGCCACAGCACCAGTTCCTGCTCCAATCGCGCCGGGTCGGCGGAAGCGGAAATCTCGCCAAGCCTGGCTTCGAGCTTGGTGCGCTGGCCGGCGCGGATTTGCGGGATCAGTTCGCGCGCCTCGGCGGTGCGTGCGGCGACGGCATCGACGCGTTCACCGATCACGCCGGCGAGCTTCCCGCCTTCGCGTTCGCGCGCGGCGACGAACTGGTCGAGCAGATCGTCGAGCAGCGCCAGCGCTTCGGCCTGCAAGGTCGCCGCGTCGATCGCCCGGTTCTGCAGCACGCCGGGGAATTGCAGCAATTCGGTCAGCTCGGTGCGCAGCTTCGGGAAGCGCGCGTCCAGATCGAGCGACATCTCCGACAACTGCGCCACCACCATCGGGTTGAGCTGCAACGAAACGCCGGCTTCGGGCGTGCGCAGGCGCAGGCCGAAATCGAGCTTGCCGCGCTGGATGCGCGCACTGATGCGCTCGCGCAACGCCGGCTCGGTCGCGCGCAACTCATCCGGCAGGCGCAGGCCGAGTTCGAGGAAGCGATGGTTGACCGCGCGCAATTCGCCGACCAGCGTGCCGGCCTCGCTGGCGCGCTCGACGGTGGCGTAGGCGGTCATGCTGCGGATCATGGCGATGCGTCCTTCGGGCAAGGCGCGAATGTTAACCTACGCAGCCCGATTCGATGGATTTTCCCCATGAGCTTCGCTCGCCCCAGCGGCCGCGCGCCCGAGCAGATGCGCCCGGTTTTGATCCAGCGCGGTTTCACCAAGCATGCCGAAGGCTCGGTGCTGGTCAGCTTCGGCGACACCCGCGTGCTGTGCACCGCGAGCGTCGACAACAAGGTGCCGCCGTTCCTGCGCGGCAAGGGCGAAGGCTGGGTCACCGCCGAATACGGCATGCTGC
>JAATFG010000105.1 GCA_015655355.1 Lysobacterales bacterium
ATGTTTTTAAGTCGAAATGCCCAATCCACTTGTTGCGCCGGTGTTTGATCTTGGTACAAGAGCGGCTGAATTCGGATACGAGTTTGGGCAGGTCGTTGATTGCGGGCGCTAGTTTGGCAACTATCGCGTACAGGGTGTGGATTGATAGATTTGAATTTCCCTTAGTTTTATCGGGGTCATTCAGTTTTGCGATGCTGAGTTGGATGTCATTGAGCAAAGTATGCTGAATTATATGAAAGAAATTGCTTGCAGCTTTGTCTAGGATAGCTATGCGCTTTTCATCAGTTCCATACAGTTGTTTGTAGATAAGCCACTTGGCGTGAAGCCACGTAATTTCATTATCGAGTGGTAGCCAAATCTCATCTAGTTCTGGTATTTCGAGCGTGGTTGCCATGCGGATCATCCTAGTTACTTCAAGTTTTGATCCAAGACTGTCAGCCTCTCCGGCGTGCCGACGTCGGTCCATGCGCCGCGATGGTGTTCGCCGGTCACGGCATTGCGCGCCATCGCCGCGCGCAGCAATGGCGCGATCTTGAAGCGTGGCGGAACTTCATCCACGCCCGGCGCATCGCCGATCACGCGGCGCCAACCGTCGAGAATCGACGGGCGATACACGCCGATGCCGCTGAAGGTGAGTTTGCCCATGCCTTCTGAGGCCAGGCGGCCATCGGCCAGCAACGCGAAATCGCCTTGCGGGTGATGCGCGGGATTGTCGATGAGTACCAAGTGCGCATCGCCTTGCGGCTCGCGCGGCAAACCGGCGAAATCGAAATCCGTCCACACGTCGCCGTTGACCGCGATGAAGGGCGCATCGCCGAGCAGCGGCAACGCATTGGACAGGCCGCCGCCGGTTTCCAGCGGTGTCGTGCCTTCGTACGAATAATGCAGTTCGACGTTCCAGCGCGAACCATCGCCGAGTTGCCGCGGGAACTGCTCGGCCAGCCACGAGGTGTTGACCACGATCTCGCGCACGCCGAGCGCGGCGAGTTTCTCGATGTGCCAGACGATCAGCGGCTTGCCGCCGGCGACGAGCAGCGGTTTCGGCGTGTGCCCGGTCAGCGGACGCATGCGCTCGCCGAGGCCGGCCGCGAAGATCAGTGCCTTCATGCAGTTGCTGCCTTTGTCGCGAGCGCGGGCTTGATGTTCTCGTCCAGCACTTCGCGCAACGGCTGCAGTTCGCGGTGGCGCGGCAGGACTTCGTCCAGATAGGCGACGAAGCGCGGCAGGTCGGCGATGTATTTCGATTTGCCGTCGCGGTAATGCAGGCGGCAGAAAATGCCGAGGATTTTCAGGTGGCGCTGCACGCCGCACCAGTCCGCATCGCGACGGAAGACGTCGAGTGCGGGAACCGGCAGGCCGGCGGTTTGCGCCTTTGCGTGGTATTGCGCGATCCAGCCATCGACGCGTTCGAGCGGCCACGACAGGAATGCATCCTTGAACAGCGACATCGCGTCGTAGCCGATCGGCCCGCGCACGCAGTCCTGGAAATCAAGCACGGCCGGGCCGTCGGGCAGCGGCATCAGGTTGCGCGGCATGTAGTCGCGATGGGTCAGCACTTTTTTCTGCGCAAGCAGGTTGTCCATCAGGCGGCGCTGCACCAGTTCGATCCTGTCGGTGAGGCCGCAATCGAGTTGCAGGCCCAGATGCCTTTGCAGGAACCATTCCTCGAACAGGCCGGCATCGCGTTGCAGCAGCGCTTCGCCGAATTCGCCCATGTCGGCCGGTGGGGCGATTTGCTGCAGCCTGACCAGTTCGTCCATCGCGCCATCGAAAAGTCCGTCGGCGGTTTCCGCATCGATGACTTGCGCCAGCGTCGGCCCGCCCAAATCCTCGAGGAGGAGGAAGCCGCGTTCGACGTCTTGCGCCAGTACCTGCGGTACGCGCACGCCGCCGCTTTCGAGCAGGTCGCGCATCTTCAGCCATGGCTTGACGTCTTCCGTGCCCGGCGGCGAATCCATCACCATGTGCGTGCCGCCCGCATCGCGTGAACGCCAGTAGCTGCGGAAGCCGGCGTCGATCGATGCGCGTTCGAGGGTTGTGTTTTCGTCGTTCAATGCGTCGCGTGCCCAACGCAGGCGTTGCGCGGCGCGATCGTCGGTGGCGGGGAAATTCATCGGTGAATTCTGCAACGAAAAACGCCCCGGCTGGCGGGGCGTTCGAATGGTCCACGGTTCGCGCTCAGGTTTTCTTCTTGAAGATCGCGTCATAGACGAACAGCAACACGACGGAGGCGACAATGGCGACGATGAACTTCAGGAAGCCGGATGTCGGGAAGATCAAACTGCCGACGTAAGCGCCGCCGATACCGACCAAGATGGTCAGAATCCATCCCATGGGGTCGGATCCTGGCTTGATGAGGCGTGCCAATGCGCCGATAACTGCGCCGCCGATGATCGTGGAAATAATGCCCATCGTTTTCCTCCTTCCGTTGAAAGTGGCCCGATCCTGACAGTAATCCACGTGATCGGCAACTGCCCCGGATTCAGCGTCGGCTCACGTTCGCATGTCGGCAACTCCACACGCTTGGCAGCAGCCCCACGGTCACTTAGCAGCAACCGTGGTCGCCGTGGCGCTCGCCGCTGTCGGCTTGCGCGGCGACGCCGGTGGTTTCCCCGCGCAGGCTGGCCGCGTGGTGCGCGGCGATCACCCGCGCCACGCAGGCGGTGACCTTCTTGCCCATCGGGATGTGCAGGAATTCGTTGGGGCCATGCGCGTTGCTGTGCGGGCCGAGCACGCCGGTGATCATGAACTGCGCGCCGGGGAACTTTTCGCCGAGCATGCCCATGAACGGAATGCTGCCGCCTTCGCCCATGTACATCGCCGGCTTGCCGAACGCGGCCTGCGAGGCGTCATCGATGGCCTGGCTCAGCCATGGCGACATCGCCGGCGCGTTCCAGCCGGCCGAAGCCTTTTCCAGTTCCAGTTCGACGTGCGCGCCGTAGGGCGGGTTTTCCAGCAGGGTCTTTTGCAGCAACTCGCCGGCGAGCTTGCCGTTGAGCGTCGGCGGCAGGCGCAGCGACAGCTTGACCGCGGTGAACGGACGCAGCACGTTGCCGGCCGATTCCAGCGGCGGCATGCCGGCGACGCCGGTCACCGACAGCGCCGGGCGCCAGGTGCGGTTGAGCACGAGTTCGGCGAGATCGTCGCTCATCGGCACCATGCCGTCGAGGAACGGGAACTTGTCGAACACTTCGTTGCCCAGCACCTCGGCAACCTTCCGCGCCTGTTCGATGCGCGCCGGCGGAACCTCGACGAACAAACCGTCGAGCTTGATCTTTCCGGTGGTTTCGTCCTCGATGCGCGAAAGCAGTTCGCGCAGCACGCGGAAGCTCGACGGCACCACGCCGCTGGCATCGCCCGAATGCACGCCTTCGCTGAGCACTTTCACCGCCAGGTTGCCACCGGCCAGGCCGCGCAGCGAGGTGGTGCACCACAGTTGTTCGTAATTGCCGCAGCCCGAATCCAGGCAGACGACCAGCGAGGGCTTGCCGATGCGCGCGGCGAGGTGATCAACGTAGGCCGGCAAATCGTAGCTGCCGCTTTCCTCGCAGGCTTCGATCAGGATCACGCAGCGCGCGTGCGGGAGGTCCTGCGCTTCCAGCGCGGCGATCGCGGCGAGCGAGCCGAAGATCGCGTAGCCGTCATCCGCACCGCCGCGGCCGAACAGCTTGTCGCCGCGCAGCACCGGCGTCCACGGGCCAAGGTCGGCGTCCCATCCTGTCATTTCCGGCTGCTTGTCGAGGTGGCCGTAGAGCAGAACCGTGTCTTCGCCCGTGGAATCACCGGTCGCGGGGATTTCGAGATAGATCAGCGGCGTGCGGCCTTCGAGGCGCACCACTTCGACCTGCAGGCCTTGCACCGGCTGCGCTTTCGCCCACTTCTCCATCAGCGCGACCGCCGCGTCCATGTACCCGTGGGCGACCCAGTCCTTGTCGAACATCGGTGACTTGTTGGGGATGCGGATGTAGTCGACCAGTTGCGGAACGATGTCCTCGTCCCATTTGGCGGAAACGTACCGGTCGAGTTCGGGCGAAGTCATGGCGTGCTCCAGCTGTGTGCAGGTGCTCATTTTACGCTTTGCCTCCTCTTTCCCGCTTGCAGGGAAGAGGGAAAGAGGAGGGGGTAGGAATTTTCCTACAGGACGTCGGGGTCTTGCCCGGCAGAAACCACGGATTTGGCGCGATACCTTGCATACGTGGCCGGCGGGAGACTGGCAACACCGGCAAGGACAGGAATCCTCACCGGGAACCCCCAACCCGCCGAAACAAGGAGAGTCGCCATGAACGTTTTTTCCAACCGAATCGCCGTCGCGCTGAAGTCGCTGGTCGCCGTCTCGCTGCTGCTGGCCGGCAGCGCCTTCGCCGCCGACCGGGTCGACATCAACACCGCGTCTGCACAACAGCTTGACGCCGCATTGGTCAATATCGGCCCGTCGAAGGCGCAAGCCATCGTCGATTACCGCAAGAGCAATGGCGCGTTCAAGAACGCCGACGAATTGGCGCTGGTCAAGGGCATTGGCCTGAAGACCGTGGAGAAGAACCGCGACCGCATCGCCGTTGGTACGGCGGCCTCCGCGCCGAAACCCGCCGCGAAGCCGGCGCTGGCAAGCGGCGATGCCAAGCCGCAGACGTTGCCGCGTCGTTGAAACACCACCGACTTCCGAGGCTGTGGCACCGCAGGAGCGACGCACGGCCGAAGGGGCAAGGGAAGCCGGGAAGCAGGCAGGGATTGCCGACAAGGACGTATTTTTTCGCAGATCACTCGCGCCCGGCCGCAGGAAGCGGCCGGGCGTTTCTCGTCAGGGCGGCGGCACGACCTGCGCGCGGCGGAAACAATCGCGGGCGTGGTCGTTGACGATGCCGACCGCCTGCATCCAGGCATAGACGATCGTCGGGCCGACGAACTTGAAGCCGCGCTTCTTCATGTCCTTCGAGATTTTTTCGGATAGCGGCGTGGTCGCGACCCAGCTGGTGCCGTCGCCTTGCAGCGGCTTGCCGTCGGTGAACGACCAGCAGTAGTGGGCGAAGTCCTCGCCGCGCGCCTCGATCTCGCAGAAGATCCGCGCGCCGCGGATCGTCGCTTCGATCTTGGCGCGGGCGCGGACGATGCCGGGGTTGGCCATCAACCGCTCGACGTCCGCTTCGCCGTAGCGCGCGACCTTGTGCGGGTCGAAGCCGTCGAACGCGGCGCGGAAGGCATCGCGCTTGCGCAGCACGATGATCCACGCCAGCCCGGCCTGGAAGCCTTCCAGCATCAGCATTTCCCACAGCATGCGCGCATCGCGCTGCGGCACGCCCCATTCGGCGTCGTGGTAGGCGCGCATCAGCGCGTCGCCTTCGGCCCAGTTGCAGCGGTGGAGCGGATCGTGGCTCATGTTCGATGCGGAAACCTGCGGGCGATGAGTGTAACCGTTGCGCCTCTCGCGCATCGTGCGAATTCCGCGCAAACCAAGACGCCGGGCATGCCCGGCGTTTTGGTTTGCGACGATGGATTGCGCGATCAGCCGAACAACTGCACGCCGACCACGATCGCGAACACCAGCACGGCCACGCCGAACACGCTGGCGATCATTTCCTTCGCGCTGCGGCCGCGCGCCCACATCCAGATGCCGCTGATGCCGAGCAGGATCATGCAGATGGCGAAACTGTCGCCCAGCAGCGACCAGAACGGGCCGTTGCCGATGCCCTTGTGCAGGCGGCTGAGCGCGGCCATCAGGCTGGAATGGCTGTGCACCAGTTGCGCACTGTCGCTGCCGGGCGTGTAGCTGAGCGCCCATGAATTGGCCGCGGTGCCGCCGCCGAACGTCCACTTCTGTGCCGCGTTGCCGCCGCCGAAACCTTCGCCACGCGGACGTTCCGAACCGCCATCGCCGCGCGGTGTGCCATCGGCACGTTCGCCTCCATTGCGGTGTTCGCCATTCCGGTTGTCGCGCGACGCAGCGTCGCCACGGGTTTCGCCGCCAGACGGTTTGTCGCCGTTATCGCCGCCATGCACGCCACCGCCGAAACCACCGGGGCCGCCCTTGCGGATGCTGGTGACGTCGAGGTGCTGGGTTTGCTGCAGCCATAACGAAAGCTGTTCCGGCGAGGCCTGCGCCTCGGTGGGGATTTGCAGTTCGGCGCTGTCCACCTGCGTGGTCTTGCCTTGCGGCCAGACATGGTCGCCGCCGCGATGGTTCTGCATCAGGCCGGTGGTGCCGTACAGGATCGCGGCCAGTGCGCCCCAGGCGCCGACCCACAAATGGATTTGGCGCACCCACATGTAAGTGGTGCGCGGCCAGCGGAAAGAGGAAATGTTCATGTGGAATGATGATGAAGGAGAAAAATACCGATGAGTGAACGGACCAGGTGCATATCGGTTGACGCGCCAGCCGCCGTCCGTCAATACACGTCACGCCGGTAGCGGCCGTCGGCCAGCATGGCTTCGATCGTCGCATTTCCCATGGTTTCGCGCAGCACCGCATCGACGGCCGGGGCCATGTTCTGCTGGCCGCCGCAGATGTAGACGGCGGCACCTTGCGTGGCCCATTCCCGCAACGTGTCGGCATTGGCGCGGAGCGCGTCCTGGACGTAGATCCCGGAATCGCCATCGCGGGAGAAGGCCAGGTCGAGGCGTTCGATGCAGCCACCGGCCTGCCAGCGCTCGATGTCCTCGCGGTAAAGGAAATCGTGTTGGCGCTGACGCTCGCCGAACAGCAGCCAGTTGCGGCGAGCGCCCTCGGCGACGCGCTGGGCCAGCAATGCGCGCAAGCCGGCGATGCCGGTGCCGTTGCCGATCAGGACCAGCGGCCGCGACGTCGTCGGTGCGCGAAAATTCGGGTTGGCGCGCAGGCGCACGGCGACGTCGCCATGCAACGGCACCTGGTCGCACAGCCAGCCACTGCCGATGCCGGGGGTGCCGTCCGCACGCAATTGCCGCCGTACCAGCAGCTTCAGTCCGCCTTCCGCCGGCAGCGAAGCGATGGAGTATTCGCGGGAAATCTGCGGCGTTTCGGCCACGCGGATTTCGGCGATGTCGCCGGCCTGCCACCGTGCGCCGGGCGGCGGCGCCAATTCGAGGTGGAACACCGGTGCGCCGAGACTGCCGGGATTGAGCACGCGGCGTTCGCGCAGCGTCCACGTGTCGAACTTGGCCGGCTCCCAGTCCGCCGCGCCGGTGTCGCCGCCGATCAGGCCGAGCTGGTGCTGCCAATGGCGCAGCGCCGCCGCATCGGCGTTGTCCACTTCGACCAGATCGAACAGCGCACGTGCGCCGTGCTGGCGCAGCCACGCGTCGAGGCGATGGCCGAAGGCGCAGAAGTCGGCGTATTCGCGGTCGCCGAGCGCCAGTACCGCGTATTCCAGATGGTGCAGTTGTGCCGGCTGCGCCAGCACCTCGCGCACGAAGCCGAGCGCGTGATCGGGCGGATCGCCTTCGCCGGTGGTGCTGGCAACGAACAGCACGCGTTGCGCGGTTGCCAACGTGGCCAGGTCGAGGCGATCAATGGGCAACAGGCGCATTGGTTGTCCGGCATCGGCGAGGCTTTGCGCGCTGCGCTGCGCCAACTGCTGGGCGAAACCGGTCTGGCTGGCCCAGACGACAAGCGTGGTGGGGGTGGACGCATCCGCGTCCGCTTCGCCGCCGTTGCGTGGACGCGAACGGTACAACGCCATCGCGACGAAACCCGCATAAGCGAGTATGGCCAAACCCGCGCCTATCCAGTGCGAGGCGGGGGGCGGGGTCAGCCACCAGGCGTCGTGTTGCAGCGTGGACAGCCACACGCCCAATGCGACCAGCGCGGCACCCACGGCGAAGTTGCCGAACAGGCCGCCGCGACGGTCCGTGGTTGTATTCGATCGCCGTTTCATGTGGCCAGATGCGCCTGGAAGGCATCGGTCATGCGTTCGCTCAATCCGTGCGCGTTGCGCCGGACGAAGCGCGCGGCCAATGCGTTGCGCTGGGCGAAGGCGAAGCCGTCGGCGTCGCCCATTACCGTCAATGCGGTAGCCCAGGCATCGGCATGCATCGCATCGTCCGCGATCACCGTGACCGATGCCGCGGCGTCGGCCACCGGTCGCCCGCTGCGCGGATCGAGGCTGTGCGAAAGGCGCACGGACGCACCGGCTGCGTTGCGGATGTCGCGGTGATGCCAGCGGTCGCCGGACGTGGCGACGGCCAGGCCGTCCAGCGTCAGCACGCGCGGTTCACCGTCGCGTTCTTCTTCCGCGGCTTCGACCAGTACGCGCCACGGCGCACCATCGGGCTTGGCGCCGTAGCCGAACACTTCGCCGCCGACTTCGATCAACGCGCTGCCGATGCCTTGCGCGCGCAAGTGGGTGGCGACCAGATCGACGCCGAAGCCCTTGGCGATCGCCGACAAATCCAGATGCACGCCGCCGGGTTGCAGCAGTTCGCGGGTTTCGGCGTGCAGTTCGAGGCGTTGCCAGCCGATGTGCCGGTGCGCGTCGCGCAACGTGGCTTCGTCCGGTGCGGATCGGCGATCCTGCGCATCGGCGCCGAAGCCCCACAGGCCGACCAGGGTGCCGACCGTCGGGTCGAAGGCGCCAGCGCTGTCCTTGGCTATCTCCACGGCGCAGGACAGCACGCGAAAGAAGGCGGCGGGGACGACGTGCCGCGTGTTCGCGGCCGCGCGGTTGTAACGGGAAATATCCGAGCCCGGCTCCCACGTGCTCATCTGCCGCACCACGGCATCCAGTTGTTGCTGGATGCCGTGGTGCAACGCATGCAGATCGATGCGGGATGGGGCGGCGAGCTTGACGCTCCATGTCGTGCCCATGGTTTCGCCGCCGAGCGTGGCCAGTTGCAGCATTATTCCGGCAGCACTTCCAAGGTGGCGATGTAGCTCAGGCGACGCGAGGTGGCCTGCTTGACGCTGGTCTTGTCGTCCTGGGTGCTGGCCTGCAGCCAGTACATCCCCGCTTCCGGCCAGTTGATGGTGATCTCGCCGTTGGCATCGGTGGTGAGCCGGATCTCGTCCGGTGCATTCCGATAGCGGTCGGAGCCACGCATGATCGTCACGTTCACGCCGGGCTTCGGCTTGCCGTCGAGCAGCAGCTTGAACCTGGCCGGCTCGCCGGTGAACAAGTCGTTCGGGTGGGTTTCCGGTTGCAGTTCCAGGCCGGTGCCGATGGGCTTGATCGTGCTCGGCGTGTCGTGGGTGACGAAGGTTTCCACGCGCGCCACGGTTTCGGTGACTTCCAGGTTCTTCGCGTCCTTGGGAACCTTGGTGGCCAATTCCTCGGCAGTGACGTTGCGCAGGAAGCCGCCGTTCGGCGCGCCGCCGGGGCCAGCTTTGCCTTCCGGCGGCTTGCCGCCTTCGGGGCCCTTGCCGGGTCCACCGCCACCAGGGCCGCCGGCAGGACGGTCGCCCCAGCGCGCGGACAAGCCATTGCTGACGCTGGCGATGCGGTAAGTGCCCTTCTGGTTGAGGTTCAGGTCGAACACGCCGCGGGTTTTCATTGCGGCCGCGTTCTGCGGCTGCACCGGGCTGCCGTCCGGCGCGGTGATGGTCAAGGTGTTCAGCCCGATCGGAAAGGAATCCGGGGAATACAAGTCCTCGGACACTGCCGCATCCACGGTCACCCAAGTGTCATTGCCATTTACGGTGGTGGACGAGGGCAGCAGCCACGGCTTGTGCGCGATGGCGGAGAACGGCAGGGCCAAAGCCAGGGCGAGGACGAACGCGCGCTTGTTCATGGGAATGCTCCGTTGGTGGATTCGGGTCGTATCGGTGGGCCGGATCAGGGCTTGATCGCCAACGTCACTGCACCGAGTTCGGAGGTGCCTTGGGCGCTGCCGTCTTGCGCGGCCGCAGCCGGCCAGGTGAAGGGCACTTTCAGCAATTCGCGGCCGCCGGCCTCGCGCACCGTTTCGACCAGCAACGTGTAGTTGCCGGGCGCGAGCTTGCCGATGGCCGAGTTTTTCGCGTCGAACTTCAGCGTCTGGCGACCCGCCGGCCGGGTCGGGCCGGTGACGCCATCGATCGGCACCTGCAATTCACGGCCGGACTTGCGCCACCATTGGCGCAGGTCGGGCAGCCACTTGGTGCCGTGGCCTTCCTTGCCATTGCCGGTCTGGTACCACACCGCGAGGTCGGCGGCGGACTTGCCGGTGGCGTCCTCGATCCACACGGCAACGTAGGGGCGGTGGTATTCGGCGACATCGAGCTTGGGCAGTTCGACGCTGACGTCCAGTTCCGCCGCATAGGCCGGCGTGGTCAGCAGGCCGGAAATGGCCAAGGTGGCCTTGGTTTGCAGGGACAGCTTGCGCATGACGTTTTCTCGTGGGCAGGAGGGGATCAATGGATGAAGATCAGGGCCAGTACCAGCGGCACCAACACGCCCAGGCCGACATAAGGCCAGGTCAGTCGTCGTTGATGCGCATGCAGCCACAGCAGGAGCAGGCCGCTGATGCAGAACACCAGGCAGGTCACGGCGAACAGATCGATGAACCAGCCCCAGGCCGGACCGGCATTGCGGCCCTTGTGCAGATCGTTGAGGTAGGAAATCCAGCCGCGGTCGGTGGTTTCGTATTCCGCCGCGCCGGTTTCGCGGTCGATCGACAGCCATGCGTCGCCGCCCGGGCGCGGCATCGACAGGTAGACCGCGTCGCTCGACCAATCCGCATCGCGCGCCTCGACCGACACCTTGAATTGCTTGTCGAGCCATGCGGCCACGTCGCCCGGAACCGGCGCCTTGCCATCTTCGTGCTTGAGTTCGCGCAACAACGCCGGGGGCAAATCGGCCTTGGCGTCCACCACTCTCGGCTTGGCTTCGATGCTGCCGGCGTGGTTCAGGGTCAAGCCGGTGAAGGCGAACAGCAGCATGCATGCCAGGCAGATCGCCGAACTTATCCAGTGCCATGCGCGCAGCGTGCTCTGCCAGTAGCTGCGGCGTTGCTGTTGCCGGGCGAGTTGGGCGTGGGTGGACGTTTTGGCCATTGCGCAGTCAACGGGGCAGGGGGCGCGGAGTTGACGGGATCATTGCCCCGCCGGTTCCACCCAGTCGGTGAAGGCCTTGTCGATTTTGGCATCGGCCACGCGCTTGCCGGCGGCGGCATCGTCGGCTTGCTCGAACAACGGTTCGATCAGGGCCATGCCGTCGATTTTCGTCTTCAGGTGCAGGCCCGGGGGCTGCGACAGCAATGTGGCCCAGCGCGTGCGGACGCGTGCCCAATAGTCCCTGGTGTTTTTCCAGTAGTCATAGGCCGGCTTGAAATCGACATCGGTGGTGTCGTGGTAATCGTCGAAGCCGAATTCGCGCGCGATCGCCACGCGCGTGCCGTCCGGCTTGCGCAGCACCTTGGTGTTGAACTGCTCGTGGGTCCAGCCGCCGGGCACGATGGTATGTCGGTTCACGACTTCCAGGATGTTGTAGTCGCTGCGCCGGGTGTATTCGCGCCGCGGCAGCGGGCGATAGGTGACGTCGCTGGTCCACGTCGGTGCGCCGTCGGCGTAATCCCAGCGTCCGCTGCCGCAATAGCGCGGCGCGTCGTCGACCTCGTACACGCATTGCGTCCATGCGCCGCGGGTCTGTTCGGGCGTCAGCGTGCGCACGCGCCAGGTGAGGTTGGTGTCGTATTCGAAGCGCGTCTTCGCCTCGTACGTCCAGTCCTGTCGCCAGTGTTTGGTGACGTAGCCGCTTTTCACGTCCAGCAGCAGGTGTTGCAGCACGATCTTGGTGGGTGTGTCCTCGACCACGACGACGACTTCCTCGCCAGCGCTGCGCGACGCCGGCGCGCGCGCGTAGCCGGGTTGCAGCAGCACGGTCTCGTCGAACTCGAAGTCGACATCGTGTTCGCCCCGCATCGCCAGGATGGACTGGCGGTCGCGTGCGGGGTCGGCGGTCTGCGCGGTCGCATGAAAGGCCGTCAGGCCCAGGACAGCGACAGCGATCCGCGTCATTGTTTTCATGTTTCCGCCCACTGCCGCAGCAGGTTGTGATAGAGGCCGGTGAGTTGCAGCACCGCGTCGTTGTCCGCGTTGCCGCTGCGCAAGCGCTGGATCGAGGCGTCCAGTTCGAACAGCATCCGCCGCCGCGCGTCGTCGCGGATCATGCTTTGTATCCAGAAGAAGCTGGCGATGCGCGCCCCGCGCGTCACCGGCGTGACCTGGTGCAGGCTGCTGGCCGGATAGACGATGGCGTCGCCGGCCGGCAGTTTCACTTCGTGTTCGCCGTAGGTGTCGTTGACGATCAGCTCACCGCCGTCGTAATCGTCCGGTTCGTTGAGGAACAGCGTGCAGGAAACGTCGCTGCGCAGTTGTTCGCCATTGCCCAGTTGCATGACCGAGCCATCGACGTGGAACCCGTAGGTGCCGCCGCCTTCGTAGCGGTTGAAGCGCGGCGGCAGGATTTTCAGCGGCAGCGCGGCGGCAAAGAACAGCGGATGGCGCTGCAGCGCGGCGAGGATGAGCTTGCCGAGTTCGGCCTTCAACGGCGATGTGTCGGGCAGTTGCAGGTTGCGCTTGACCTGCGCGCCCTGGGTGCCGACGGTCTCGCGGCCATCGGTCCATTGCGCGGCGTCGAGCTGGCGGCGGATGCCGGCCAGTTCCTCGGCGCTCAGCACGTTGGGGATGTGCAACAGCATGGCGATGTTCCGGTGATGGAAAAAAGACGGCGGGAGAAGCCTCCCGCCGCCGGTGTCGCGTGCTGGCCGGTCAGAACTTGAAGTCCATGCTCAACTGCACGTAGCGTGGCGTGCCCGGGGTGTAGCGGAAGCCGGACTTGTTGATCGATGCCACGTAGTCCTTGTCGAACAGGTTGTAGCCGTTCAGACGCAGATCGAAGTTGTCGCTGACGTCGTACGACACCACCGCGTCGTACACCGTCCACGACTTGGTGAACTCCGGCGTGTTGTTGAGCACGTTGTCGGTGCCGCGGTGCAGGCCGCCGGTGTAGCGGATGCCGCCGCCGACGGTGAGGCCGAACGGGAACTTGTACGTGGTCCAGCTGGTGAAGGCCTGTTTCGGCGTGTAGCTCAGGGTATCGCTGCCATCGGCGGTGACGGCCGAGCCCTTCTGCACCGAGGTGTTCTGGTGGGTGTAGCCGAGGATCAGGTTCCAGTTCTCGGTGATGTTGCCGGTGGTGCTGACTTCGACGCCCTGCACGCGCTGCTTGCCGGTCTGCGCATAGCCGCTGGCCGTGGTCGGGTCGGCGATGATCTGGTTCTCGACATTGGTCTGGAACAGCGACAGGTCCAGCTCGAACGACTTGTTGAATGCCCACTTGCTGCCGACTTCGTACGTCTTGGCCTTCTGCGGGTCGTTGTCGATGCTGTCGGCGCTGTTGGCGGTGGTGTTGAGCGCGAACGAGGCGCCGCCCGGCGGCTGCTGCGACTGCGCGGCGTTGGCGTACAGGCTCAATTCTTCGACCGGCTTGTAGACGAAGCCGAGCTTGTAGCTGATCAGGGTGTCGCTGTCGCTCAGCTTCCCGATGGGGTTGGGAATCACGCTGCCGGTGGCCACGCCGGTCGGGCAGGCGACCACGTTGCGGCCGGTGCCGCCGCAGATCACGGTGGAATCGTAGTCGGTGGTGTAATGGTCGCCGCGCACGCCGGCGGTGAGCAGGTAATGGTCGCCGAACTTCAGCGTGTCGAACAGGTACAGCGCGGCGGTGTCGGTGCGGCCGTTGGCAACCGCGCCGTTGCGGTACCAGGTCAGCGTGCCGCGGTCGAGCGTGTCCGGGTGGTACAGGCTGATCGGCGGCAGGCTGCCGCTCGTGCCGATGCTGTAGGCGGTCTGCTCCTCGCGGGTCACTTCGGCGCCGGTGGTGATGAAGTGGTCGACCGCGCCGGTGGAGAAATCCCAACGCAGGTTGAGCTGGTCGGTGAGGATCTTGTTGATCTGGTCCTTGGTGTTCGGCAGCGTGCGCACCAAGGTGTAGGTGGAGAGATCGTTCGGGTCGGTGTACTTGATGTTGCCGGCCTGCGAATTGCCGGTGTTGCTGATGTCGCCGGTGGTCATGAACGAGGTCAGCAGGTAATTCTGGTCGATCTCGCCCCAGCGCAGGTTGTTGCTGAGTTTCAGCGAATCGCTGAAGTCGTGCTCGAAGCGCAGCGTCGCCATCTGCGAGGTCGAGTCGTCGTGGTCGGCGCTGCTGCCGTAGAAGTTCGACGAATCGACCGGATGCCCGGCGAGCTGTTCCAGGCCCGGTTCCGGGGTCCAGCCGGGCAGGCCGATGGTCGGCACGAAGCCGTCCGGCACGTTGTTCTGCTTGACGTAGTAAAGGTCGAGGAACACGCGGGTGTCGGTGCCGAGACCGAAGCCCAGCGACGGCGCGATGCCCCAGCGCTTGTTGTTGACCTGGTCGCGGCCGGGCACGTCGCTGTCCTGCCACATGCCGTTCAAGCGCAGCGCGGTGGTGTCGCCGAGCACGAAGTCGGTATCGGCGGTGGCGCGGCGCTGGCTTTCGGTGCCGACCGACAGGGTGCCGCTGGTGCGGCCCTGCAGGTTGGCTTCCTTGCTGACCATGTTGATCGCGCCGGTCGGCGCGCTGCGGCCGGTATCGGTGCTGGCCGGGCCTTTCACCACTTCGACCTGCTCGATGTTGAACAGGTCGCGGGAAACGTTGCCGAGGTCGCGCACGCCGTCGACGAAGATGCTCGAGGAGCTGTCGTAGCCGCGCATGTACACCGCATCGCCGGTGTTGGAGCTGCCGTTTTCGCCGGCGTAGAAGGTGCCGACGCCGGGGGTGTTGCGCAGCGCTTCGGTCAGCGTGGTCGCGCCCTGCTGGGTGAACAGTTCCTTGCTGATGATCTGCACCGTCTGCGGCGTGTCCTGCACGGTCTGGGTGAACTTCGGCGAGACCACGAAGCTGCGCAGGCCGTGCACGTCGACCTGGTCCAGATCGGTGGCGCCGTCGTGATGGTTGTCGCGGTGCTCGCCGCGGCGATGGTGGCCGTCGTGATCGTGCGGCGCCGGCGTGGATTGGGCGTCGGCGGCCTGCGGATCGGTCTGGGCGAGGGTCGGCAGGGAAAGCGTGGCGGCGAGGGTGGCGGTGGCCAGCGCTGTCGCGCGAACGGTGTGCTTGCGGGATTTGATGTGGTTCATGGAGGTTCCCAGGGTGGACGTGAAACCCCTGGCGATATGGCGTGGGGTGGGGTGGCGATCGCCGGTTTCCGGCGTGCATCCGTGGCGCGCAGGCGTCACAGCGCTGTAAACAGCAGCTGTGTATGCTAATGATAATGATTCTTGAATACAACCTTGACGGAAGCCTAATGTGCCGCCCGGGGCCGGCTCGATGCCGTGTAGAGGGATGTTTTCAGTCGAGCGCGCGGTCGTCGCGGCTCCAGACGGCCCCGTGTTCGGTCTTGGCCGGGAACTTCGCCACCGGCTCGTAGGCCGGCGCGCACAGGGCCCGGCCATCGCGCACGTCGAAGCGCGCGCCGTGCAGCACGCACTCGATGCTGGCTTCGCCGGTGTCGAACTCGCCGTTGGACAAGGCGAATTCCTGATGGGTGCAGCGGTCTTCCAGCGCGTACAGGGCGCCGTCGAGGTTGAACACGACGATGCCGGCGCCGGTCACTTCATCGACGCCGGTCCTGAACTCGCCCGGCAGCAATTCGCCGGTGACGCAGATGAAAGTCCAGTTCGGCTCGCTCACAACGCCTTCTCCAGGACCTCGAATTGCAGGTCGCCGCGCCGCGGAATGCCGAAGCGCTCGTCGCCGTAGGGGAACGGCTTCTTGATCCCGGTGCGCACGTAGCCGCGGCGTTCGTAGAAGGCGATCAGCTCGTCGCGCACGTCGATCACGGTCATGCGGATCGCGCGCTGCCCGAAGTGCTCGCGCGCGATGCGTTCGGCTTCCCGCATCACTTGCTTGCCGATGCCGCTGCCCTGCAGCGCCGGGTCGACCGCGAACATGCCGAAGTAGCCGGCGTCGTCTTCCACCGCGACGTGCGCGCAGGCCAGCAGTGCGCCGTTGCCTTCGGCGATGAGGATCAGGCTGTTTTCCGCATTCAAGTCGGCTTCGATGCCATGCACGTCGATGCGCTGGCCATCGAGCAGGTCGGCTTCGGTGGTCCAGCCGGTGCGGCTGGCGTCGCCGCGGTAGGCGCAGGTGACGAGGGTGACGAGGGCGGGAATGTCGGCGTGCGTGGCGGCGCGGAAAACGATGTGGGTCATGCGTGGATGCTTGTGTGTGGGAGCGGCATTGCTGCCGCGGCAGGGACGATCAGGCCAGCAATTTCCGCGCCTTGTTCAGCGCGGCGATGAAGGCTTCGATTTCCTCGTGGGTGTTGTAGAACGCCAGCGACGCACGCAGGGTCGCGGCCACGCCGTAGAACTGCAGCAGCGGATGCGCGCAATGCTGGCCGCTGCGCACCGCTACGCCTTCGAGGTCGAGCAGGGTGGCCAGGTCGTGCGCGTGCGCGCCTTCGATCAGGAACGACACCACCGCCGCCTTCTGCGGCGCGCGGCCGAACATGCGCAGGCCCGGCACCTTGTCCAGTTCCTCGGTCAGGTGCGCGAGCAGTGCCTGTTCGCGCGCTTCGATGTTGTCGAAGCCGACGCCCTGCAGGTAATCCATCGCCGCGCCGAGGCCGACGAAGCCGGCGATGTTCGGCGTGCCGGCCTCGAACTTGTGCGGCGGGTCGTTGAACACGGTGCCGTCGAACGAGACTTCCTTGATCATCTCGCCGCCGCCGATGAAGGGCGGCATCGCGGCGAGGTGCTCCTTCCGCGCCCACAGCGCGCCGGTGCCGGTCGGGCCGCACATCTTGTGCCCGGTGACCGCGTAGAAATCGCAACCGATCGCGGGCAGGTCGATCTTGCGATGCGGCGCCGCCTGCGAGCCGTCGACCACGCTGGCGATGCCGCGCTTGCGCGCTTCGCGGCAAATCTCGCGCACCGGATTCACGGTGCCGAGCACGTTCGACACGTGGGTGACGGCGAGCAGCTTCACGTCCACGGTCATCGCCTTGTACAAGGCGTCGAGGTCGAGCGTGCCGTCCTCGCGGATTTCGGCGACCTTGATCCGCGCGCCGGTACGCTGCGCGACCAGTTGCCACGGCACGATGTTGGCGTGGTGCTCCATCCGCGAAACCAGGATCGTGTCGCCCGGCTTCAGTTGCGGCAGCGCCCACGAATACGCGACCAGGTTGATCGCGAACGTGGTGCCGCTGCACAGCACGATTTCGTCGCCGCGCACGTTGAGCAGGTTCGCCAGTTTCCTGCGCGACTCCTCGTAGGCATCGGTGGCCTCGGTGCCGAGCGCGTGCACCGAGCGCGACACGTTCGCATTGTGGCGGCGATAGAAATCATCGACCGCTTCGATCACCGGCGCCGGCTTCTGCGCGGTGTTGGCATTGTCGAAATACACCAGCGGCTTGCCGTGCACTTCGCGGGTTAGCAGCGGGAAATCGGCACGGATGCGCTCCCAATCGATCAATGCCCATGGTGATGCTTGCAGGTTCATCACGCCTCCAGTCGTTGCAATGCCTTGTCCAGTCGCGCCTGCAGCAGTTCGCGCAGCAGGCCGTCGCCGACGACCGCCAGCGGTTCGCGGCAGAACGCGATGGTCAGCAGGCGCTTGGCCTCGGCTTCG
>JAATFG010000128.1 GCA_015655355.1 Lysobacterales bacterium
TGATCGAGGATCTGTCGCTCTCGATCGCGGCCGGCGAAAAGGTCGGGCTGGTTGGCCGCTCGGGCGCGTGCAAGTCGACGCTCGTCAATCTGTTGCTGCGCTTCCACGATGTCGAGGCGGGCCGCGTGACGATCGACGGCGAGGACATTTCGGCGGTCACGCAAGAGAGTCTACGGCGCAAGATCGGCATGGTGACGCAGGACACCTCGCTGCTGCATCGAAGCGTGCGCGAAAATCTCTTGTACGGCCGACCCGACGCGAGCGAAGCGGAAATGATCGCCGCGGCGAAACTGGCCAGCGCGCACGACTTCATCCTCAACCTGGTCGATGCGAAGGGCCGCACCGGCTACGACGCGCAGGTCGGCGAGCGCGGGGTCAAGCTCAGCGGCGGCCAGCGCCAGCGCATCGCCATCGCCCGCGTGCTGCTGAAGAACGCGCCGATCCTCGTGCTCGACGAAGCGACTTCCGCGCTGGATTCCGAAGTCGAAGCGGCGATCCAGGAAAACTTCACCACGCTGATGCGGGGCAAGACGGTGATCGCGATCGCGCATCGCCTCTCGACGATCGCGGCGATGGACCGGTTGATCGTGATGGACAAGGGCCACGTCGTCGAACAGGGCACGCACGCCGAATTGCTGGTGCGTGGCGGCCTGTACGCGCAACTGTGGAAGCGCCAGAGCGGCGGATTCCTGCACGAGAACGAGGCGGAGTCGGTCGCCGAAATTTGATCGGCTTGCGCGCCGAACGCGGAGCGGCCCGCTCCGCGTTCTAGCCTACGTGCACGTGATTATCCAACGCCAAACAATCACGGCGCATTCGCGCGCGATCAATCGGCGTTGAACAAGCGCACCACGCCGGTCATGTTGTCCTTGCCCCAGCCGCGCTCGATGGCTGCGCGGAACACTTCGCGCGCGGCGTCGAGCGTCGGCAGCGTTTGCGTCGCATCGACGCCAAGCGCGTAGCCGAAATCCTTTTCGATCAGTTCGACCGGGAACAGCGGCGCGAAATTTCCGCCGAGCATCAAGCCCGCATTGCGCTGCGCGACCGCGCTCCACGCCGGCGTCGCCGACAAGGCTTCAAGCGCGCGCGGAACATCCGCGCCGGCGTGCTTGAGCAAGCCGATGAGTTCGGCCAGCGCGGTGATCTGCACGCCCATCAACGCATTCGTCGCCAGCTTGACCAGCGCGCCGCTGCCAAGCGCGCCGACGTGCTGCAACGACGAGCCCATCGCCTTCAACACATGCTCGCAGCGCGCGACGGTTTGCGCATCGCCGCCAAGCAGATAGACCAGCTGTGCCGCTTCGGCCTGCGGGCGCGAACCTGATACCGGCGCTTCCAGCAATTCGACATCGCGCGATTCCAGCGCCGCGCCGAGTTCGCGAATCCACTGCGGCGTCAGCGTCGAGCTTTCGATGGCGATGGCGCCCGGCTTCATGCCGGCGAGCGCGCCGACCTCCTCATCCAACCACACTTCGCGCGAAGCGGCGTCGTCGCGCACCATCGCCATCACGAAGTCGGCGTTCTGCGCGGCTTCCTTCGGCGTCGCGGCGCACGTTGCACCGGCAGCAACCAAGGCATCAGCCGTGCTTGGCGTACGATTCCACACGGTCACGTCGAAGCCGGCCTTCAGCAAATTGGCGGCCATGCGCGCACCCATCGCGCCAAGGCCGAGTACGGCAATCCTGTTCATCGTTTTCCTTCCGAAATCACTTGGCCTTCGCCGCGCCGCGATAGCGCGACAACCAGTGCGCATAAGGTGCCGGCAGCGTTGCCCACTCCGGGTTTTCTTCGCCCAGTTCCAACGCAAGCCGGTATGCGTAATGCGGATTGGCCAGGTGCGCGCGGCCGATCATCACCAGTTCCATCTGCTTGTCGGCGACGACGCGTTCGGCGTCGCGCACGTCGTCGATGCCCCAGCTCGACGCGACCGGCAAGCCGGCTTCGCGGCTGACGCGCTGTGCAATCGGCGCGAGGAACGCCGGCGTGGCCCACGGAATGTTCGCGCCGGGGATATTGAAGTTGACGCTGACGTTGAGCAGGTCGAGGCCGCCTTCGCGCATGCGCTTGACCAGCTCGATCGACTCGGCCAGCGTTTCCTCGTCCTTGCCGTCGTATTCGATCACCCCGAAACGCGCGGCCAGCGGCAGGTTTTGCGGCCATTCGGCGCGCACCGCAGCCAGCGTTTCCAGCAGGAAGCGCGCGCGATTCTCGAAGCTGCCGCCGTATGGGTCGTCGCGCTGGTTGGCGTGCGCGGAGAAGAAGCTCTGCGCCAGGTAGCCGTGGGCGAAATGCAGCTCCAGCCACTCGAACCCGGCTTCGCGCGCACGCCGCGCAGCGGCGGCGAAATCAGCTTTCACCCGGGCGATGTCGTCCAGCGACATCGCCTGCGGCACTTTCGGCAAACCGTCGCCAAACGCGATCGCCGACGGCGCGAGGGTTTGCCAGCCGCGCGCATCGTCAGCGGCGATGTGGTCGTCGCCCTCCCACGGTTTGTTCGCGCTGGCCTTGCGCCCGGCGTGGCCGATCTGGATGCCCGGCACCGCGCCGCCGGCCTTGATCAGCGAGGCGATGTGGGCCATGCCTTCGATTTGCGCGTCGTTCCACAAGCCGGCGCAGCCTGGAGTGATGCGGCCTTCCGGCGACACGCCGGTGGCTTCGACGATCACCAGGCCCGCGCCGCCGCGCGCAATCTCGGCGTAATGCGCGAAGTGCCAATCATTGACCACGCCCTCGACGGCGCTGTACTGGCACATCGGCGGCACCGCGATGCGGTTGCGCAGGGTGACGCCTTTCAGCTGGAACGGAGTGAACAGTGCGGACATGCGTTTTTCCTTCGATGCGTGCGTTATGAGGTGCGTTATTCGGAGCGCGGTTCGGTGGCGAAGTACGCCAGCGCAACCAGCGGCAGCGCGAAGCCGAGCAACGACGCAAGCGGCCAGCCGCCATGCGCGTACGCCCATGCGCCGAGGCTGGAACCGAGCGCGCCGCCGAGGAAGAACACCGCCATGTACAAGCCGTTGAGGCGGCTGCGTTGTTCGGCGCCGAGCGCGAACAAGGTGCGCTGGCCGAGCACGAGATTGGTCGAGATGCCCGCGTCGAGCACGATGCCGGCGACGACCAGCACGCCCAGCGCAAGCTGCGAACCGGGCGCTGCCAGATGGGTCATCGCGAACGCGACGGCGACCAGCAGCATCGCCGCCAACGTGCCGCCACGCACGTAGCCGGCATCGGCCAATCGTCCGGCGAACGGCGCGCACAACGTACCGCCGACGCCAGCCAGCGCGAACAGCGCGATGCCCGATTGCGACAAGTGGAATTGCTGCGCCAGCAACAACGGCGTCACCGTCCAGAACACGCTGAACGCCGCGAACAGGCACGCGTGATACAACGCGCGCCGGCGCAGTTGCGGCGTGCCGACCCACAAATGCCACAGCGACGCCAGCAGCGCCGGATAGCTGGATTGGTGCGTCGGTTCGCGCAGCGGCAGCTTGCGCGCCAGCACGATGGCGAGCAGCACCATCACCACCGCCGACAGCGCGAACACCGCGTGCCACGAAATGAAATCGGCAATGAAGCTGGCGACCGGGCGTGCCAGCATGATCCCGAGCATCAGCCCGCTCATCACGTTGCCGACCACGCGCCCGCGCATGCGTTCCGGCGCCAGGTGCGCGGCGAACGGCACCATCACCTGCACCACCACGGCACTGACGCCGATCAGCAGGGCGGCAACGAGGAACATCACCGCATGCGTCGAGAACGTCGCCAGCAGCAGCGCGCCGACGACGGTGGCCAATTGCACGATGATGAGCCGGCGGTTTTCCAGCAGATCGCCCAGCGGCACGATCAACAGCAGGCCGAGCACGTAGCCGAGCTGGGTCATCGTCACGATCAAGCCGGCCAACTGCTGCGACAGGCCGAGGCTGGCCGCGATCGGCCCGACCAGCGGCTGCGCGTAATACAGATTGGCCACGGTCAGCCCGCAGGCGACGGCCAGCAACGTGGTCAGCCACGCCGGTGGCGGCGCGGCGGTGTGGGATTCATGGCTCATGCCGCATATTGTCGCACCGCAGCATGGCGCGACCAATGCGGGCGCGCGCAACGCAGCATCGCGGCGTGTTGCGCGAAAACCCTTCCGCTCAAGCCGGCGACAAGCTCGCGCAGGCCGGCACCGCGCCACGCCAATGCGCATGTGCCATTGCGTTCAACGCGGCGCGCCGCACGGCATGCAAGCGCTCATGCGGGGGACAGATTGGCGTAGGCGAGCACCAGCCACTTGCTGCCTTCCTCGGCGAAGTGGACCTGCACGCGCGCATGCGCGCCGCTGCCTTCGTAGCCGGTGACGACGCCGTCGCCGAACTTCGGATGGTTGACGCTGGAACCGAGCTTGATCGCCGGCGCCTCGACGAGGCTGGCATGGCCGAAGTTCTTCTGCGGCTGCGCCGAATAGCCGCGCGCGACTTGCACGCGCGGCCGTACTTCGTTCAACAAGTGATGCGGAATCTCGCGCAGGAAGCGCGATGGAATCCCGTACATGTCCTGCCCGTGCAACCGCCGCGCTTCGGCATAGGTGAGCACCAGTTTCTGCCGCGCGCGGGTGATGCCGACGTAGGCGAGGCGACGCTCCTCTTCGAGGCGGCCGCTTTCTTCCAGCGAGCGACTGCTCGGGAACAAACCCTCTTCGAGGCCAACCAGGAAAACCAGGGGGAATTCGAGGCCTTTCGCCGTGTGCAGGGTCATCAGTTGCACGCCGTCTTCATCGGCCTGCGCCTGGCCTTCACCGGCTTCGAGCGCGGCATAGCTGAGGAATTCGACCAGCTCGCTCATCTGCACTTCGCCATCGGCCGGCTCGTCAAGACGGCGGGCGAAACGCGAAGCGACCGACAACAGTTCGTCGAGGTTCTCGATGCGCGATTCGGAATCGAGCCGACCCTTGCTGTCCTGCGCATAGAAATCGCGCAAGCCGCTGCGCGCCAGCACGTGGTCGGTCTTGTCCTTCAGGTCGAAGTCGCGGACTTCGCCATCCAGCGCGTCGACAAGCGCGAGGAAGCCGCCGAGCGCGTTGCGCGCGCGTGCGGTGAGGTCGCTGTTGCCGGCGAGCAGCTTGGCCGCGCTCCACAAATTCAGCGACTGCGCGCGCGCCAGCTTGCGCACTTCGTCCAGCGTGCGCTCGCCGATGCCGCGCGTGGGCGTGTTGACCGCACGCTCGAACGCCGCATCGTCCGCGCGCGAAGCGATCAGGCGCAGGTACGCCAGCGTGTCCTTGATTTCGGCGCGCTCGAAGAAGCGCATGCCGCCGTAGACGCGATACGGCACCTGCTCCTGCAGCAAACATTCCTCCAGCGCGCGCGATTGCGCGTTGCTGCGGTAAAGCACGGCGATGTCGCGATAACTGCCGCCGTCGCGCACCCATTGGCGCGCGCGCTCGATCACGTAGCGCGCTTCGTCCATTTCGTTGTACGCCGAGTACA
>JAATFG010000112.1 GCA_015655355.1 Lysobacterales bacterium
GACCGAGAAGATCGCGTCGTCGGCATCGGCGAACAGGTCGCGGCGGCCGTCGCCGTCGCCGTCGACCGCAAGCTGGCGATAGCTCGACGGCATGAACTGGCCCATGCCCATCGCACCGGCGTAGCTGCCGTTCAAGGCGAGGATGTCGAGGCGATCTTCCCTGCACAGCGCGAACAACTGCGCCAGCTCGTCGCGGAAGAAGCGCTCGCGGCGGATTTCGTAATCGAGCTTGGCCGGGTCGCCGCTGCGCGGATAGAAGAAGCCGAGCGTGTACAGCGCATCGAGCACGCGGATCTTGCCGGTGAACGCGCCGTAGTTGGTTTCCACGCCGAGGATCGCGGTGATCACTTCCGGCGCGACGCCGTACTGGTCGGACGCGCGCAACAACGCATCGCGGTGGGCGGCGAAGAACGCGCGGCCCTGATTGACGCGCGCATCGGTCACCATGCGCGCGCGGTATTCGTACCACGGCTTGACCCGTTCGGCCGGCTTGCTCATCAGCGCGACCACTTCATCGAGGCGCTGCGCCTGCTGCAGCGTCGCATCGACGTAGGCCGGATCGAGCGCGAAGCGCTGCGCGGTGTCGGCGACGAACTGCTGGCGCGCCTTGACCACCGGCACGTACTGGCGGTCGGCACCAGTCAGCGGGGCGACCGCTTCGACCGCATTCTGCGGCGACGCGACGGTCGGCGTGGCGTCATCGGCAGCGGTGTGTCCGGGCGTCGCCGGGCGTCGGGGCTGGCTGGCGCACGCGGCCAGCAGGAACAGGCAAAGGCAGGCAAGTGCACGGCGTTTCTTCATCGCGCGGCAGGTTAGCACAGCGGCAAAAAATCTCCCTCCACCGGAATCGGAATGGCGAAAAACGCGGGAAATCGCGCCAATCCCGGCACGCGCTTGCGTGCTTGCGGGCACGAGGCCTGGAATGCCCGCAGGCACGCATCCCTGCGTGCCGCGAACTGCGGGCCGAAGCCCGCCCCCTGTTTCGCCCACCATCCCGGCGGACGCCTGCTCGGCGCCTAGCGCCAGTGCGATGGCCACCTTAGCCGCAATCGCGCGCGCGAATCGTTCCTCGAAGCTGACGAATGCTGACGAATCCTGACCGGGCCGGGAAAACCGCCGGTCGCGCGCAGAATTGCGATCCAGTTCACATCCGGGCATCATTCGCAGAGGGGAATGAGATCGAAAACCGCATGCCGCCACCGCCCGCCGAACGCGAATTGCCCCGTACCTGGCGCTTTGGCCAGGCCGTGGTGGACGAGCGAGGCCGCACGGTGACGGTGGCCGGCACGGAAGCCGCGCTGGACCTCAGCGGCTACCACCTGCTGCTGGCGCTGCTGCGCCACGCCGGCGAAGTGGTGACCAAGGAAGAACTGTTCGAGATCGGCTGGCCCGGCCGCGTGGTCGCCGACAACACCCTGACCAAGTCGATCAGCCGCCTGCGCGCCGCGCTGGGTGCGGACGGCGCGGCCATCGGCGCGGTGTACAGCTACGGCTACCGGCTGTCCGCGCCGGTGGCCGTCGAAGTGCCGGAGGCCATCGCTCCCTCCGTCGCGCCTGCAACACCCATCGCGCCGGCACCGCCGGAGACCGGCGACGCCGTCCTGCAACGCCCGGGCTGGACGCTGGCCGAGCGCCTCGGCGCCGGCGCGACCGGCGTCGCTTACCTCGCCCGCGACGGCGACGGGCAGACGCGGGTGTTCAAGTTCGCCGACGGCGACAGCGGCCTGCGCGGATTGCGCCGCGAAGTGGCGTTGAACCGCTATCTGGCCATCGGCGAAAGCGCCGGCATCGCCGCCGACGCGGTGATGCCGCTGCTCGGCTGGAACCTCGACGCGGCGCCGTATTTCATCGAATTGCCGTACTGCAGGGAAGGCAACCTGCGCCTGTGGGCCGAGCGCGGCGGACGCCTGAAAGCACTGCCGCGACCCGCGCGCGTGGCCTTGTGCGCGCAGCTGTGCGATACCGTCGCCGCGCTGCACGAGGCCGGCGTGATCCACCGCGACCTGAAGCCGGACAACCTCTATCCGCAGCACACCGACGACCAGGGCACGTCCTGCTGGCATCTGATGCTCGGCGACCTCGGCATGAGCGAAGCCTCGCTGACGCCGCGGCTGGCGCAATCCGGGCTGACCCGCAGCCTCGCGCTGACCGCGCTGGAAGCCTCGTCGTCCGCCGCCGGCAGCCTGCTGTACATGGCCCCGGAACTGCTGGCCGGGGAAATCGCCACGCCGGCCAGCGACGTGTTCGCGCTCGGCGTGCTGCTGTACCAGTTGCTCGCCGGCGATTTGCGCCGCCCGCTGGCGCCGGGCTGGGAAGCGGACATCGACGACGAGCTGCTGCGCGAGGACATCGCCCAGGCCGCCGCCGCGCACGTCGAGCAGCGCACGCTCACCGCCGCCGAACTGGCGCAGCGTTTGCGCCATCTCGAACAACGCCGCAGCGAACGCGCCGCGGCGCAACGCGAGCGCGAACTGCAACAACGGCGCGATGCGCAACTGCAACGCCAACGACAGCGCCTGCGCTGGATGATCGCGCTGTGCGCCGGCCTGGCGATCATCCTGGGTTTCGCGATCTGGATGTACCTGCGCGCGGAGAAGGCGCGCCAGCAGGCCGAACACGAACGCCAGCGCGCCGAAGCGGTGCAGAGCTTCCTCACCGACGACGTGATCCGCCGCGCCAATCCCTACGCCGGTTCGGCGCGCGACACCAGCGTGCACGACGCCATCACCCAGGCCGCGGACAAGATCGGCGTGCGCTTCGCCAAGCAGCCCGAAGCGGCGGTGGCGGTATACCAGCGCATCATCGACGTCTACGCCGGCTGGGGCGAATACGACCAGGCCAAAAAGCTGCTGCCGCCGGCGATGGCGCAGGCGGCGAAACTCGATTCGCCGCTGCCCGCCGCGCAACTGCAACTCAAGCGCTGCGAACTGCTGCGCCTGAGCGGCGATTACGCCATCGCCGACGCCGCCTGCAACGCCGCGCAAGCCGGCTTCGACAAGGCCGGCCAGCGCAGCGACGAAACCACCGCCGCCATCGGCGGATTGATGTACGAACGCGGCGATTGCGCGCAGGCCGTCGCCACGCTGGCGCCGGTGATCGAACGGATCAAGACGCCAGACCGCGACGGCGTGCTCGCCGACGCGCTGTGGTCGAGCGCGTTGTGCCTGCCCAAGCTGGCGCGCTTCGATGACGCCGATGCCACGTTCAAGCGCCTGGTCGACGTGCAGACGCAGGCGCACGGCGCGAACGACCCGCTGGTCGGCTGGGCCCTGGCCGACTACGGCCAGTTCCTGACCGACGCCGGCAAGTTCGCGCAATCGCAGACCATGCTTGAGCAAGCGCAGAAGCTGCTGGCCGCAAGCCTGGGCGCGCAACATCCCGATGCGATGGTGCCCGGTTACAGCCTGGCCGTGCTCGACGACGAACGCGGCCAATGGCAGGCCGCGATCGAATTGCTGACGCCGCGCCTGCAACGCTTCGACGCAGTGCTCGGCCCGCGCCACCTGTGGACGCTGTACGTGCGGACCGAACTGGCGTATGCGCAAGCCGCGGCCGGCGACAGCGACGCCGCCGGGAAACTGCTCGACGCCGTGCGCCCGACCACGCTCGACGTGCTGGCGCAACACCCGGCCAAGCAAGCCATGTTCCGCCAGCGCTGGCTGCGCACCGAAATCGCACTGGGCCGCACCGCGCAGGCGCACGAAGACGCGCAGGCGCTGCAGCAACTGCTGCGGGAAAATTTCCCGCAGCAACACCCGTGGCACGCGCAGGCCGATTGCCTTGCCGCCGAATTGGACAAGCCGATCGGCAGCACGGACGACGCGCGCCGCGCCGCCGCGCAATGCGGCATCGCGCGCCCGAATCAGTAACCGTGCACCGGCCGGTGCGCCTTCACCGCCATCACGATGCCCATGCCGGCCAGCAGCGACACCGCCGCGGTGCCGCCGTAGCTGAGCAGCGGCATCGGCACGCCGACCACCGGCAGCAAGCCGGAAATCATCCCGCCGTTGAACACCACGTAGACGAACATCGACAGGCCGAGAGTGCCGGCGATGATGCGCGAATAGGTGTCGCGCGCGTCGATCGCGATCCACAGGCAGCGGCCGATGATGAAGACGTACAGCACCATCGCGAAGGCGACGCCGATCCAGCCGAACTCCTCGCTCAATACCGAGAACGCGAAGTCGGTGGTGTGTTCGGGCAGGTAGTTCAGGTGCGCCTGAGTGCCGTGCAGCCAGCCCTTGCCGGTGAAGCCGCCGCCGCCGATCGCGATCTTCGACTGGACGATGTTCCAGCCGGCGCCGAGCGGGTCGTTTTCCGGGTTGCGGAAGGTGAGGATGCGTTCCTTCTGGTATTCACGGAAGAAGAAGAACCACTCGATCGGCGCGTACATCGCCACGCCGTAGCCGGCGATCGCGCCGAAGCCGCCGAGCGCGAACCATTGCCAGGCGAGGCCGGCCAGATACAGCGCGAACACGCCGCCGGCGATGATCAGCAGCGCGGTGCCGAAGTCCGGCTGCAACAGGACCAGGCCGACCGGCACCGCGATCAGCAGGCCGGCGACCAGCAGGGTCTTGATCCCCGGCGGCAACGGCTCGCGGTTGAACCACCACGCCAGCGCCATCGGCAAGGTGATCTTGACCAGTTCCGACGGCTGCAGGTAGAAGAAATGCAGGTCGATCCACAGGTTACCGTGCTTGCCGTGGCCGATGAACAGCACCAGCAGCAGCGGCAACAGCGCAGCCACGTAGGCCGCGGGCGTCCAGCTGCGCAAGCGCGCCGGCGGCACCCGCGACAGCGCCCACATGAACCCCAGCCCGGCGACGAAATTCATGCCCTGCTTCAGCGCGAAATGCGCGCCCTGGTTGCCGCCGGCCGAATACATCACGAACAGGTCGAAGACCATCAGCGCGCACAGTGCGCCGAGCAGCGGCAGGTCGAGGGTGCGTGCGTAGTACGCGCCGAGGCCAGCCAGCCAGCGCAGGATGCTTTTCATGGCGTCGGCTCCGTGGAAGTTGCGGGCGTCGCGGGCGCAGGTTGCTCCGCCTGCGGCCGTTGCGCAGCGTTCGCGGCCGGTCTGGCGACGCGCGTGGATGCGGGCTTGCCCGCGCTCGCGGACGCGACGGGTGGCGCATCCGCTTGCTTCGCCGTCGCGGTTCCGGGTTTCGCGGATTGCGCTTGGATCGACGCAGGCTTGGCCTGCGCGAGAGGGGTCGCCACTTGCGCGTTTGCAGGGGCGGCGACCGATGCGCTGGCCGGCATCGCCGCGTTGGCCGGCGCGTCGATGCCCGAGGCCGGCGTCGGCTTCAGCGACGCGTAGCCGTCGGGATATTTGCCGAGCAGGTAGGCATCGAAGATCCTGCGCACGATCGGCGCGGCGGTGGCGGCGCCGAAACCGCCGCCTTCGACTTCCACCGCCACCGCGATCACCGGGTTGTCCGCTGGCGCGTAGCCGATGTAAAGCGCGCGGTGGCGCTTCCACAGCGGCAGCGACTTCGGATCGACCACATGTTCCTGGCGGTTGACCACCTGCGCGGTGCCGGTCTTGCCGGCCGATTCGTAGCCGGCGCCGCGGAACACCGCCGCCGCGGTACCGATGGTGGTGGTCATGTGCATGCCTTCCTGCACCACCTTCAGATGGTCCATGTTCTCGGTGATGCGCACCGGCGCCGGCTGCGGCAGCGGTTGCCACGGCTGGTCGAAGCCGGCGCGCTGCGCGGAGACGATGTGCGGACGCATCTGCAAACCGCCATTGGCGATTTCGGCGACGTTGCGGACCAGCTGGATCGGCGAGACCTTCCACAGGCCCTGGCCGATCGCCGAGTTGACCAGGTCACCCGGATACCACGGATTCCTGTCGACCTTGGCCTTTTCCGCCGGCGACGGCAGGATGCCGGGGATTTCGCCCTGCAGGTCGATGCCGGTCTTCTGCCCGTAGCCGTACTTGCTCAAGTATTCGTCATAGCGCTTGATGCCGAGGTCGAGCGCAAGCATGTAGAAGTACGTGTTGACCGATTCGTAGATGCCCTTGCGCATGTCGGTCCAGCCGTTGCCGCCCTTGTCGGCGTCGGCCCAGCCGCGCCCGGTCATGCCCGGCAGGCGGAACATGCCGGTCGACAGGATCTTGTCCTCCGGCTTGCGCACGCCGGATTCCAGCCCCGCCAGCGCGGTCAGCGGCTTGACCGTCGAGCCCGGGGCGACGCCGCCGAGCACCAGGCGGTTGAATTGCGGGCGCGAGGGATTGTCGTTGAGCGCCTTGTACTCGGTCGCGGAAATGCCGTTGACGAACAGGTTGGGATCGAACGACGGCAGGCTGACCGCGGCCAGGATTTCGCCGCTGCGCGGGTCCATCGCCACGGCCGAGCCTTCGAGGTCGCCGAACGAGGCGACCAGGATCTGCTGCAGGTTCGCGTCGATGCCCAGGCGCAGGTCCATGCCCGGCTGCGCCGGCACGCGGCCGACGATGCGCAGCGCGCGGCCCTGCACGTTGGTCTCGACCTTGTCGTAGCCGACCTTGCCGCGCAGCGCCTCCTCGTAATAGCGCTCCAGGCCGGTCTTGCCGACATGGGTCAGCGCGGCGTTGGTGTCGCCGGACTTCTCCATTTCCCGCAGGTCGTTCTCGTCGACCCGGCCGACGTAGCCGATCACGTGCGCGAACAGGTCGCCGTAGGGATAGTGGCGGGTGAGGTACGGCACCACTTCGACCCCGGGAAAACGCCAGCGGTCGAGCATGAAGCGCGCGATCTCCTCCTCGCCCAGGCGCATCTTCAGGATCACCGGGCGGAAGCTGCGGGTGGCCTTGAGGCTTTCCCTGAAGCTCTTGACGTCGTCGTCGTCGAGCGCGATCAGCTGGCCGATGCTGGCGATCAGCTGGTCCGGGTCGCCGGCCTTTTCCGGGGTCACTTCGAGCCGGAACGCGGGCACGTTCTCGGCCAGCAGCACGCCGTTGCGGTCGTAGATGTTGCCGCGCCCGGGCACGACCGGACGCGGCTTGATCCGGTTCTGCTCGGCCAGTTGCGAATAGCGGCCGTGGTCGAACACCTGCAGCTTGAAATACCACGCCGCCAGCCCGGCCAGCACGCCGGCGACGATGATGAAGCCGACGATCGCGCGGACGCGGAACTGCTCGGCCTCCGCATACGGATTCTTGCCGCGGCGCGGACGCGAACTCATAACGCGCCGCGTTTGCCGAGGCGCAGCTTGTCCAGCAGCACGAACAGCGGCGCCCACAGCAGCGCGCCGACCAGCACCGCCCACCAGTAACGCGCCGGCAGCGTCGGCACGCCGAGCATCACGTGCACCAGCAGGGTGACGAAGCGGTCAATCAGCAGCAGCGCGCCCATCAGCAGCGCCTGCTGCGACATCGGGAAGAAGCGGATGCGCGCGCGGAAGCGCTGCAGGATGAAGGCGAGCAGGGTCAGGCGCAGCGCCTGCTCGCCGAGCAGGGTGCCGAACATCAGGTCGGCGAGAATGCCGAAAATGAACGCCCAGCCGAGACCGATGTTGTCCGGCGCCTCGATCAACCAGTACGCCAGCACCAGCGCCAGCCAGTACGGGCGGAACGGATCCAGCCAGTTCGGCAACGGCACCAGGCCCAGCAGCAGGGCGACGGCGACGCTGGCCGGCAACACCCAGGCCTTGCCACGGAAACGGCTCACGGCGCCGCATCCTGCGCCGGCGCGACGGCCGAGGCGTTGGCGGCGGACACGTCGGGTTTCGGCTTCGCGCTCGCCGGTTTCTTCGGCACCGCTTTCAGCACCGGCTTGTCGGCCGGCGGCACGGCGACGGCCTTGCCTTGCACGCTCGGCTTCACGTCGGTGAAATCCGCCTTCGATACCGGCTTGCCTGCAGCAGCCGGGTCGGCTTTCGGCGGCTGCACGGCGCTCGATGCCGCGCGCACCCCGCTGGCGTTCGCCGCGGGAACGACCGCTTGCGCCACGGGCGCTGCCGACGATGCCACGCCGGCAACGTCGCCCGGCTGCGGCGGATGCGCCTGGTCGGACTTGAGCAGCAGCACGTCGCGGCCGCGATCGAGTTGCGCCGCCGGCTTCAGCGTGCCGACGAGGAAGGTGTGGCTGTCGTCGTGGTGCAATTTGGTGACGGTGCCGACCGGGAAACCGGCCGGGAAGCGCCCGCCGAGACCGGAAGTGACGATCAGGTCGCCGGCCTTGACGTCGGCATTGAGCGGCACGTTGACCAGTTCCAGCGCATCGCCGTGGCCATTGCCGTACACGACCAGGCGCACGCCGTTGCGGCCGACCATCGCCGGCACCGCATGGTCCGGGTCGGTGATCATCAGCACCGTGGCATTGGTCGCGGTGGTCTGCACGATCTGCCCGATCAGGCCGCCGGCGTCGATCACGCCCTGGCCGGCGTGCACGCCCTGGTTGCTGCCGGCGTCGAGGATCAGCCGCTGCCGCGAGGGATCGAGGTCGATGTTCAGCACCGGCGCGAGTTGCACGTCGAGGCCGCGTTCCTCGGCACCGCCGAGCATGCCGCGCAGTTGCGCGTTCTCGGTCGCCACCATGCTCAGCCGCGCCAGACGGGCATTCGCGATCAGCAACTGGTTGCGCAGCTCGCGGTTTTCGCCAGTCAGCTGCGCCAGGGTGCCGGCGTCGTCGTGCAGGCGCGTGCCGAGCTTGCCCGGCAGGCCGGCGGCCCACCACACCGGCTCGACCACGACGTCGAGCTCGCCGCGCAGGCGCGACAGCCAGCTGCCGCGGTTGTCGAGCACGATCAGCACGATCGCCACCGCGAGATACGCCAGCAGCTTGAGCGTGCCGGCGACTTCACCGGAGCGACTGGAGACGGAAGGGCCGGCGTAGGAAGGCACGGTCGGGAACCGGAAGCGGGAAGGGAAAAGCGACGGAGGCGCGACACCGCGCCGCCGTCACGCGAAAGGGTTCATTCCGGCGAGAAGAACTCGTTGCCGTGCATGTCCACCAGCTCCAGCGCACGGCCACCGCCGCGCGCCACGCAGGTCAGCGGATCGTCGGCGACCTGCACGTGCAGGCCGGTTTCCTCGGAGATCAGGCGGTCCAGGTCGCGCAGCAGCGCGCCGCCGCCGGTGAGCACGATGCCGCGCTCGGCGACGTCGGCGCACAGTTCCGGCGGGGTCTGTTCGAGCGCCAGCTTGACCGCGGCGATGATCCCGGACAGCGGCTCGTGCAGCGCTTCGAGCACTTCGCTGGAGGTGATCTCGATCATCTTCGGCACGCCCTCGGCGAGGTTGCGGCCAGAGACTTCCATCTTGGCGATTTCCGGCTGCGGGTAGGCGCAACCGATTTCCAGCTTGACCCGCTCGGCGGAGGCTTCGCCGATCAGCATGCCGTGGTTGCGGCGCACGTAGTTGATGATCGCATCGTCGAAGCGGTCGCCGCCGATGCGCACCGATTGCGAATAGACAATGCCGGACAGCGAAATCACCGCCACTTCGGTGGTGCCGCCGCCGATGTCGATGACCATGCTGCCGCGCGCCTCGCTCACCGGCATGCCGGCGCCGATCGCCGCGGCCATCGGTTCCTCGACCAGGTACACGTCGCGCGCGCCGGCTTCTTCGGCCGATTCCTTGATCGCGCGGCGTTCCACTTGGGTCGAACCGGCCGGCACGCACACCAGCACGCGCGGCGACGGCTGCAGGAAGCGGCCCTTGTGCACCTTCTTGATGAAGTGCTTGAGCATCGCCTCGGTGTAGGTGAAGTCGGCGATCACGCCGTCCTTCATCGGGCGGATCGTGGTGATGTTGCCCGGCGTGCGGCCGAGCATCTGCTTGGCCTCGGCGCCGACCGCGGCGACGGTGCGGGTGCCGCCGTAGTTGCGGTCGGTACGCACCGCGACCACCGATGGCTCGTTCAGCACGATGCCCTGCCCGCGGACGTAGATGAGGGTATTGGCCGTGCCCAGGTCGATGGACAGGTCATTGGAGAACATGCCGCGGAGTTTCTTGAACATCAGGGGAATTCGTCCTGCTTGGATGCGGGCCGTCCGGGGGACGACAGCCCGCTGGAAAAGGGAATTTTGGCCGGTTAGCCTAACAACCGGCCCGGTCGCGGGCAAGGAACTTCGCCGCAAAATCCGTGGCTTGCGTTCAAGATTCCAGCCTGGGGCACAACTCCCGCCATGCCCGCGACACAGGCCCCGGTGCACGCCGGGCTGGCCTGCGCGGCCTTCGACCATTAACCTTTGCGCGCCGTCGCGGTTCGTGCCGCACCGGCTTTCCCCTCGCCGCCCGAGACCCGCCGATGTCCGCCCTGATTTGTGGTTCCCTCGCCTACGACACCATCATGGTGTTCCCCGACCAGTTCAAGAACCACATCCTGCCGGATAAAGTACACATCTTGAATGTGTCCTTCCTGGTCCCGCGCATGCGCCGCGAGTTCGGCGGCTGCGCCGGCAATATCGCCTACAACCTGAAGTTGCTCGGCGGCGAACCGGTTCCGATGGCCACCGTGGGCCAGGATTTCGGCACGTACCCCGAGTGGTTCGCAGAGCAGGGCATCGACATGAGCCAGGTCAAGGTCATCGACGAGCTGTTCACCCCGCAGGCGTTCATCACCACCGACCACGACAATAACCAGATCACCGCGTTCCA
>JAATFG010000119.1 GCA_015655355.1 Lysobacterales bacterium
ACACCGCTTCAAGACGTCCCCATCGTCTAGAGGCCCAGGACATTACCCTTTCACGGTAGCGACCGGGGTTCGAATCCCCGAGGGGACGCCAGCTTTTCACAAGCACCAGCAAAAGGCCCGCATCGCTGCGGGCCTTTTGCTATGCGCAACGCTTGCGCAGCCTCAGCTGCGCGACTTGATCTGCGCCAGCAACGTCCGCGTCACCGCATCGGCCGCTTCACTTTCGCCGCGCAGCGCCGGCAACAGGCCGTTCGCCAATTGCTTGCCGAGTTCGACGCCGAACTGGTCGAAGGCGTTGATGCCCCACAGCACCGACTGCGCATACACGCTGTGCTCGTACATCGCCACCAGCGCACCCAGCGACTGCGGCGTCAGCGCATCGAGCAGGAACATCGTGCTCGGGCGTCCGCCAGGATAGCTGCGATGCGGATCGTCGCTGCCCTGCCCGTTCGCCAGCGCTTCGCTCTGCGCCAGCAGGTTCGACAGCAACGCCAGATGATTCTCCGCATGCGGATCGTCGTTGCGCACGATGCCGACGAAATCCAGCGGCACCACCTGCGTGCCCTGGTGCAGCGCCTGGAAGAAACTGTGCTGCACGTCGGTGCCCGCGCCGCCCCACCACACCGGCACGGTGTCCGCAGCGACCGGCGAACCATCAAGCTTCACCGACTTGCCGAGGCTCTCCATCACCAGTTGCTGCAAATACGCCGGCAACAAGGCCAGGCGCTGGTCGTAGGTCATCACCCCGTGCGCGGCATGGCCGAGTGCGTTGCGATTCCACACCGCGGTGAGCGCGTGGCGCACGGCGAGGTTTTCATGCAGCGGTGCGTTCAAGGCATGCGCATCGAATTCGGCCGCACCGGCGAGCAGTTGCTCGAACCGGTCGAAACCGATGGCCAGCGCAATCGGAAACCCCACCGCCGACCACAGCGAATAGCGCCCGCCGACCCAGTCCCACATCGGCAGCACGCGCTCGGCGTCGATGTCGAACGATTGAGCAGCGCGTTGCGGATTCGCGCTCACCGCATAGATGCGTTCGCTGTCGCCGAGCCAGTCGCGCAGGATCGCGCCGTTGAGCAGCGTCTCCTGGGTGCCGAAGGTCTTGGAAATCAGGATCGCCGCGGTCTTGTCCGGATCCAGCGGCGCCAGCGTGCGCTGCGCGGCGGCGCCGTCGACGTTGGAGATGAAATGCACGCGCAATTTCTGCGGTAGCGGATCGCGCAACGCATCGGCCACCATGCGCGGGCCAAGGTCGGAACCACCGATGCCGACGCTGACGATGTCGGTGATGCCCGATGTTTCGAGTTCGGCGACGAGCCGGCCCATGCGCTGGCGCACTTCGCTTGCGGTGGCGAAGGCTTCGCGCGCCGCCGCGGCCTGCGAAAGATTGCCGCGCAAGGCCGTGTGCAGCGCCGCGCGGCCTTCGGTGACGTTGACGATTTCGCCGTCGAACAGGCGCTGGAACGCGGCGCCGAGCTGTTTCGCTTCGCCCAGCGCATGCAACGCGGCGAGGGCGTCGCGGTCGTAGCCCTGGCGGGCGAAATTCGCGTACAGCGGGCCGACCTTCAGCGCGAAATCGCCGGCGCGCGCGACATCCGCGGCGATCAGGTCGGCGGTCTTGGCGCCGCGCAAACGCGCTGCGTGCTGCTGCAATGTCTGGAATAAGGCCATGCGTATCGCTCTTTTGTCAGTGCATCCGATGAATGCACCGAAGTTTAGCAAGCACGCATGCGACCTCCGCTACGCCATTGGTCACGCGACCAATCGCAGGCCAGAACGCTTCAGAACTCCATGTTGTCGATCAGGCGCGTGCGGCCCAGTTTCGCCGCGATCAACGCGACCTTGGCGCCGCGTTCGCCATCGACCGGCAGGCCGAGATCGAGGCGGCGCACGACGGTGTAATCGACGACGAAACCGGCATCATTCAATCGCTTCGCCGCGGTCGCCTCGACTTCAACGCGCGGCCTGCCGGCTTCGATGCCCTCGCGCATGTCGAGCAGCGCCTTGCGGATTTCCGCCGCGCGCGGGCGTTCCTCGGCACCGAGGTATTGATTGCGCGAACTCATCGCCAAGCCGTCGGCTTCGCGCACGATGCTGCCGCCGAGGACTTCGATCGGGAACGCCAGGTCGGTCACCATCTGCCGCACGACGGCGAGTTGCTGGTAATCCTTCTTGCCGAACGCGGCCACGTCCGGCTGCACCTGGTTGAACAAGCGCGACACCACCGTGCACACGCCGTCGAAATGGCCGGGGCGATGTTCGCCTTCGAGGATGCCGCTGACCCCGGGCACATGCACGTTCGAAGCCAGTTCGACCCCGAACGGATACATCGATTCGACCGTCGGCAGCCACAGCACGTCGCAACCGGCGCCTTCGAGACCGCTCTTGTCCGCTTCGACGGTGCGCGGATAACGGGTGAAATCCTCGTTCGGGCCGAATTGGGTCGGATTGACGAACACGCTGCTGACCACGCGGTCGGCGTACTGGCGCGCGAGCATCACCAGCGAATAATGCCCGGCGTGCAGGTTGCCCATCGTCGGCACCAGGCCTACGCGCAGGCCTTCGCGCTTCCACTGGCGCACGCGTGCGCGCAGCGCGGAAAGTTCGGTGATGGTTTCCAGCATTTGTCGCCCCATGAAGTCCGGTTGCAAGGACGGCACGGCCTTGGCAGCGTCGTCGGGAAAATGAAAAGCGTGCGCGCTTATGCGTACGAGTGCGCTTCGTCGGGGAAGCTGCCGTCGCGCACGGCGTCGCCATAGGCGCGCACCGCGCCGGCGACCGAGCCGCTGCCTTCGAGGAAGTTCTTGACGAACTTCGGCTTGCGGTGGCCGGTGTCGAGGCCGAGCATGTCGTGCAGCACCAGCACCTGGCCGTCGCACTGCGGGCCGGCGCCGATGCCGATGGTCGGGATCGAAAGTTCGGCGCTGATTTTTTCGGCGAGCTTCGACGGAACGCATTCGAGCACGATCAACTGTGCGCCGGCCGCCTCGACGGCTTTCGCGTCGGCGAGCAGTTTCGCAGCCGCGGCGTCTTCGCGGCCCTGCACCTTGTAGCCGCCGAACACCAGCACCGATTGCGGGGTCAGGCCGAGATGCGCGCACACCGGAATCTCGCGCTCGTGGAGGTAACGGATCACCTCGAGCTTGTGCGCGCCGGCGCCTTCGAGCTTGACCATTTCCGCGCCGGCCTGGAGGAAACGGATCGCCGCGTCGAGCGCGCGTTCCGGCGTGGCATCGCTTTGATACGGCATGTCGGAAACGAGCAAGGCCTGGTTCAAGCCGCGGGCGACGATGCGGGTGTGGTATTCGATGTCGGCCACGCTCACCGGCAAGGTCGAATCATGGCCCTGCACGACGTTGCCGAGCGAATCGCCGATCAGCACGATGTCGACGCCACTGGCATCGGCGATGCGGGCGAAGCTGTAATCGTAGGCGGTCAGCATGACCAGCTTGCGGCCGTCGCGCTTGGCCTGTGCCAGCGCCGGGACGGTCCACGGTTTGGTATCGGTTTGGATGCTCATGGCGGTCTATTATCCACTCATATCGCATGGATATTGCGGATTTCATCCTGCGCCAACGTGGACACTGCATTCCGCGCCGGGCCGACACCGGGGATATCCAGATCAGGCGCGATTTCCAGCAGCGGCACCAGCACGAAACCACGTTTGGCAAGGTACGGATGCGGCACGCGCAAATCCGCTTCGTCGATGATTGCGTGACCGTGGAGCAGCAGATCGAGGTCGAGCGTGCGCGGCCCCCAGCGCCCGCCCGATGTGCGCACGCGGCCGAAGCGCTGCTCGATGGCGAGCAATTCGCGCAGCAGTTCGCGTGCGCCCGAATGCGTTTCCACCGCGGCGACGGCGTTGACGAAATCCGGTTGTTCGGGCATGCCCCACGCCGGCGTGCGATACAGGCGCGAGGCGCGCAGCAGGCGCGTCTGTGAAATCGCGTCAAGCGCCCGGATCGCCGTGCGCACGCTGGCCTCGGCATCGCCGAGGTTCGCGCCGACGCCGATGAAAGCGGTGACCGCGAGGTTCATTCGCCCTGTGGCGGGGTGCCGGCGTTGTTCTCCGCGCCACTGCGGCGGCGCCGACGGCGACGGCGCTTCGATGGCGGCGCATCCTCGTCATCGAAGTTTTCCGGCGCCGCGGCCCCCAACGCTGCGGCCAGCTCTTCGTTGCTCTGGGTCTGCGCCGCGCGCCAGAATTCGACGTCATCCGCATGCAATTCGGACGCGGCCAGGCGCAGCACGAGGAAATCGAACGCGGCCCGGAAGCGCGGATGCGACAGCAGGCGGGTGACGCGGCGCTTCTGCCGCGTGCTGAAGCGCCCCTGCAGCAGCCAGATTTCCTGCATCGGCAGCGAGAAGCGGCGTGGCAGGGCGATGTGTTCGAGTTGGTGCACGGTGACGCGGTCGGCGGCGCGGCTGGCTGCCGCTTCGGCCGCGATGCCTTGCGCCTGCAGGCCGATCAAGCCACGGCAATACGCCGGCCACAGCAGCGTGGCGAACAGGAATGCCGGTGACACCGGCTCGTCCGCGGCCACGCGTGCATCGGTATTGCGCAGGCCTTCGATCAGCATCCTGCGCAGCGCACCGCTGCGATTGCTGGCCAGTGCCGCGGAGGTTTCCGGCAACAGCACCGGCAACAAACCGAATTTCTCCAGGCCCTCGAAACTGGCGACGGCGTGGCCGCTGAGGAACAGCTTGAGCATTTCCTCGAACAGGCGCGCCGGCGAAGCCTCGCCGAGCAGCGGCGCCAGCCGCGCGATCGGTTCGGCGGTGTTTTCCTCGATCGAGAAACCAAGCTTGGCCGACAGGCGCACCGCGCGCAGCATGCGCACCGGGTCTTCGCGGTAGCGTTGTTCGGCATCGCCGATCATCTTCAGCCGGCGCGCCATCACGTCCTCGTAGCCGCCGACGTAATCGCGCACGCTGAAGTCTTCGATCGTGTAGTACAGCGCGTTGGCGGTGAAGTCGCGGCGCACCGCGTCGTCCTCGATGCTGCCGTAGACGTTGTCGCGGACGAGGCGGCCGTTTTCCATTTCGCGGTCGCCGCTGCCATCGTCGGAATTGGCGCGGAAGGTGGCGACCTCGATGATTTCCGGGCCGAACACCACGTGCGCCAGGCGGAAGCGGCGGCCGATCAGGCGGCAGTTGCGGAACAACTGCTTGACCTGCTCGGGCGTGGCGTCGGTGGCGACGTCGAAATCCTTGGGTTGCTGGCCGACCAGCAGGTCGCGCACTGCGCCGCCGACCAGATACGCGGCAAAACCCGAATCGCGCAGGCGGTAAAGCACGCGCAATGCATTCGGGCTGATGGCCTTGCGCGAGATGGCGTGGCCTTCGCGCGGGATGACGGAGAGATGGGCTTGCGGGAAAATGATGGCGGTTCCGTGCACAGACATGCTTCTGTCCCTTATAATAACCGCACACCGCGAGGTTTTACCCCGCGCTCCCTTCGTCTAGAGGCCCAGGACACGGCCCTCTCAAGGCTGTAACACGAGTTCGAATCTCGTAGGGAGCGCCAAATCGCGGAAAAACCCGGCCCAGGCCGGGTTTTTCGTTCGTGGCCCAAGCGTCTAGAATCCACTGCTCTGCCGGAAGTCCCTCGTCATGCCTTTTGTCGTCACCGAAAACTGCATCAAGTGCAAGTACACCGACTGCGTCGAGGTGTGTCCAGTGGACTGCTTCCACGAAGGCCCGAACTTCCTGGTGATCGATCCGGACGAATGCATCGACTGCACCCTGTGCGAGCCGGAATGCCCGATCAACGCGATCTATCCGGAGGACGACGTGCCGGCCGGGCAGGAAAACTACGTCGCGCTCAACGCCGAGCTGGCGAAGGCATGGCCGGTGATCACCGTGCGCAAGGACGCCCTGCCCGATGCGGACGAATGGAAGGACAAGCCGGACAAGCTGCAATTCCTGAGCAAATGACCCGCGAAACGAAAAAAGGCGCCAAAGGCGCCTTTTTCCTTGCTTCGCCGAAACGCTGCCCGGCGCTCACTTGACCCCGAAATAGGTCTTCAGCGCCGCGATCAGCTTCAGCGCCGCGTCGCCGGTCGCCGGCACGCCACGCGGATCCATCGCGGCGATCTGCGCGCCACCATCCTGATTGGCCGTGACCCGCAACAGCAGGTTGCCATCGGCGTAATTGACGTCGTACACGCCCAGCAGCGGCGAGGAATTGTTGACGGTCACGCCGCCAAGTTGCGGCAGCGCATCGCCCAGCTTGGCGTAGGCCGCCGTGCTGGTCAGGGTGACGTCGAAGCCGGTGCCTGCCGGCAACGCCGCGGCCGGCGCGGACGCAGGCGCTGCCGCCGTGGCCGAGGCGGTATTCGGCAGGCTCGGAACCTGCATGCCGCCATGGGTGTCGGGCTGGCTCAGGTCCGGCGGCACTTCCAGCGGGCGCTGTTCAGGGGCGAGCTTGTACACGCCCCTGGGGCCGCCGTGGCAGGCAGTCACGGCCAGTACGGTGAACGCCGCCTCGGCAACGCTGAGGGAACGGGAAGAAAAACGCATGCGATGCTCCTTGGGAAAACGGAATTGCCGGCGCACGAGTGCCGACAACGGGAAAGACGACGAACTCAGGCCGCCAATGCGGTGCCGGCCTGCGTTTCGAGTGTGTGCGCCAGCGCAGTGAACCGATCGGCATCGACCGCATGCGCCGCCGAAAGTTCCAGCAGCGGCAGGCGCAGGCCGTGGCCGAAGCCCAGGCGCTTGAGCAGGGCCTTGACCGGAATCGGGTTCGGCTCGACGTTGAGGAAAGTGTACAGCTCGGCCATCCGCGCATCCCAGGCTTCGGCCGCGACGCGGTCGCCGCCGCGGGCCAGGTCGCACAGATGCCGGAACGCGGCCGGTAGCGCGTTCGAGCCGACCGAAATCAGGCCGTCGGCGCCGGCCAGCATCGAACGCGCGGCGCTGCCGTCGTCGCCGCTGAAAATGGCGAAATCCTTCGATTGCAGCTTGAGCAGGTCGGCGATGCGCTGCGGGTCGGCCTTGGCTTCCTTGACCCCGACGATGCCCGGATGCGGCGCCAGTTGCGCGACGGTGTCGGCCTGCATGTCGGTGCCGGTGCGGCCCGGGACGTTGTAGAGGATCACCGGCAGGCCACCCTGCTCGGCCACGGCACGGAAATGCGCGACCAGGCCGGCCTGGGTCGGGCGTACGTAGGCCGGCGTCACCACCAGCGCGTACTGCGCGCCGGCTTCCGCGGCGAGGCGGGTCTGGGCGATGGTCCTGGCGGTGTTCATCTGCCCGCTGCCGGCGATCACCGGCATGCGGCCACGGATTTCCTCGGCCGCGATGCGGATGATCGTGGCGTATTCGTCATCGGTCAGCGCCGCCGCTTCGCCGGTCGAGCCGGCCACCACCACGCCCTGCACGCCACCGTCGAGCTGCTGTTCGAGCAGGCGGCGCCAGGCGTCGAGGTCGAGTTCACCCGTTTGCGCGAACGGAGTGGCCAGTGCGGTGATGCAGCCGTGCAGTGACAAGGGAATGGCCTTTGCGGAGGAAACGATGGACGGAACGGACGGTCTCGGGCGTTGATGTTACTTGCCGCCGGAAAGCGCGGGCAAGTATGCTTCCACTCGAGCCGCCCGCGCGCGGCCGATAGTTCAGCATGATTGCCAGATCGAATCCACGTCGCAAGCCGGAAGCCACCTTGTCCGATACCACGCCCCGGCCCTCGCCGAACGAAAACCACCTGCTGATCAACGCCTACACGACGCACCCGGAATCGCCGCTGCTGGCGGTGACCCGGCGCATCGCCGATTCCGGCTGCAACCTCGCCGACACCCGCCTGTCCACGGTCGGCCGCGACGTTTCGCTGACCGCGCTGGCCACCGGTTCGTGGGATGCGGTGGCGAAGCTGGAAACCATGCTCGGCCGGCTCGAACGCGAGGAAGGCCTGAAGCTGGTCTGGTACCGCACCGAAGCCAAGCAGGTGCAGAGCAACCTGCTGCCGTACATCGTCGAGGTGATCGCCGCGGACAAGCCGGGCATCCTGTTCCAGTTGGCCGACTTCTTCGACCGCTCCGGCATCACCATCGAGAACCTGCAAAGCACGCGCTACCGGGCGATGCAGACCGGCGCGGAGATGTTCAGCGCGCAGATCACCATCGGCGTGCCGGCGAACATGCACATCGCCGCGCTGCGCGACGACTTCCTCGAATTCTGCGACCACCTGAACCTGGACGCGATCATGGACCCGATGAAGTTCTGAGGCGTGCTGCCTCTTGCATGTAATCGATTCCCCGCTATGCTCGGAATGACATGACCGTAGCCGTTGGCAAACCGCTTCCGAAGTCCACGCTCAAGCTGCCGCTGGCGCTGTCCGGCGGCGCCGACGCCACCCTCGCCGATTACGCCGGCCAGTGGCTGGTTCTCTACTTCTACCCGAAGGATTCCACGCCCGGCTGCACCACCGAGGGCCTGGAGTTCAACGCGCTGCTGCCGGAATTTGGGCAGCTCGGTGCCACGGCTCTTGGCGTCTCGCGCGATTCGGTGAAATCGCACGACAACTTCTGCGCCAAGCAGGGCTTCAGGTTCCCGCTGGTTTCCGATGCCGACGAGAAGCTGTGCAACGCTTTCGGCGTGATCGGCGAGAAGAACATGTACGGCAAGAAGGTGCTCGGCGTCATCCGCAGCACGTTCCTGATTTCGCCCGAACAGAAGATCGCAGCCGAATGGCGCGGCGTGAAGGTCGCCGGCCACGCGCAAGCCGTCCTCGACGCACTCAAGGCCGCACGAACCAAGTGACATCCCTTTCCTCCCCATCCGGACACCGCCCTGCTTCGCAGGCCGCGGTGCGCTTTCCGTTGGCGGAAAGCGCAAAAGGCAATGACTTCGCGTTGCAAGCGTCCGCAGTCCCCGCGTGTTCCACCTACAACGACAACGAGGCGACCCCCCGATGATGACCCAAGGCAAGCGCATCTACGTGCTGGACACCAACGTCCTGATGCACGACCCGACCGCGCTGTTCAAATTCGACGAACACGACGTCTACCTGCCGATGCAGGTCATCGAGGAACTGGACAACGCCAAGAAAGGCACTTCCGAAGCCAGCCGCAACGCGCGCCAGGTGAGCCGCTTCCTCAACGAACTGGTCGAAGCGGGCGGCCTGGACAAGCTCGACCAGGGCCTGCCGCTGGCGCCGCCGCAGGGCATCCAGCTGCGCGGGCGCAACATGAGCGGCAAGCTGCGCTTCCAGACCAGCCATTTCGAGGCCGGCAAGAGCTTCGGCGCGGTGATTCCGGACAATGCGATCCTCGGCGCGATCCTGGCGCTGAAGGAAACCACGCCGAAGGACATCCCGGTGGTGTTCGTGTCCAAGGACATCAACCTGCGGATCAAGGCGGCGATCGCCGGCATCACTTCCGAGGATTACGAGAACGACCGCGCGCTCGACGATTTCAGCCTGCTCTACACCGGCGCGACCGAACTGACGGAAGACTTCTGGCACAGGCACCAGGGCGACCTGCGTTCGTGGACCGAGAAGAACGGCCGCACCTGCTATGAAGTGCTGGTGAAGCCCGACGAGGACTGGCATCCGAATCAGTATCTCTACCTGCCGGGCGAGGACGAAGTCGAACTGCGCGTGGTGCGCATCGGCGACGGCAAGGCCACGCTCGCGCTGGCCGACGATTTCCGCAACAACCAGCACGCGGTGTGGGGCATCACCGCGCGCAACCGCGAACAGAACTTCGCGCTCAACGCCTTGATGGACCCGGACGTGGATTTCGTGTCCCTGCTCGGCACCGCCGGCACCGGCAAGACCCTGCTCGCACTTGCCGCCGGCCTGGCGCAGACGATGGACCAGCAGCGCTACCGCGAGATCATCATGACCCGCGCGACGGTCAGCGTCGGCGAGGACATCGGCTTCCTGCCCGGCACCGAAGAGGAAAAGATGACGCCGTGGATGGGCGCGCTGACCGACAACCTCGAGGTGCTCACCCACAATCAGGAGGGCGGCGCCTGGGGCCGCGCGGCGACCAACGATCTGCTCGCCTCAAGGATCAAGATCCGCTCGATGAACTTCATGCGCGGCCGCACCTTCCTGTCGCGTTACCTGATCCTCGACGAGGCGCAGAACCTGACGCCGAAACAGATGAAGACCCTGATCACCCGCGCCGGCCCGGGGACCAAGATCGTCTGCCTCGGCAACGTCGAACAGATCGACACGCCTTATCTCACCGAAACCACGTCCGGCCTGACCTACGCGGTCGATCGCTTCAAGGGCTGGGCGCACAGCGCGCACATCACCCTGCGCCGCGGCGAGCGTTCGCGTTTGGCCGATTACGCCTCGGAAGTGTTGTAACGCTTCGCGCGGTTTTCCGATTGATCGAAACAGCCCGGAATTCCGGGCTGTTTTCATTTGCGCGCGGGACGATCCATCCCGCCATGGAACGGCCGCGGACAGCCTGCTGTAACAAACCAGGGGCGGAATCGTGATGTAATGGCTGGATTGAATGGCGCGTTCGGGGATGGCCGCGCCGCTTCAACTAGCCGGCAGGATGCCGCGCTGCTGCAACTTCCTCTGGATTCCTTGAAACCCGCGCACTGCGCCGGGCACGGGACGCGTCTGTCGCGTGCCATCCCCGGTCAGCATGCGTTGCAAAAATGAAATTTCCCCCATGTTCCTGCGTCATCTGATTTCCAGACTGGTCATCCTCGCCATCGCCGTCTCGACCGCACTCGTCGTCGGCGACGTCTACGCCCAAGGCGTCACGCAACTCTTCGGCCAAGTCTGCGCCGAAATTTCCAGCGCGACCGGCGCCAACTGAAGGACCGCCACCATGTCTTTCATTCGCCCGGTTCTCGGGAGGGCCTTGCTCGCCTCCGCATTCCTGCTCGGCACCGGCAACGCGTGCGCCCGGAGTTTCCACGTCGACCAAACCGCCGTCCGCGAAAACCACTTCAGCTACAGCCACCTGCACCACGAACTGCGCTTCGAGGGCCGGATCGAACGCGATTTCGACCAGCAACTTGACCAGGCACTGGCAGCGCATCCGCACGTCAATGCCGTGGTCATCCGCAGCAACGGCGGTTATCTGGAAAGCGCCCTGCGCGCGGCCGCGGCATTGAACGCCGCCAACCTCCCCGTGCGCGCCAGCGGCGTTTGCGCCAGCGCCTGCGCGATGCTGTGGTCGGCCAGCCACCTGCGCGAACTGGATGCCGACGCGCGCCTCGGCCTGCATGCCAGCCATGCCGCACAAGGCGATTTACCCTCCGGCCTGGAAGCCCTGCGCGCCAACAATGCACAGGCGGAACAGGACGATGTCCTGCGCGATGCGGGCTTTGCCGCCTCGGTCATTGCCGCTGCCCTGGACACGCCGCCGGATCAGGTGCTGTGGCTGGACGCGGCTGCGCTGCGCCACGCGGGGATTGCTTACCAATTGATGGATTAAACATCAATAGAGCGAGCTGGTAATTGCATATGCATGGCTGGACGCTGCAAAATGCAGGCACAGTCTGCAATCCCCCCATCCCCGAATGATCACCGCTACGCAAATGCGCGCCGCACGCGCGCTGCTCGGCATCGACCAGCGCCAGCTTGCCGAAATGGCCGGGGTTTCCCTGCCGACCATCCAGCGCATGGAAACCAGCAAGGGCAACGTGCGCGGCGTGGTCGGCACCCTGACCAAGATCGTCGATGCACTCAACACCGCCGGCATCGAACTGATCGGCAACGAGCAGCCCAGCCAGGGCCGCGGCCGCGGCGTGCGGATGAAGGAACCGGCATGAACAGCAAGCCCAGCCTGCCGCGCTGGGTAGGCATCGGCGCCTCGACCTTGGCCTGCATCGCCGGCATGGTCAATGCGGTCGGCTACCTCGGCTTCGAGCACCAAGCGGTCAGCCACATGAGCGGGACCGCGACGATGCTCGGCATCGCCTTCGCCGACGGCGATTCGCACGCGATCTGCGAACTGGGCGGCGTGTTGCTCGCCTTCAGCTTCGGTGCGATGCTCAGCGGCCTGATCATCCAGGACAGCACCTTGCGCCTGGGCCGCCGCTACGGCGTGGTGCTGGCGCTGGAAGCCGTGCTGCTGGCCGTGTCGGTGCCTTTGTACCTGCACCACCAGCTCAACGGCGCACTGACCTCGGCGGTCGCCTGCGGCCTGCAGAACGCGATGGGTTCGACCTACAGCGGCTCGCTGGTGCGCACCACCCACCTGACCGGCATGTTCACCGACCTCGGCATCGGTCTCGGCCATGGCCTGCGCCGGATGGAATTGCCGATGCGGCGCCTGACCCTGAGCTTCATGATCATCGTCGCCTTCCTCGTCAGCGGCGTCTTCGGCGCGTGGCTGTTCGCTGCGCTGAGCTATTACGCGCTGCTGGTGCCATCGGCGCTGACCGGCGTCACCGGCGTGGGCTACACGATCTATCGCCATTGGTCGATGCGCCAGGTGCGTTCGTCTCCGGCATGATGTAGCCCCGCACCTCGATGAGAGCTTCGATGTCACAGGTCTCGCGCCGCGAATATTGGGGAATGTTCGAGCCGAAGCTGCTGACCGTGCTGCGCGAGGGCTATGCCCTCGACGACCTGCGCCGCGACGTCATCGCCGCACTCACCGTCGCGGTGGTTGCCCTGCCCTTGTCGATGGCGCTGGCCATTGCTTCCGGCGCCGCGCCGGAAAAAGGCCTGCACACGGCCATCATCGCCGGCTTCTTGGTTTCCGCGTTCAGCGGCTCGCGGGTGCAGATTGGCGGGCCGACTGCCGCTTTCATCCCCATCGTGTTCGGGGTGATCGTCAAATTCGGTTATGGCGGCCTGATCCTGTGCACCTTGCTGGCCGGACTGTTGCTGATCGGCGCCGGCCTGCTCAGGCTCGGCACGCTGATGAAATACATGCCGCAGCCGGTCATCACCGGCTTCACCGCCGGCATCGCGGTGGGAATTTTCCTCAGTCAGGTGAAGGACATGCTCGGCCTGCGCATGGGCACAGTGCCGGCGGAATTCTGGCCGCGCTGGAGGGCCTTTGCCGAACACCTCGGCAGCTTCAACACCGCTGCCATTGCGATCACCCTCCTCGGCCTGGCGGTCATCCTGTTCTTGCGCAAGAAAAAACCGAACTGGCCAGGTTTCCTGATCGCGCTGCTGGTGTGCACGCTGGCCTGTTCCGCATTGGCTCTGCCGGTGGAAACCATCGGCTCGCGTTTCGGCAGCCTGCCTTCGGGCTTGCCGAAGCTGGATTTCCCGGTGATTCCATTCGCACGCACGTTGGAGTTGCTGCCGGCTTCGTTCACCATCGCTTTCCTTGCCGGCGTCGAATCGCTGCTGTCGGCGGTGGTCGCCGACGGCATGACCGGCGGCCGCCACCGCAGCAATGGCGAACTGGTCGCGCAGGGCGTGGCCAACATCGGCAGCGCGTTGTTCGGCGGCCTGCCGGCGACCGGCGCGATCGCGCGCACTGCGACCAACATTCGCAGCGGCGGTCACACACCGGTCGCGGGCATGTTGCATGCGGTGTTCCTGCTGGTTTTCATGCTGCTGCTGGCACCGCTGATGCGCTACGTGCCGCTGGCCGCGCTGGCCGCGGTGCTGCTGGTGGTGGCCTGGAACATGAGCGAGGTCGAACACTTCCGCGCCACGATGTCGGCGCCGAGAGGCGATCGCCTGGTGTTGTTGCTGACCTTCGGCCTGACCGTGTTCTTCGACTTGACCCTTGCCATTGAAGTCGGCATTTCGGTGGCGGCCTTCGTCTTCATGTTCCGCATGGCCGAAACGGTGGAAATCAGCGCCGGAGTCAAGTTGATCGACGACGACCTGCAAGGCGACCGGCCGCGCGACGCCGACCAGCGCGCGCGTTTGCCGAAAGGCGTGGAAGCCTTCCAGATCAGCGGGCCGTTGTTCTTCGGCGCGGCCAACCGCCTGGATACCTTGCTGGATGCCTTCACCACGCCGCCTAAAGTCTTCATCCTGCGCATGCGCCTGGTGCCGATCATCGACGCCAGCGGCGTGCACGCGCTGGAAAAACTGGCACAGCGCTGCCGGCGCAAGGGCATCGCGCTGATCGTGTCCGGCCTGCAGCCGCAACCGGAGCAGGTGATCGCCAACATGCAACTGGCGCAGCACGAAGGCAGCGTGCGCTTTGCCCGTGATTTCGACCATGCGGTGCAACTGGCGAGCGCCATCGTCGAAAGCGATGCGCCTGCGGCAGCGATCACGGAACCGGCACGCAAACCCTGACCAACACCACGCATTGCGGGCACAATCCGAGCATGTCCGATTCGCCACGTCTCTCCGCGCTCACCATCGCCGGCTCCGATTCCGGCGGCGGCGCAGGCATCCAGGCCGACCTCAAGACCTTCGCCGCGCACCGCGTGCACGGACTGTCCGCGATCGCCGCGCTGACCGCGCAAAATACCCGTGGCGTGACCGCAGTCAACGTGCCGCCGGTCGATTTCCTGTGCGCGCAGATCGCCGCATGCTTCGATGATTTCGATATCGGTGCGGTCAAGCTCGGCATGCTCGCCACGCGCGGGGTCATCGACGCGGTCGCCGACGAACTGCAGGCGCGCCGGCCGCGCCACGTCGTGCTCGATCCGGTGATGGTGTCCACCAGCGGCGCGAAACTGCTGCAGGACGACGCACTCGATGCGCTGCGCGCACGCCTGCTGCCACTGGCCGACGTCGTCACCCCGAACCTGCCGGAAGCCGAACTGTTGCTCGGTCATCCGATCGCCTCGCCCGAAGCGATGCGCAGCGCCGCGCGCGACCTGCTGCAACTCGGGGCGAAAAGCGTGCTGCTGAAAGGCGGCCACCTGCGCGACACGTACCAAATGGTCGACGTGTTAGCCGACACCAACGGCACCCACGACATCGTCCATCCGCGCCTCGCATTCGGCGAGGCGCACGGCACCGGCTGCACGCTTGCCTCGGCGATCACGGCCAATCTGTGTCGCCGGTCCACGCTTCACGAGGCCTGCACTGCCGCCACCGATTACGTGCACCGCGCGCTGCTGCTCGGCTACGCGCCGGGCCGCGGCGACATGCTGCTGCTCGATCATTTCGGCGCTTCCCCTTTCCTGAAAAATTCCGCGCAATGAACAGCCAATCGCAAGGCTTCCCGCTAACCGCCGCCGACGGCCACCAATGGCTGCTGACCGCCGCAGTGCCGGAAAAGGTCGACGCCGTGCTGCTGTGGCTGCCGGCGCTCGGCGTCGCCGCCAAGCACTACCAGGCTTTCGCGACCCAGCTGGCCGAACGCGGCATCGCGGTGTTCATGCACGAATGGCGCGGCAACGGCAGCAGCAACCTGCGGCCCACGCGCGAGAACAACTGGGGTTACAAGGAAATCCTGGGCCTCGACCTGCCACAAAGCTTCGATGCGGCGGCAAAGAAATTCCGCGACGTGCCGCTGCTCATCGGCGGCCACAGCCTCGGCGGGCAGTTGGCCAGCCTGTTCGCCTCGCAATACCCGAACGCGTTTTCGCAGTTGTGGCTGGTCGCCAGCGGCACGCCGGACTGGCGCAGCTTCCCCGCGCCGCGACGCTGGCTGCTGCCGTTCGCGTATCGCCTGTTGCCGCTGCTGGCCAGGCGCAAGGGCTATCTGGACGGACATCGGATCGGCTTCGGCGGCATCGAGGCGCGCGGCCTGATCGGCGACTGGGCCCGCGTCGGCCGTACTGGCCGCTATGCGGCCAAGGGCATGGACTTCGATTTCGAGGCGGCGCTGGCTCAACTGGCGATTCCCGCGCACACCGTGCTGTTCTCCCGCGACTGGCTGGCGCCGCGTTCGTCGCTGGCCGCCCTGCTCGGCAAGCTGGCCCCGGCGCAACGCAAGTCGATCATCCTCGACGAGCGCCAGCTCGGCACCACGCCGGACCATTTCGCGTGGATGAAGCAGCCCGGCAGCGTGGTCGATTGCCTGCTCGAATGAACGTACGCGCCGCCCGCGCACGGCTTAAAATTCCACGCAGCACGAAAAAACCACATTCACACTTGGGGATTGCATGAGCACCACCTTGCCGCGGCTGGACGAGGCCAAAATCGCCGTGATCGGCCTGGGCTACGTCGGCCTGCCGCTGGCCGCCGCCTTCGGCCACGACCTCGACACGCTCGGCTTCGACATCAATGCCGAACGCGTCGCCGAATTGTCGCGTGGCCACGACCGCACGCTCGAACTCGACGATGCGGATTTGCAGTCCGCGGCGAAATTGAAGTTCAGCGCCGAAGTCGAATCGCTGCAGGGTCGCGATGTCTTCATCGTCACCGTGCCGACGCCGATCGACGACTACAAGCGCCCGGATCTCACGCCACTGGAAGCGGCCAGCCGCAGCGTCGGCCGCGCGATCAGGCGCGGCGGCATCGCGATCTACGAATCGACCGTGTATCCGGGCTGCACCGAGGAAGTGTGCGTGCCGATCATCGAGCGCGAATCCGGGCTGGCATGCAACGTCGATTTCTTCGTCGGCTATTCGCCCGAACGCATCAATCCGGGCGACAAGGGCCATGGCCTGAAGCACGTGATGAAGGTCGTGTCCGGTTCGACCGACGCGGCAGCGGATTTCGTCGAAGCGCTGTACGCGCGCGTGGTACAGGCCGGCGTGCATCGCGCGTCCAGCATCCGCGTCGCCGAAGCGGCGAAGGTGATCGAGAACACCCAGCGCGACGTCAACATCGCCCTGATCAACGAACTGGCGCTGATCTTCCACCGCCTCGGCATCGACACCCATGAAGTGCTGGAAGCCGCCGGCACCAAATGGAATTTCCTGCCGTTCCGTCCCGGCCTGGTCGGCGGCCACTGCATCGGCGTCGACCCGTATTACCTCACCCACAAGGCACAGCAGATCGGCTACCACCCGGAAGTGATCCTCGCCGGGCGCCGCATCAACGACGGCATGGGCGGACACGTCGCCCAGCGCGTGGTGAAATTGATGCAGCAACGCGGCATCGCCACCAGCCACGCGAAAGTGCTCGTGCTCGGCCTGGCATTCAAGGAAAACTGCGCCGACCTGCGCAACACGCGGGTGATGGACGTGATCGCCGAACTGCACAGCTACAACGTCGACGTGGACGTGCATGACCCATGGATCGATGCGGCGGACGCAAAACACGAATACGGTCTCGATCTGGTCGCCAATCCACAAGCTGCGGCTTACGATGCGATCATCCTTGCCGTGCCGCATCGCGACTTCCTCGCGCAAGGCAGCGCCGGCGTGCGCGCGTTCGGCAAGACGAACGCGGTGCTGTTCGACGTCAAGCGCGCCTTGCCGCGCGGCGACATCGACGACTGCCTCTGACCGCGACACGCGGCCGAAACATCGACCGACGAACGAGCCGGCATCCGCCGGCCTTGTTTCTCCATCGGCATCTCCCCGCGAATCGCGGGCAACAAAAAAGCCGCTGTTTCCAGCGGCTTTTTTGTTGTGCATTGGTGCGCCCGAAGAGATTCGAACTCCTGACCTTCTGGTTCGTAGCCAGATGCTCTATCCAGCTGAGCTACGGGCGCGTTAGAGGTGAAATTATGGATGAAACCAAATACTCCGTCAACATCCAAAACCGGCTCAACCACACTTGAAATCACTTCATTTCAAAGTATGGCGGGACAGGAGGGATTCGAACCCTCGATAGAGCTTTTGACCCTATACTCCCTTAGCAGGGGAGCCCCTTCGGCCTCTCGGGCACCGCCCCGGAACCGGTTTTCCGCATCACTGCGATGCGCGAATCATAACGGTTGATGGCGGATACGGCAACGCATCTGCCGGTTTTTTCGCCAACAGACTGCAAAAAATCGGAATCAGCCTTCGGTACCGGTGGCCTTGACCGCAGCGGGCTGTTCGTCGCCGCGTTGGATGCGCTGGTAGATTTCCTCGCGGTGCACGGCGACGTCCTTCGGCGCAGTGATGCCGATGCGCACCTGATTGCCTTTGACGCCAAGAACGGTGACGGTCACTTCGTCGCCGATCATCAGGGTCTCACCGACGCGGCGGGTCAAAATAAGCATGTTGGTCTACTCTCCGTATTCCGGTGCATCCTGCACCGGCGGAAACGTCTGGTTGCGGGGGGGCCGCCAGCGCTTCTTTCATCTTGATTGGTTCGTTCGATGGTAGCGGGCGGTCCGACCGCCCGCAATATGCAAAAAGGATGGGTTTCTCAATTCAGCTGTGAGCTTACCCATTCAGGTACGCCTTTCAGCGCCGTGGCAAGGGCGGGCCCGTCCTCGCCACCACCCTGGGCGAGGTCCGGGCGTCCGCCGCCCTTGCCTCCGATCTGACCGGCGATGTGGCTCAACAGTTCCCCGGCCTTGACCTTGCCGGTTGCAGCGCCATTCACGCCGGCGACCAACGCAGCCTTGCCCCCGCCGGTGCCGGCCAGGACGATCACCGCATCGCCGAGTTGCTGCTTGAGCCGGTCGATGGCCTCGCGCAAGGCTTTGGCGTCGAAGCCTTCCAGCTTCGCCGACAATACCTTGATTCCGCCCACTTCGACCGCCTGCCCGGCCAGGTCGGCGGTCGCACCGCTGGCAGCCTTGGCCTTCAGCGATTCAAGTTCGCGTTCCAACTTTTTCTGCTTGTCGGTCAATGCGCGCAGCTTTTCGACCACCTCGCCAGCGCTGCCGCCGAGAATCGCCGCCGCTGCCTGCAGGCGCGCTTCTTCATGCGCAACATGATCCAGTGCGGCCTGACCGGTCACCGCTTCGATGCGGCGCACGCCGGCTGACACGCCGCTTTCGGCAACGATCTTGAACAAGCCGATGTCGCCGGTACGACCGACGTGGGTGCCACCGCACAGCTCGGTCGAGGTCGGACCGAAGCGCAGCACGCGCACGCGCTCGCCGTATTTCTCGCCGAACAGCGCCATCGCACCGAAATCCAGCGCTTCCTGCATGCCCATCTGGCGCACTTCGCCTTCATGGTTGGCACGCACTTCGGCGTTGACCCGGCGCTCGACCTCGGCGAGTTCCGCGGCGGTCATCGGCTGGAAGTGGCTGAAGTCGAAACGCAAACGATCCGGCGCGACCAGCGAACCCTTCTGTGCAACATGCGTCCCCAGCACGTTGCGCAGCGCCGCGTGCAGCAAGTGCGTGGCGCTGTGGTTGAGGATGATCGCGCCACGGCGGACCGCATCGACCGAACCGGCCAGCACGTCGCCAACCTTGAGACTGCCCTTGGCCAACCTGCCGCAATGGCCGAAGAACTGGCCGGCGAATTTCTGCGTATCAGCTACCGGAAATTCGACACCACTGGCGGCAAGCACGCCGGTATCGCCGACCTGACCGCCGGATTCGGCGTAGAACGGCGTCGCGTCAAGGAACACCACGGCCTCGTCGGTGGCGCCGATACTCTGCACCGGTGCGCCGTCCTTCAGGATCGCGACGACCTTGAGGTCCTGCGCATCGAGCTGTTCGTAGCCTTGAAATTGGGTCGGCTGCAATTGCGCGACCAATTCCGCCGGCAGGCCCGTATTGCTGGTGAATTTGCCGGCCGCACGCGCGGTTTCGCGCTGCTGCTCCATCGCGTCCTCGAAGCCGGACAGATCGACGCTCAGGTTGCGCTCGCGCGCGATGTCCTGGGTCAGGTCCAGCGGGAACCCGTAGGTATCGTACAAACGGAAAGCTTCGTCGCCCGGAATGATGCGATCAGCCTTGGCCGCGATCTCGTCGAAGATCTTCATGCCCGAATCGAGGGTTTCGGCAAAGCGCTCTTCCTCGGCACGCAGCGCGCGTTCGACCGTAGTCTGCGCCGCCGGCAATTCCGGATAGGCCTCGCCCATCAGTTGCACCAGCGTTGGCACCAGCTTGAAGAAGAACGGCTCCTTCACGCCCAGCATCCAGCCGTGGCGCAAAGCTCGGCGAATGATGCGGCGGAGCACGTAGCCGCGGCCCTCGTTCGACGGCAGCACGCCATCGACGATCAGGAAGCTGCACGCGCGGATGTGGTCGGCGATCACGCGCAGCGACTTGTTTTCCAGGTCGTCGGTGCGGGTGAGTTCCGCCGCTTTCCTGATCAGCGCCTGGAACAGGTCGATCTCGTAATTGCTGTGCACGTGTTGCAGCACCGCAACCAGGCGCTCCAGACCCATGCCGGTATCGACGCACGGCGCCGGCAGCGGGACCAGCGCGCCGTCGGGCTGGCGGTCGAACTGCATGAAGACGTTGTTCCATATCTCGATGAAGCGGTCGCCGTCTTCATCCGGCGACCCGGGCGGACCACCGGCGATGCCTTCGCCGTGGTCGTAGAAGATTTCGGTGCACGGGCCGCACGGGCCGGTGTCGGCCATCTGCCAGAAGTTGTCCGACGCATACGGCGCGCCCTTGTTGTCGCCGATGCGGATGATGCGCTCCGGCGGCAGGCCGACCATCTTGTGCCAGAGGTCATACGACTCGTCGTCGTTGTAGTAGACGGTGACCAGCAGGCGCTCTTTCGGCAGCTTCCACACTTCGGTCAGCAGTTCCCACGACCAGGCGATGGCTTCCTTCTTGAAGTAGTCGCCGAAGCTCCAGTTGCCGAGCATCTCGAAGAAGGTGTGGTGGCGCGCGGTGTAGCCGACCGAATCCAGATCGTTGTGCTTGCCGCCGGCGCGCAAGCAACGCTGCACGTCGGCCGCGCGGGTGTAACTGCGCCTCTCGGCGCCGAGGAACACGTCCTTGAACTGGACCATGCCCGAATTGGTGAACAACAAGGTTGGATCGTTGCCCGGCACCAGCGGCGCCGACGGCACGATGGTGTGGCCCTTGGAAGCGAAGAAATCGAGGAAGTCCTTGCGGACGCGGGCGGTGGTGAACGTACTGTTCAAGGCAGGCGTGGAAGTCGGGCTGTTCATCGGACGGATTCGGGCAGGCGGGCCGGGTCGCGCAACAACTGGGCGAGTGTCCCGGAAAGACTGCCAAGAGTAGCAAAACCGCAGCCTCCCCGCCGCCGGCCCACCGGTTCAATCGTCCCCGGCCCAGTCCAGCGCGGCACGGACCTGATCACCGGCAAACCCGCGGCGCATCAGCAAGTCGCCGGCTTTGCGCCGCTGCGCCATGTCCTGCGGCCCGCGCTCCCCGAAACGGCGGCGGATCAAGCCACGTGCAATTCCATTCCAATCGCCATCGAAATTTTCCATTGCCGCAGCGATCAAGTCGTGCGGCACCCCGTGACTGCCGAGTTCGGCGCGGACGTGCAGCGGGCCGTAGCCATTGGCTGCGCGACTGCGCACCAGGAGCTCAGCGAAGCGTTCGTCGCTCTGCCAGCCCTCGCCGCACATCTTCTCGACCGCGGCTTTCGCCTCTTCGGCCTCGACCCCGCGCGTTGCCAGCTTGCGTTCCAGTTCCTTGCGCGAATGTTCGCGTCGCACCAGCAAACCCAGCGCGCGCTGGTCGGGCGTGGGTTCCGACCGCGACTTGCGCCGGCGTTGCGCCGGGGCGTTTTCGTTCGCATCCGGCAATCGACCAAAAACCTGCTTGCGGCTCATGACGGCCTCTCCCTCGTCGAAGATATCTTCGCGGCTTTCTTCACGATTTTTTTCGAGGTTTTCCGGCTCGTTCGCTTCGCCGCTTTCGGCTTCGGCAATGGCAATTCAGTAGCGGTGGCGCGAACAAGCTGTTGCAACAAGTCGCGGTCGTCCAGCCATTCATCGATGACGAACCAGTTCTTCGAGCCAGGATAGATCGGCGCCTCGACCACGCTTGGCAACAACGCACGACCGGCTTCGGTCGGTTTAAGGAACAGACGGTTGTCGGCCGCGACCAGCACCATCCTGCCGTCGAAATACAGGCCGTATTCGCCGAACATCTTCCTGTACGTCAGCGCCGCACCGAGACCGGACTGCTCATGGACGTATTCGATGAAATCGCGATCGGTCGCCATTGCCCTGCCCTCACTTGACGCAAGTATGCGCGCATGCCTGGCAAAAAGACCCCGCTGGCGCGGGGTGACGAGAGAGTTTCCGTTGGCCACGGAACTCCGGAAAATCAAAACCGACAGCGGCTGGCTCACATGCCACAACGGGATCTCAGCGGCTTTCATCCCGTGGAAACATCGATGCCACCAGCGGATAGAAACAGCCGCCAAAGGCGAACACCAGCATGCCGACGAGGAAACTGCGATCGATGCCGGCATTGATCGACACACACGCCAGGAACAGGAAATACAGGGCAGTGGCGATGGTGTTCGAGGCGCTGCTGAAGGAGTGCAGGCGGGTCTGGGCGCTCATGGTGTTTCCCTTGCTTGGTCGTGTTGGGGACGAGTACTACCGACGCGGGCAGCGAACCGCTCGCGGAATCGACTTCTGGCCTGCAATTGCTGTCCTGCCGGATGGTGCCGCCCCGTTGGCCGGGACGGCATCACGGTCATGGCGACTTATTCGTCGTCGCCATCGTCGCCGCCTTCACCGCGGTTGGTCTGCTCCGGCTGGAACTTCTCGCGCAGTTCGGCTTCGAGGCGGGCGGCAACGGCCGGGTTCTCGCGCAGATAGGCGCGGGCGTTGTCCTTGCCCTGGCCGATGCGTTCGCCGTAGGCGCCATACCAGGCACCGGACTTCTCGACCAGCTTGGCGTCCACGCCCATGTCGATCAGTTCGCCTTCGCGGCTGATGCCTTCGCCGTACAGGATTTCGGTGACGACCTGCTTGAACGGCGGCGCCAGCTTGTTCTTGACCACCTTGATCTTGGTCTGGTTGCCGATGATTTCCTCGCCCTTCTTGATCGCGCCGATGCGACGGATGTCCAGGCGCACCGAGGCGTAGAACTTCAGCGCATTGCCGCCGGTGGT